>JAZKIK010000511.1:6528-23202 GCA_040384925.1 Pseudomonadota bacterium | reverse complement strand
GTACTTGGCTACGAACCAAGGGGTCGTGGGTTCAATTCCTGCCAGCCGCACCAGACGATACCCCCTGGAACAGTGATGTTCCAGGGGGTTTTTCGTTTCTGAAGCCATTTTCAGTTTTGCGCATTGGGGGATTTTTGGGGGACTGATATTCGCTCGCAGCTTCTCCTGTTTCAGTCGCAAATCACAGCACGCTGATGCAGGCTGGCCCAACTGGCCAGTGCCTGGCGGGGCAGGTAAGCTGTGACCAAAGAGCCCGTCTGGACGCGGTGGTGAACCCTGCGCGTGGCAGGACACCGATGGACGCGCATCACAATGTGCTGCAATACGCTGTGTGCTCCATTGGCGATTGTCTGAAAGCTCGGTGCCCCTGCGAACGAGCTTTCAGACAGGTGATTCAGTTCATCGATGCTGGCCGGCTCATTCGGCCTTGATGCCCGCACTGGCAATAACAGCCTTCCACATGGCGTAGTCTCGCCTGACCCGCGCTGCGAGTTCTTCTGGCGTGCTGGACTTCACGCGCAAACCTTGCACTTCGAAGCCTTTCGCCACTTCGGGCAGCCGGAGTATGGCCTGAACCTCTTGTGCAAAGCGCGTCGCCATGGGCGCTGGAAAATTTGCCGGAGCAAATACACCCATGAAGCCTGCCATCTCGAAGCCGGGCACCGTTTCACCGATGGGGGGAACATCGGGCAACATGGGATCGGTGGTTCTTGACGAAATGCCGATGATACGCAGGCGTTTGTCCTGTACAAAAGGCAGAACCTCCGACAGGCCGGCAAACATCCAGTCAATCCGGCCACCAAGCATGTCGGTCAGTGCCGCACCGTTTCCCTTGTAGGGCACATGTGTCATCTGAAGCCCGGCCTTTGATGCCAGCAATGCGGCGCTCAGATGGTTGCTTGAGCCATTGCCTGCAGAGCCATAGGAAAAACCTTCTGGCTTGCTGCGGCCCAGGGTGACGAAGTCCTTCATGGTCTTCATGCTTGACGTTGCCGCCACAACCAGCACGTTCGCATATTCAGTGAGCATGGAGATCGCGGTGAAATCGGCGAGGGGGTCGTAAGGCACGCTTTTGACCAGCTGCGGCGCAATGGTGTGGGTGGCAGAGTTGCCAAGTCCAATGGTGTAGCCATCTGGTGCCGACTGCTTGAGCCGTGCCGTGCCGATCAGGCCTCCGGCGCCGGGAATGTTCTCGATCATCACCGGCTGTCCCATGCGCTGCCGCAAGTGCTCCGTCAGCACACGGCTGATGGCGTCGGTTGCTCCGCCCGGCGGGAAAGGCACGATGTACCTGATCGACTGGGCGGACCAGCCCTGCGTGTGAACCCAGCCTGCGGCGAGGGCGGTGCCTGCGGTCTTTATCAATTGTCGTCTTTGCATTGTTCTTGTCTCCGTTGTTTGAATGATGTCCATGCCGGTGAAGCCCGAATGCCTATTTGCTTGTTCCGGGCTGCATGCATTCGACTGCGGTGATGCCTGATCGAATGTTTATTTCCTACATGCGGAAAATATTCCGTACTTCGGATGTTACATGCTTGACCTTTGTGGTGTCAACGCCGATTCGGCTGGTGAGGTCATCCGGAGAAAAACGCGTTTGAACCTGCAGAAAAGCATTCGTAAACAGCCGGAATTTATTTGAAGGCGCGACCCGCCAGACGCCTCAGGCAAGTTTTTGCCTGAGTGCAACAGGTGCAGCATGAGCCATTTTCAGTTCTCCTGCAATGGCTTGGGCTGGGTCGGCATCACCTGGACCGTGAACACGTTTTTAGGCCACATTGACCTGAACCTGAGATTTTGTACAGCCATTGACCTCTGGAATAAAAGTAAATAATATCGCATAGCGGAAACAATTCCGCTATGCGGATTATTTGACTTTAACAAGAGGAGACGAAATGAAGAAATCGATATTTGGGCAGCGCTCGCGGGTGCTGTTTTCGGGCCGTTCAACCGTGCTTGATGCGGGAACTGCTTCAGGCCCGGCACCAGTGGCACGGCGCTGGAAAAAATCGCTTGTTGCCCTTGGCACCCTGGCCGCTTCGGGTGTCTCGATGGCGCAATCTTCAGTGACCCTGTACGGCTGGGTGGACGCAAACGTGGCCTCGGTCACGACCAACACACTGAACGGTGCGGTGATCACCAGCCTGAAGCAGCAAAAAGTTGACGGCGGCAGTATCAACGGCAATCGCTGGGGGCTCAAGGGCAGTGAAGACCTGGGTGGTGGCACGTCTGCGGTATTTGACCTGCTGGGCGGTTTCAGTATTGACACCGGTGCCCAGACTCTGGGTTCGCTGTTTGGCCGGCGTGCAGCGTTTGGCCTGTCGTCGCGGACCTGGGGCACGGTCTTGCTGGGGCGCAATAGCAGCAGCTACGATGACATCATTCCCGATGGCACGCTGCACGGCGCTGCCACGCTGGATCCGGGGTCGAATGTGAGTCCCATCCTGGCGGCAGATTCTGCTGGCGGGAACAGTGCATTCACAGCCGTGCGAGCCGCAAGTGCGATTTCAACGATCGCTGGTTCGCTTGCCTTCCTGAACCGTACCAACTCCTGGGTGGGCTACAACGTGCGCTTCAACAACAGCGTCAAGTACTCCACACCTGTTTTCAGCGGATTCAGTGCTTCTGTCATGTGGGCGCCCGGCGAAGACAAGACGCCGACAACTTCTGCCAGCGCGAGTTATGCGGCACACCTCAAGTATGCCAATGGCCCGCTGGTGCTCAGCGGTGGTTTCCAGTCCGAGGCAGGCACTGTCACTGCGACCACCAAGCCGGCGCTGGAGAACACGCTGCTGAATGTTTCATACGATTTCGGCGTTGCCAAGGTAACGGGCCAGTTCAACCGGGCCAAGTTCAGGGACGTGACGGTGGGCGGTGTTGCCTTTGCCCCGCAAAAGGAATTTGCGTTTGGTGTGGCCGTACCGGTAGGACCGGCTGTGCTGAGTGCTGTCTATGGGCAATCCCGCGGCGATACCCTGGGCACCAGCAAGGGGCTGGGCCTGCGCGCCAAGTATGCATTGAGCAAACGGACCTTTCTGTACGCTGGCGCTATCAGCACGCAGAACTTCGACAAGGTGGCCGCAGCCGCACGGGCAAGTTTCCCTGGCTCGAAGATCGGGCGCACAAGCAACTATCAGCTCGGCATAAACCATAACTTCTGATGGCTGGCGATACAGGCAGATAGCGACTGGTCCTTTGGCAAAAGGGTTGCGGCAGAGATGCCGCAACCCTTTTTTTATGTCCATGCAGCGCAGCACCAAACCCTGCAAAAAGCTGCAGCCCATTGCCGGCCTTCACCCTTGTCCAGGCCTTGTGAGAGGTCTGAGTGGCTACGTGCTTTTAGCTCTTGTCCACACATGTGCTGCTGGATTGATTTAAGTGCATGCGGCACTTGACCTTTGGATTTGTCTCTTTATAATATCGCTATGCGGAAAACTTTCCGCATAGCGGAAATATAAATTATCGAAGGAGACAAAAAATGATCAAGCTCAAATCTTTATCGTCCTTGCTGGCTGCTGTAGCTTTTTTGGTGTGTGGGGCTTCTGTCCAGGCAGCCGACTATCCCGAACGCGCCATCAATGTGATCGTGCCCATCCCGGCAGGCTCTGCTGCCGACGGTATCGCGCGCATTGTGTTCCCGGCGATGGAAAAGATACTTGGCAAGCCCATGGTCATCGAGAACATTGGCGGTGCCGCGCATATCCCGGGCATGGTGCGTGCGGCCAGGCAGGAGGCAGATGGCTACAACGTCTTGTGGGCAACCATTGCAGACTTCTCGGCCAATCCAAATGTCTATGCCAGGCTGCCCTACGCGCCCAAGGACTTTGATCCTGTTGGTCGTGCGGCTGCGCAAAGCCTGATCATGGCTGTTCCAAGTTCATCCGGCATCAATTCGGCCAAAGAGCTGGTGGCCATGGCAAAAACCAAAAGCCTCTCCTTCGCGTCCACTGGTATCGGCAACTCCAATCACCTGCTGGGCGAGATGCTGATGCAGAACACGGGCATCAAGCTGCGCCACATCCCCTACCAGGGTGGTTCAGAGGCGGTGCTGTCGCTGATGCGCGGCGAAGTGGATGTGATGTTCTATTCGCTGTCGCAATTCCAGCCTGGTCTCCAGTCAAATCAGATCAAGCTGTTGGGCATCACTTCTGAACAGCGCTCAAAATTTCTGCCGGAGCTGCCAACCATGCGCGAGCAGGGCTATACCAATGTTCTTCTCAGTTCCTGGTATGGGCTTTTTGTGCCTGCCGGCACACCGGAAAAATACCGGGAAAAGCTGTTCACCACCTTGAACCAGGTGCTGAGCACACCTGCCGTCATCGAGGCGCTGAAAAAGACCGACACCGAAGTCTGGACGAGCAAATCTCCAAAAGAGTTTGAAGAATTCCTTGCAGCCGAACGCACACGTTACGGCAAGCTGGTCGACGACATCGGCCTCAAAAAGCAGTAAGCCAGCCACCATGCGCAGAGCCTCGGCCCTGCGCCCCATCCAGGCGCTTGACTGCGCTTCAACACCCCTGAATCTAGGAGAACATCCATGCCGTCACCTGGCACTGAAGCTGTAATTGCGGGCGTGGGCGAACCACCTGTTGGCCGTCTCACCGGAAAAAATCCCACCGAACTTCATATTGATGCGGCCATGCTTGCAATAGAAGACTCGGGCATTGACAAGCACGATATCGACGGTCTGATGACCACCGGTACCTTTCTCAATGACAACATCCGCCACCACATGATCATCGGTGAGCACCTGGGTATCCACTGCAAGCTGTTTGCAGATACCCTGCGCACCGGTGGGCATTCGTATCTCAACGGAGTGCAGGTCGCCAAGTGGGCGGTTGAACGCGGCCTGTGCAAGGCAGTGCTTCTGCTGCGCGGCGACACGACGCTTTCAGGTGTGCCAAGTGGCACCTCGCTGAAGGCCTATATCGAATACGGTGCGCATCCGATCGAGTTCGAGGTTCCATTCGGGATCACCGTGCCCGGCGTGTACGCAATGCTTGCCCAGCGCCACATGCATGAATTTGGCACGACACCCGAGCAGTTGGCCAATATTGCCGTGGCATGCCGCAAACATGCCCACCTGAATCCAAAGGCTTTCAAGCGGGACCTGATCACGGTCGAAGATGTGGTCAATTCCCGGATGGTGTCAACACCATTGCGGCTTCTGGACTGCAGCCCGACATGTGACGGTGCCGGCGCGATCCTGATCACCTCGCTGGAGCGGGCACGCGACCTGAAAGCCAAACCGGTACGCATCCTCGGCACGGGCCAGGCCCAGTCCTACTATCACCTGGCGCATCTGGCGCGGGCCACCGGTGCAAGGCCTGAAGAAAAAAAGAACTTCAGCCTCACGCGAACGGTTCAGTCGGTCGCTGCAAAGCAGGCATTCGGCATGGCCGGCGTTAAGCCGACCGACATCGACGTCGCGCAACTCTATGACTCATTCACCATCACGGTCCTTCTGCAACTGGAAGACCTGGGCTATTGCGCCAAGGGTGAAGGCGGGGCGTTTACCGAGAATGGCCGTCTGGAACTGGGTGGGCAGCTACCCATCAATACCCACGGCGGGCTGCTGTCGTTTGGCTCTTCCGGGGGCATCAACCACATCATCGAAGCGACTCGCCAGATGCGTGGCGAATGCGGCGACAGGCAGGTCAAGGACGCAAAACTTGGCCTCGTCACAAATGTCAGCGCCGTGGCGTCCAACCATTCCATTGCCATTCTTGGCCGCGACTGAGGAGATTCAAATGTCGAGATATCTGCCTGTTCCATCCACTGTTTCACAACCCTTCTGGGATTCCTGCAAGGCCCAGGCCATGCAGATCCAGAAATGTGGGGATTGCGGAACCTATGCCTTCTACCCTGTTTATATCTGCCCCGAATGCGCCTCGCGAAAACTTGCCTGGACGCGTGTGAGCGGCCTGGGAACCATCCACACCTATACCGTTGCAGCCAAGTCGGTGTTCGAGGAAGTTGAGGGGCCGGTCGTTGTTGCGCTGGTCGAGCTGCAGGAAGGGGCCATGATGACCTCAAACATCGTCCATGCCGACCCGGAATCCATCCGCATCGGAATGCCGGTCAGGCTCTGCTATGAGCCGATTTCCGAAGACATCACCCTGCCTGTGTTTGAGCCCGCATCATGAGGCTGGCAACTTTCTCCAATGGGCGGGTGGCCCGGCCCGGGGTCATTGTGGGGGACCGGATTCTGCAGGTTCCCTATGCATCCATGCTTGAACTGATCGCGGGCGGGAAAACTGCGCTGGCCCGTATCGCGGACATCGCTGGCGACTTCCGCCCAGATGATGGTTATGCCCTGGACAGCGTGACGCTTCATGCACCCATACCCCGGCCTGCCAAAAATGTGTTCTGTGTGGGACGAAATTACCGGCTGCACATAGAGGAGGGTGCCAGGGCTCATGGTATCGAGGTGAAATTTCCTCCGGTGCCCGAGTTTTTCAGCAAGCCACCTACCACCGTCATTGGCACCGGGGCAGACGTTCGCCTTCCGGCAGCGACCGAAAAGCTTGACTACGAAGTCGAGCTGGGAATTGTCATGGGCAGGAACTGCCGTGATGTTTCAGAAGCTGGTGCGCCGGATTGCATTTTTGGATACATGGTCGTCAACGACATTACCGCACGGGACCTGCAGCGCGCGCATGGCCAGTGGTTCAAGGGCAAGGGCCTGGACACCACCTGCCCAACAGGCCCCTGGATCGTGACGGCCGACGAATTTGATGCCAGCAAGAGCCATCGCCTCTGGCTCTCGGTGAATGGTGAAAGGCGCCAGGACTCGGTGACATCCGACATGCTGTTCAACTGCGCGCAAATTGTCGAAAGCCTCTCCAGCGGCATGACCCTGGAAGCCGGCGACATCATTGCGACCGGCACCCCCTCGGGTGTGGGCATGGGACTCAGCCCGCAAATCTGGCTACGGGACGGCGATGTGGTCGAGGCCGGCATCGACGGCATCGGAAGCATTGTCAACACTGTACGGGCCGCATGAGCCTGCAAACGAAATACTGGAGTGAAGCCAAATGACGAGTGAAAAGATTTTCAAGGGTGCACTGAGCGGCATCCGGGTTCTGGATGTTTCCCGCGCGCTTGCCGGGCCGTATTCGACCATGCTGATGGGTGACCTGGGTGCCGACATCATCAAGCTCGAGATGCCAGGAACAGGTGATGAGTCCAGGTACTGGGGTCCTCCCTTTGCAACCTATATGTCGTCCAACCGGAACAAGCGTTCGGTTGAAGTCGATCTGCATACCCAGGAAGGGCAGCAGATATTCATGGACCTGGTGAAGACCTCGGATATCGTGGTCGAAAACTTCCGGCCCGGTACGATGAAGCGCTTTAACCTGGACTATGAAAAGGTCGCAGAGGTCAAGCCCGACATCATCTATTGCTCGATCAGTGCGTATGGACAGACGGGCCCGATGTCGCACCGCCCCGGCATAGACCTGATGGTGCAGGCCATCAGCGGGCTGATGTCCCAGA
Source organism: Pseudomonadota bacterium (assembly GCA_040384925.1). Lineage (GTDB taxonomy): Bacteria > Pseudomonadota > Gammaproteobacteria > Burkholderiales > Burkholderiaceae_C > Polaromonas. Next base: position 15,708 of record JAZKIK010000511.1, on the reverse strand, counting down.
CGGGGCCGGCCGCAGGCCCGGCCTACAAGGCCGGTGGCCCGATTGCCGACATTGTGGGCGGCTTCTCGGCCGTGATGTCCATCATGGCTTCCCTCATGGAGCGGCGTGAAACGGGCAAGGGCCGCTACATAGATATCGCCATGCTTGACGCGCTGCTGATGGTGCTCAATCAGCAGATCGTGACCTACACCTCCACCGGAAAACCGTATGCGCGGGTTGGCAATGCCCATCCGCTGATGGCACCGTATGAAAGCTTCATGGCTTCGGATCGCGAATTTGTGATGGCGGTCACCAATGAAAAGGCATGGAAGGCCTTTATTTCCATTCCTGAATTTGCCCGTCTTGGCGAGGTGCCGGAGTTCAAGGTGCAGATCGACAGAAATATCAATCGCGTGAAAATGCTGGAGGCAATTTTCAAGGTCTTCAAGACCCGGACAGCCGACTACTGGCTTGAGCAACTGGATGCGCGTGGCATTCCCTCTGAGCCCATTCTCACGCTGCCCGAGGTGGTCAAGCTGCCTCACCTGGCGTATCGCGGCTCGTTTATGGAAATTGAATACCCGCCGAATTCAGGCGAAAAGGTGACCGTTCCCGGCATGCCGTGGCGCGACGTTGCGGCACCGCGTGAAATGCTCAATCCCCCCGCGCTGGGCCAGCATACCGCAGAAGTGCTTGCCGAACTTTATGGTTCTTCGAAGCAGCAGCTTGACGATCGCCTTTAGGAGAAGCTCATGCCGAACTGGAAATCGCAAGACGCAAAAGCCGGATGCATGTTTCTGGCCATCAGCCTGTTCCTTGGCATCAACACGCTGGCCAAGCTTGACGTCGGAAGCCTCGAAGAAATGGGCGCAGGGTTTTTCCCGCTTTCTCTTTGCATGATTCTCCTGGGACTGGGATTGGCCATTTTATTCAGCGCGCCGCGAGATACAGAGGCCCAAATGCCAGTCAACTGGCGTGCGGTACTGCTCATCAGCAGTGCACCCATTGCTTTTGGACTGACAGTACGCAGCCTGGGCCTGGTACCGGCGCTATTGATCAGTGTTGCATTGGCCGTGATGGCGAGCAGGAAGATCAGGCTGCTGCATGGGGTGCTGGTGGTCGCAGGGGTCACTGTTTTTTGTGTTGCGGTTTTCAAGTTCGGGGTTCGGGTTCCTTTCCCGCTCATCAACCCTTCACTGTAAAAAGCATGCGGAGACAATAAAAATGCAAGTTTTTGATGGAATCCTGATGGGATTCAGCGTGGCACTCAGTCTGCAATCGCTCGTGCTCTGCCTGCTGGGCGTGACCCTGGGAACCCTCATAGGGGTTTTGCCGGGCATAGGCCCTGCAGCCACAATTGCCATGCTGCTGCCCATCACTCTGACACTCAATCCGGCAGCAGCGCTCATCATGCTTGCAGGCATTTATTACGGTGCCCAGTACGGGGGCTCCATCACCGCCATCCTGGTGAATTTGCCCGGCGAGCCCTCGTCTGCAGTTACCGCCATTGACGGCTACCAGATGGCCTTGCAGGGAAGGGCGGGTGCCGCACTCTCGATCTCTGCCATCGGCTCTTTTGTGGCCGGCACCATCTCGACCCTGGTGATTGCCCTTGCCTCACCCTCCCTGAGCCAGATCGCGCTCAGGTTTGGCGCACCTGAGTATTTCTCGCTGACATTGCTGGGCATCATTCTGGTGGTGGTGCTGTCCCAGGGCTCACCGCTGAAAGAGCTTGCCATGGCAGTGACAGGGCTGCTGCTTGGACTGGTTGGCACCGACGTTTTCACAGCTGTCACACGATTCACTTTTGACAACGACGAACTGCGCAGCGGCATCAGCTTCATGGCTGTTTCCATCGGTGTGTTTGGCATTGCAGAGGTTCTGAGGAATCTTGAGAGTGACGAAGGAAATTCCAGGACTTCCCACAGGATCAACAGTCTCTGGCCGACCCGGGAAGACCTGAAACGCTCCGCCCTGCCAATCCTGCGCGGCACCGGTATTGGCTCCTTGCTGGGGGTTTTGCCGGGCGGCGGCGCATTCCTGTCCTCGTTTGCCTCGTATGCAATCGAGAAGAAACTTTCCAGGCATCCGCAAGAGTTCGGAAAAGGCGCCATTGAGGGTGTCGCAGGGCCGGAAAGCGCCAACAATGCAGGTGCACAGACTTCGTTCATACCGATGCTTACCCTCGGCATACCCTCGAACGCAGTCATGGCACTCATGATAGGTGCCATGGTCGTGCAGGGAATACAGCCAGGCCCGCGCATCATCACTGCGCAGCCCCAGCTGTTCTGGGGACTTATCGCCTCGATGTGGGTAGGCAACCTGATGCTGCTCATCCTGAACCTGCCATTTGTAGGCATCTGGGTCAGGCTGCTCAGGATTCCCTATTCGGTACTGTTCCCCGGCATTCTGGCCTTTTGCTGCATTGGCACCTTTGTCGGAAATGGCAGTTCCCTGGAGGTCTACATCCTGGCAATTGCGGGGCTGGCCGGGTATATGTTCCTGAGGGTCGGCTGCACACCAGCGCCCTTTCTTCTTGGTTTCATCCTTGGACCGATGGTGGAAGAGCATTTCCGCCGGGCCATGCTGATTTCGCAGGGTGATGCCACTGTATTTTTTACGCGCCCCATCAGTGCGGTGCTGATCATCGTTGCATTTGTACTCGCTGCAATGCTTTTTGTGCCAAAACTTTTCAAGCTTAGAACGGAGGTTTTCCAGGATGCTGAAGACTGATTTGAAACGGATCACGCTGTCGTTTGATAACGGGCCGGATCCCGAAACAACGCCATTTGTCCTGGACATTCTGGCAAGGCGCAATATCAGGACAACTTTTTTTGTCGTTGGCCAGAACCTCGAAAAGGCGCGCGCTCCAGCCGAGCGTGCCGCAGCCGAGGGGCATTGGATAGGCAACCATACCTGGAGCCACTCCCACCCTTTCAGAACGAATGGCGACATTGAATTTGTCCGGGCGGAGATTGAGCGCACCCAGGAACTGATGGGCACCCTGGCGCACCCGAGCAAGCTTTTCCGGCCCTTCGGCGGCGGCGGCCGCCTGGACGGCGCACTCAACCGCACCGCCACAGACCATCTTTCGGCGGGCGGATACACCTGCGTCCTCTGGAACGCTGTACCAGGGGATTTCAGGGACAAGGATGGCTGGCCCCAGGTAGCAGCGCAGCAAATCGCCGCTCGCGACTGGCCGCTGGTGGTCCTGCACGACATCTACGCTGGCGCAATGCGCCACCTTGATGGCTTTCTGGGGACGCTCCAGGACCAGGGGTATTCATTCGAGCAGGACTTTCCACCCGATTGCATCGCCATGCAAGGCGGCATCCACACAAAAGTGATGAGTGAAGGCGTTCTGGCGAACTGATCTTTTGTGACATCACATCAGGTGATTGTCAGTCAGTATCCAGTGGCCAATTTGCGGAAGTGAGCGGGCCGCTTGTCTCCAGGGTTTTATGGCTTGGTACTGAAGCAAGTTGTCCACCGGATACTGATTGATTCGCGCCTCATGAAGCCCGTAGCGCCTGCATGCCGCGCCTTTTTCAGGAGCGGCTGTTGAGCAGCTTTTCCATCACCTGGGCGGTCCGGTGCAGTTCCGGAAGATAACTTTCGACAAAAATCGAGCTGTCACGCGTCAGGGTTGCACTGGTTGAAAGCCCGTACTGGATCTTGCCACTGACTTTCAGCGGCACAGCGACAGAAGCGATGCCGAGAGCCGTTTCCTGGTTGACGCAAATCCAGCCCTGTTCCTTTGCCAGCGCTACCTGAACGCGCAATGCAGCCACGTCGTGCACCGTGAATGAGGTGAGCGGCGGCAGTTGCTCGTTTTCCGGATACAGGGCCGCAAACTCCCTGGGTGTCAGCACGCCAAGCAGAACCTTTCCGCTGGATGAGGCATGTGCCGGGAAACGTGATCCGACCGACATGTAGTCGCGCTGCAGGCGCCTGGCCGTGGCGCGCGCTACGCACACGACTTCCTTGCCGTTTCTCATCATGATGGAGCAGGATTCGTTGAGCTTGTCGGCAAGTTCGGCCAGGCGCGGCTGAAGCAGGTCCAGCGCCGGCAAGGATGCCAGATAGGAATAACCAAGCTGCAGTGTCCTTGCCGCAAGGCTATAACGCTTTTCTTCCAGGTGGTAGTCCACATAACCGAGTTTGTTAAGGGTAACCAGCACCCTGCGCGCAGAACCCGGGCTGAGTCCTACTTTTGTGGCGATACGTGTGAGTGTCATGTTGGGGCTGTCAGCCCCGAAGGCCTCGATGACTGCCAGGCCCTTTGCCAATGAATTGATAAAATCCGGATCATTAAGATCGGCTTCAGAAATGCCCACGCTGATCTCCAATTGCGCAATGCGAGCTGCATTGAATATTGAATTCTACGCCGCGGGTCTGGCCTGGCCGCTCATTCCCAGTCGAGGCTGCTGGCGCCTTCAGGCATGGGTGGGCTGGCCCAGAATGCCGGTGTGGCAGAGTAGTGGACAAGGGGTTTCACATGCTCAATGGTGCCGTAATTTGTCTGGGTTATGGCCAGGTCCTGCGGGTCGACCTGCGGCAGTGAACTGACACCGAGGGCACCGCCGGGCCACTGGGCTGGTGGCAGCTTTCCCAGATCCTGCAGCCACATGGACGCCCCTGTCAGTGATACGTTGACCCTGTAGCTTCCTCCTTCGCGGGCGCGGCGCACAAGGGCACTTGTCACCCCGGCTGTCGCCAGATATCCGGCCAGATAGTCGTTCAGGGTAAAAGTCGAAGCAAGAGCCGGGTTGTCGGCAGAGCCTTCTCCAACAGCCAGCCCGCTGACCACCTGGCCAAACGGGTCGTAACCCGCACGGCTGGCCCAGGGGCCAGCGGAGCCGTAACAACTGAGTGAAACATAAATGAGGCCAGGGCGTATCGCCGTCAGCTCTTCGGCAGAAAGGCCGTATTTGTCCAGGCTGCCGGTCCGCCATGAATGCACAAAGATGTCGGCCCCGGAAATGAGCTGTTTCAGTCTTTCAAGATCATTGGCATTGAGCAAATCCGCGAATGCAGTCCGCTTGCCGAAGCCCGTATCCACCACAATATGGTTCGGGTCTGGCAGATGGGGGGCGGAGACGTGAATCACTTCGGCACCTTGTTCAGCAAGGCAGCGGGAAACAATCGGACCTGCAAGAACATGGCCCATATCCACAATTCTGATGCCTGCCAGGGGGCGCGCTGCGGGGCGCAAGGGTTCCCGATCGCTGCCGCCCATGCGGGACACTTCCACCGGGCTGCGGGAAGACAGATACATTCCTTGCGGATGAGCCAGCCATTCCTCTTGTGTACGCGCAATGGCGCCCATTGCCCTGGCCTCTGCCAGGCTGTCTTCCAGTTCCTGTGCATCGCGTCTGGCTACAGCCCGTGCAATCGATTCGGTTGCCGACGAACAATCCAGACTGGCAAGCAGGCGGCTGAAATGATCGTGATAGAAGGCATGGCGCAGAAGGTAGATCTGGCGGCCATCACGGGTTTCAAAAAACACCTTGTTTTCCGAAGGCGGCCGCGACAGCTGGAGCCCATGCCCATCGCGCCTGAGATATGCCAGTGTGCGCAGCCCCGGAACAGCAGCTTTTTTGAGGCTGATGCTGATCTCCTGCGTGACGCCACTTCGCTGCTTCCATATCTCGCTGATGCCGACGGCCATCGCGCCGAGTGCCGTGGCACTGGCAAGACCCGCACGATAGCGGCTGGGCACAACGGGGTCTTCGCCAGTGATCTGGATTCTGGGTAACCATTCATCAGTGGGAAGGGAAAGCTCTTCCAAAAGTTTCCTTAAAACTGTCTGTGCAAGCATCTGCTTTCCTGGTTTAAAAATCCGCAATACGGATATATTTCCTTAATGCGGAAATTGTATCGCGTGAATGGCATTTTTTAACGGGACGCCGGCAGTGAAAACCCCAAGCCTGCAGTACAGCCCCTGCTGTTTTGACCGGTGCAAGCTGGCACCCTTGGGCTGTTGCACCAATGGGCCTGCATCTGCATTCCGGATGGCCTGCCCTGGTGCCATCCATGCTGGCCACTGTTGAATGCAGGTAAATACTGGTTTAACTTCAGCGCCAGTTTGTCTTGCGTGTTCATCGATAGAGTCCGTCGCCATCAGGTGTTCACAGTGCCTGTCTCCGCAATGTGGAGCCAGGCCCGGCTTCGGCAAGCCTCAGGTAAAAACGCAAGAAAATTCATGAATCCAGATCCATTGATATGGCCAAATTCCGCTCGGCGCCAGCGACTTGCCTGGAGCGTGGACCAGGCAAAAACAATTGAGGACCTGCGTTGCATGGCGCAGCGCCGCCTGCCCAACTTCATGTATGAGTATCTCGAAGGGGGTGCGGACCAGGAACTGACGCTCAGACGCAATCAGGCCATTCTCAATGAATGTCTGTTGCAACCCCGCATGGCAGTGGACGCTACAAAAACAGACACCTCGACGAGCCTGTTTGGCGCACCGCTGCGCATGCCTGTTGTGATCGCGCCGACCGGGTTCAATGGCATGCTCTGGCGTCACGGAGATCTGGAAATCGCCAGGGCGGCCGCAGGCGAAAATATCCCTGCAGCCCAAAGCACGGTGTCCATGTCCACCATTGAGGATGTCAGTGCCGTCAAGGGCCTGCGGCACTGGTTTCAACTGTATGCCTACGGCGGCCTGCCGATGGCCGAACGCCTGCTTGAGCGCGCGCTCGCTGCGGGCAGCGAGGCACTGGTGATCACCATAGATGGCGCTGTTGCCGGAAACCGGCTGTGGGACCAGCGCAACTATGTTTCTCGGGGGAAGCTGAATCTCAGAAGCAAGCTGGATATATTGAGACACCCGCACTGGCTGCGAAATGTGTTGCTGAAGGACGGACCCCCAAACTTCGTCAACCTGTACGAATTTGTCAGTCAGAAAAATCCGGACGTCTTCACAATGGGGCGGTGGGTGGCGGGCAACCGCCCTGTCTTGTCATGGGACGACATCAGGAGACTGCGCCAGCTCTGGCCACGCAAACTGGTCATCAAGGGCATACTGAGGGTGGATGAGGCAAACACCGCAGCATCGCTTGGCGCAGACGCAATCATTCTCAGCAACCATGGTGGGCGTCAGGCAGAACCGGCAATTTCGCCTGTCGAAGTGATTGCCGAGCTTCGTCGCAGCCTGGGGCCAGCTTTCACAATCATGGTTGACAGCGGTTTCAGAACGGGAACCCAGCTTGCCGTGGCACTGGCGCTGGGCGCGAATGCCGTCATGGTGGGTCGGGCGGTTTTATATGGACTGGCTGCGGCTGGACAGCCGGGTGTGGCGAAGGCTCTGGGCATTCTTGAAAGCGAATTTCGCCGTACCCTTGCCTTGCTGGGCGTGCATTCGGTAGCTGAGCTTTCACCAGACCTGATCTCAAGGTGTCATGGATCAGTGCACCATTCGTGACAGTCATCTGCGCAATTGAAAATGCCAATTTTCAGACAGGCATTTAACTGCCAGACTCCGGCACCCGGCCATCACCCTACCAGCAACTGGTGAATGGTGTTGGCCATGGTTTCCAGGCTGCTGGTTTTGCTGACGACGTGTTTGATGCCCATTTGATGGGCCTTCTCCGTCAGGCTGTCATCTGTGTAGCCGGACACCAGGATGACGCCGAGTTTGGGTTTTATCGCCATCAACTGGGCGGCTACGTCCAGACCTGAGTGGCCTGGCATGTTGAGGTCTGTGATGAACAGGTCAAAGCCGTCCGGGTTTTGGGCAAAGGCCTGTATGCAACTGGCCGGGCTGGTGAAGCCTGTAACCCGGTAGCCGAGCGATTCAAACAGGGCGGTTGACAGCTCGACCAGGTCTTCCTTGTCGTCCAGATACAGGATGTGCTGGCCGCTGCCGTGTTGTGTTTCGGCGTTGGTGTCGTTTTCATTGGCTGGTGTGTCGGTTTGATCTTCACTGGCTGGAATCAGGATCGTGAAGGTCGTGCCATGGCCGGGCCGGCTGGTGACGCTGACGCGGCCTTTGTGCTCCCGAATGATGCCGTCCACGACGGAAAGCCCCAGGCCGGTTCCCTTGCCAGGTTCCTTGGTGGTGAAAAACGGATTGAAGATGCGTTCAAGCGTTGCTTCGTCCATGCCGGTACCGGTGTCGCTGACAGAGAGTTGAAGGTGCCGGCCAGGGCTCAGGTCACCGGCCGCACCGATCTGCGCGGCGTCCAGCACTACCTCTTCAGCCTTGAGTTCGATGCGGCCAGCCTGCTCGCCGATAGCGTGGGCGGCGTTGGTGCACAGATTCAGCAAAACCTGATGCAACTGTGTGGCGTCGGCCTGGATGTGGGGTGTGCCCTGGGCAACCGAATAAACCATTGTGACGCCAGGTGGCAGGCTGGCCTGCAGAAAACCGGTGGTTTCTTCAAGCACCGGGCCCACGGACAGCAGGCTGTGTACAGGCGGTAGCTGGCGGCTGAAGGTGAGTATCTGTTTGACCAGATTTTTCGCGTGGTGGGTTGCTTTTCTTATTTCGTTGACATTTTTGCGTGCAGGGTGCTCGGGGTGCAGATCATCAAGTGCCTTGTGGATATTGCCCTGTATTACCGCAATGATGTTGTTGAAGTCATGGGCAATGCCGCTGGCCAGGGTGCCGACAGCCTCCATTTTCTGGGCCTGCCTGACCTTGTCTTCCATGAACTTGCGGTCCGTGATGTCCTGGATTGCGCCCTGTATCTGCTGGACTTTTCCGTTGCTGCCCCACACCGCCTCACCGATGGTGCGCACAGCAATAGGGCGGCCCGTGGACGTGATGAGGTGCAGTTCCAGGTCAAATGGCCGGCCCTCCCGGGCGCAGATATCACAGGCTTCGGTCAGAAGGGGACGACACTCGGGTGTATAAAAACCGATGGTGTTTTCAAGTGTTGGCAAAAAATCTGCCGCTACCTCGTGAATGGCACGCGCTTCACCAGACCACATGATCTGCTGCGTTGGCAGGATAATGATCCAGGCACCCAAACGCCCCAGCCTGCTGGCCATGGCCAGTGTGGCTTCGTTCTGAAGCAGTTTTTCTTCAGCCAGTTTGCGGGCAAGTATGTCCAGGCGCAGTGCGGCGTTGGACTCTTCGAGGGCGATGGCGGCGTCGATCGGCGGCTCGCCGATCGAGTAGGCGACGAGGAAGGCGGCGATGCCGGCGAGGAGGCCGGCGATCAAGCCGTGGATCAGGAAGGTGCGGGCGTTCAT
>JAZKIK010000511.1:0-6518 GCA_040384925.1 Pseudomonadota bacterium | reverse complement strand
GGCGTTGGACTCTTCGAGCTGCAGTGACTTTTCTTCGAGTTTGCGTATCAGGGCCTGGCTGTAGACCTCCAGCATGGCGTTTTCATCACCCAGTGGCTGCTTGACCGACAGCGGCACGGCTGCCACAGCATTGGCCTGCACCTGTTGTACCCTGGCCAGAAACTCCTCAGGCTCGGCGGGTTTGAGGATAAAGGCATCTGCGCCCAGATCACGCGCGAGTTTTTCGTCAGCTTCTTCGGTATAGGTTGCGGTGTAAACGATAAAGGGAATGTGTCTGAGCTGGGCTGAGGCCTTCCAGTGGCGCAGCAGGGTGTAACCGTCCATCACCGGCATCAGCAGATCTGAAATGATCAGCTTGGGCGGTGCGGCGCGGGCCTTGAACAGGGCTTCGGCACCGTGGCGTGCCGACATCACGGTGCAGCCGTGCGCCGTCAGCAGCGCTTCGAGGTAATAAAGGTTTTCCTCCTTGTCATCAACGATCAGAACCTGTGTCACCTGGTGCCTCTTGCTGTTGCGGTACTGTTTTCATGCGCTTGCGTGGCGGCTGCAATGGCCTGAATTTCGCGCACAAAGGTTTCGGGGTCAATCGGTTTTTCGATATATCCGTTGCAGCCAGCCGCCAGGCATTTTTCCTTGTCACCGACCATGGCGTATGAGGTGACGGCCACGATGGGGATGCTCTGGAGTGCATCCATCTGGCGCAATGCCCTGGCCACGGCGTAACCGTCCATGCGCGGCAGTTGTATATCCAGCAGCACCATGACCGGTTCAAGTGTGCGGGCCATTTCCATGCCGCTGAATCCGTCACTGGCCGCCACAACCTCGTAACCGTGCTGCTCCAGCAAAAAAGTCAGCAAATAGCTGTTCTGCTCGTTGTCTTCTATCAGCAGTATGGTTTTGTTCATGGTGTGGGGCGGATGCGGTTCAAAGGCAGGGTGACAGTGAAGGTGCTTCCCTTGGACGGCTGGCTTTCAACAACAATCGTGCCGCCCAGCAAATCTGCCAGACGGCGGCAAATCGTCAGGCCCAGGCCGGTACCATCGTGCTGGCGTGTCAGGCCACTGTCAATCTGCCGGAATGGCTGAAAAAGGGTTGCCAGGTCATCTGGCGCAATGCCTATACCGGTATCACTTACACGCAGGCAAACCGACAGTGGCGTTGCGGTTTCTGGTGAGTTTGTCGTCAGTTCAGCATTCAGCTTGATGCTGCCGCGTTCGGTGAACTTGATGGCGTTGTTCAGCAGGTTCAGCAAAATCTGTTCGACCCGGCGGCGGTCGCTGATGATTTCACCGATACCGGGCGCGATGATGGCCTCAACACTCAAGCCGCGCCGCGCGGCAAGTGGCTGGACCGATGCCGTCACGCGTTCAATCAGGGCTGGCAGGTCCAGCGCTTCGGCACGTACTTCAAGCTGGCCAGCCTCGATTTTAGAAAGATCAAGTACGTCGTTGATCAGTTCCAGCAAATGCCGCGCACTGCCGCGCACCATGCCAAGCTGCTTTTTTTGTTCGGCATTCAGCGGCCCGGCCAGGCCCTGCACCACCATGCCGGTGAACCCGATGATGGAGTTGAGAGGCGTGCGCAGCTCATGCGACATGGTAGCCAGAAAAGCTGATTTGATCTTGTCCGCCGCTTCCGCCCTGACCAGCGCCATCTGCAGTTCTGCCGTGCGTTCGCTGACTTTGTGCTCAAGCATGTCCAGTGTTTCGCGCAGCATTTGCTCGGCTTGTTTGCGGTCTGTGATGTCTATGACAATACATTGCACCAGCTTGCGGCCCGCCAGTTCCAGCAGGCGCGCCGTTACCTGCACATCACGAATCTCGCCGGTTTTGCTCCGGTGACGGGTTTCAAACTGATCCCGACCCGTCTGCAACAGGGTCTGGATACGCTGGTCGATCTGTACAGGGGTAAGACTGGCCTCAAAGTCTTGTGTGCTGAGGTTTGAGAACTCCTGTACTGTGTAACCCAGCTGCCTGGCGGCCTGTTCGTTACATTCCAGAATGCCTGCTGTTTCCGGATCAATCACCACCACACCCACGGGTGCCTGTGAAAACAGGGTGTGAAAACGCAGCTCTGCATCACGCAGGGCTTTTTCTGCCTCTACCCGTTCTGAAATATCACGCACCATGGCCATCAGGTTGCCGTCAGGCATGACGGTGGCAATCACATCTGCCGGAAAAACCGAGCCGTTTTTGCGTCTGAAGCGCCATTCGCGCTGGTAACTTGACTGCTGGTTGATAGCGTCCAGCGCAGGGGCTATATGGGTCAGTTCGGACGGTGCCACGATGTCCGAGGCGTGCAGACCAACCAGCTCGTCACGCGTCAGGCCCAGCAAACGGCACATGCCGGGGTTGGCGTCCTTGTAGTTGCTGTCGGTATCGGCTATCAGGATGCCGTCGGGTGCGTATTCAAAAAGTGTGCGGTAACTGGCCTCGCTGGCGCGTCTGGCGGCTTCTTCCTGTTTGCGGACAGAAATGTCTATGCCCACACCAATCAGGCATTTTTTGCCATCCAGCTGGGTCAACACGCCGGTCAGCTGATAGGGTGTGACCTGGCCGGTTCTGGATACCAGCCCAGCTTCTATCGACGATTCGCCGGTTTCAAACACATCACCTATGCGGGCGGCCACACGCTCCCGGTCTTCGCCCTGAAAAAAGTCCAGCGGGTGCATGCTGGCGATTTCTGCTGGACCATAACCGGTTACACGTACAAAATTGTCGTTCCAGCGTAAAAACCTGCCTGCCTCGTCAAATAGATAAAGTACGCCAGGCAGGCTGTTAAGTATGGCCTGTGAAAAATCACGCTCCTGGCGCACTGTTTTTTCAGCGGAGCGGCGGGTTTTGTCGCGGACGATGTTGTCCAGCCCAAATGAGATGTCAAGGGCAACCTCGGTCAGCAGGGCGATTTCTTTGGCACGAAAAAACAAGCGTTCGTTTGAATAAACCGTCAGCGCTGCACAGACCTGACCATTCAGTTTGACCGGAAACGCCGCTGAAGACTGCAAACCGCGTCTTGCCAGTTCATCATGCCAGGGCGCGACTGTGCTTTCTTTCAGTACATCACTGCTGATGCAGGGCTGGCCGGTTCGTATGGCGGTGCCGGATGGGCTGCGGCCTTCGGGATCTCCGTCGGCATAAAACCTGATGTTGTGGAGGTAACCGTTTTCATCACCCCAGTCGGCTACGGGTGATATCAGCCCGGTTTCGGCGTCAAGCCAGCCGACCCAGGCCATCTGCAGCTTGCCGTGCTCCACCAGAATCTGACAGACCCGACCCAGAAGTTGCTGGCGTGTTGAAGCCAGCACAATGGCCTGGTTGATCAGGCTCAAAGTGGTGTAAAGCCTGTTCAGTCGCGCAATTTCAGTGGTGTTTTCCATCGGCCCTGGCATGCTGGCTTTCCAGGAAAGTTACTTGTAAACAAGGATACTCTGATAAACCACCAGATTGTTTTTAATTTTGCTATTTAAGTAATAGCAAGCCATGCCCGTTGTGCTTGCCGAAAACTGGATTTTGTGAATTCATGTGAATATTCACATGTTTTGGGCCGACAGGGCCGCCGAGGCAGGCTTAAAGCGTGATCCTGAAGCAGGTGCCCTTGCCCGATTCGCTCTGCACTTCAATCGTGCCGCCGTGCAGTTCCACCGAGTTTTTGACAATCGCCAGGCCCAGGCCAGTGCCTGGAATATCGCCCACATTGCTGGCGCGGTGAAACGACTCGAACAGGTGTGGCAATTCGTCCTTCGGTATGCCAATGCCGCGATCCTCCACCTCAAAAACGGTTCTGCCGGCCTGGTCTGCAATACGAAACAGCACTTCACCACCGCTTGGTGAATATTTGACTGCGTTCGACAGCAGATTGGCCAGCATGTGGCGCAGCAGCTTGGCGTCAAACAGGCGGTCTGCCGGAATGTTTTCAAACTGCGTGACAAGCTTGCAATTGGCTTTGGGCAGAAACACCCGCGCTTCGTCGGCCAGCTTGTGGCACAGCGTCAGCAAGTCGGTCTGCTGCGGGCGAAATTCCAGCATCTGGGCGTTGACCTGGCCAATCAGCAAGACCCGGTCAAGCATGCGCGCCATGCGCTGCACGCCCGCGCCTATGCTTTCCAGCAGCTCAAGTTTTTCAGCGGGCGGCATGCGGTCGCTGTAGTCACGGACCAGTTCGGCTGCCGACAGAATGGCTGCAAGCGGCGTGCGGAACTCGTGGCTGGTCATGGACACAAAACGCGAGCGCAGGTCGTTCAGTTCCTTTTCCCGTTTCAGCGCTGCACGGATATTGTCTTCAGCCTGGCGGCGATCAGTGATGTCGAGCAAAGTCCAGATCACACCGGCCTCGGGTGCCCGCTCATGCACACAGCGGCCCGCCAGCTGTGCCCACAAGATTTCACCATTGCTGCGCCGAAATTGCCGCTCTTCTATATAAACACCGTCGCGCTGCAGGGCTTGCCTTGTTTTTTTGCCGTCGGCTTCAAAACTTTCGTCGTTGTCATACAGCATGCGGGTGGACTGGCCGACCAGCTGGCGGGCTGAATAACCTGTCATTTCCTCGTATTTGGCATTGACCCACTGAATCCGCCTGTTCACGTTGAAGCTGATGCCTACCAGTGCGCTGTTAAAGATTGCCTCGCGCTCTGACGAGGTGCGCGCCAGCGCTGCCTCAAGCTCCTTGCGAGCGGTGATGTCCATCACCGCCCAGACGCTGCCCTGGGTTTTGTCGAGCACGCTGACGGCCTTGCCAGAGGCCGTCACCCAGATCAGGCTGCCATCAAGCCGGCGCATCTGCAGGTCGTTCTGATAGGCCCGGCCCTCGTTCAGGCAGGCGGTGATGTCCTGTGCCACCTGTTCATAAGCTTCGCGTGAGGCAAACAGTGAACTCCAGTCCTTTGGCCCCTGGCTGTTGTCGGCACCGCCAAACATGCGTCTCATGGCCTGGTTTGACCACTTGAAAGCACCGTCAGGCGTCAAAAACGCAATGCCTGCGAGTGAATTTTCAAGAATCGTTTCACGCTCTTCGAGCGTGCTGCGCAGTTTTTCTTCAAGCTTTTTGCGCTGGCTGATGTCTGAGAAAAAAGTCAGGATGGCCGGTATGCCGTTCCACGGCACCACCGTGACGCTGATGCCTATCCAGCGCACGGCACCATCGGGCATCAGCAGGCGCAGCTCGTAGCGGCTGGGTACGTTTTCACCGGCCAGCCGCCTGCGCTGGCGCTCCAGCACCAACTGGTGGTCGTCCGGGTGGATGCGGTGCAAAAAACCGATCTGGCGAATTTCATCGAGCGAAATGCTGGCAATGTCGGCCGCCCTGGCATTGGCGTAGGCAACTTTTTCATTCTGGATGACGATCATGCCTTCGTCGGCATTTTCAATCACCGCGCGGTAACGTTCTTCAGACTGGCGCATCGCCTGCTCGGCCGCCCGGCGGCTGGAAATGTCGCGTATGAAAGCGCCAAAACTCAGGGTGCCGTCCACCCTGATCGTAAAAATAGACAGCTCGATCGCCACCAGCGCGCCGCTTCTGTGCAGCGCCTCGATTTCGATCAGGCGGTTGATGGTGCGGGTCTGGCCGGTCTTGAGGTACATCGCAAAACCGGCTTCATGCCCGGCACGGTGCTGGTGCGGCACGATCAGCTCGCACATGCGGCTGCCTATGGCCTCGCTAGCGCTCCAGCCCAGCATGTGTTCGGCGCTGGTGTTCCAGCTGGTGATGACACCGGCCGTGTTCATCTCCAGCACTGCGTCACGGGCCGAGTCGAGCAGACAGTTGAGGTGACGCTGCCTGCCTTCAAGCTCCCGGATGCGCGCCAGCAGTCCGGCCTCGCTGGCGGATGCAGGTGTGGGCGGCGACTGTCCCGGCGTGGGGGAGGGCGCTGGCCCTTCATGTCGGGACGATATGTTCATGCTCTGGTCTGATGGGTTTTTTGGCGGCTTGCTGGCCAGGTGGTCGCCCAGATGTGGGAAATAAAGTTCGATAAGGACTGGCGGGCCATTTTCTGCCACAGCAGTGCATGCGGTCAATTTTCAGGCAGCGCTGCAGGCCAGCTCAGTTAAGGTCTGTATCTGGACAAGTTTTGATGTTTTATTTAAATTGCTACTGTTTTTGTAGCTAATAAGGCCCGTATTGATTGCGCTATAGACCTAAAATTCCCGAAGAATCGTGATTTCACCGATTTGCAGCCGTTTTGAACACACCAACAGAAAAGAAAAACATGGCACGCATCCTGATAGTTGACGACGACCCGGCCTTGCTCAAACTGCTGGGCAGGCGCCTGCATTACGAAGGCCACCTTGTCATTGAAGCCGACAGCGGCGTTGCGGCCCTTTCACGGCTTGACCATGAACTGCCGCACATCCTGATTACCGACTTGCGCATGCCTGGCATGGACGGCCTGCAGCTGTTTGAGGCCGTACACCGCCGTCTGCCGCTGCTGCCCGTGCTGATACTGACGGCCAACGGCACCATTCCAGATGCGGTCAACGCCATGCAGCGCGGCGTTTTTGGCTACATCACCAAACCGTTTGAAG
>JAZKIK010000510.1:0-2258 GCA_040384925.1 Pseudomonadota bacterium | reverse complement strand
TGTCGATTTCTGCACCGGCAGACCGGCTCGAAGAGCACTGGCTGCCCAAGCTGCAGGCCACAGCCAATGAGATTTCGGCCGCGCTTGGCTACAAAGCCAGGTAATTCAACAAAGCGGGCGCTGGCACCCGCTTCTACGCTCTACCCAATTCAGCCGTTGATCTGCTTGATGGCTGAACCGACATTGACCTTGTTGTGTTCAAGCACCGGGTTGGACTCCACCCATCGGCGCACACGTTCTGCATCACCCAGACGGCTTAACTTGCCAGCCGAGTCAAGAAACACCATGATCAGTTTGCGGCCCGCAATTTTGGTCTGCATCACCAGGCACTGCCCGGCTTCAGAGATATAGCCTGTTTTTTGCAGGCCAATTTCCCACTCGGGGTTTTTTACCAGGCGATTCGTGTTGTTGTACTGCAGGGTACGGTTGCCGACTGCGATCTGATAACCAGCCGAAGTGGACAATTCACGCAGCACCGGGTCGGCATGGGCGGCATTGACCAGCGTGGCCAGATCCTGGGCGCTTGACTGGTTGCGGCTTGAAAGGCCTGTTGGCTCGACATACCTGGTGTCAGCCATGCCCAGCATTTTTGCCTTGGCATTCATCAGGCTGACAAATGTGGGCATACCACCGGGATAGGTACGGCCCAGGGCGTGGGCAGCACGGTTTTCGCTTGACATCAGGGCCAGATGCAAAAGTTCACCACGGGTCAGGGTGGTGCCTACCTTGAGCCTTGAACGGCTGCCTTTTTCGGTATCGACATCGTCCTGGGTGACGGTGATCATCTCGTCCATGGGCAACCTTGCACCGCTGATGATGACGCCGGTCATCAATTTGGTCAGGGATGCGATTGGCAGAACAGCATGGTCGTTTTTGCTGAAAAGCACTTCACGGGTGTCCTGGTCAATCACCAGTGCAACGCTGGACTTCAAGTCCAGCGGGTCTTGTGCGCTGTGCAGGCCTGCCATCTGGCCAAAAGAAGGTTTGGAAGGAACGACATAAGCAACAGCACGCAGCGCGGGCTGGCGTTTTATACCTGTTACAAACTGCACTCTTTTGCGACCAGAGACAACTTTTTGGGATAAAGAGACTTTGCTCAGCTGCTGCTTTTTCACAACTGGACGTTTGGCTGTCGCAGCGTGTGATATTGGCACCGCCAAAGCGGTAAATAATGCCAAAAATCCAGCGATTTTTAATCCGCGATTCAAAATCTGTTTGGGCATGTTGGTGTGGAGTGGATGGCAGTTAATGGTTAAACGCAGTGTATACAAATAGAAAAAGTCACGCAATATCAAAAACTTGCGTGACTTTCTTAAAAAAGTGCCGTAAATGACTGTTTTTCAGGCTTATTTCATAAATTACTGCAGAAATATTCTCTAAGTCATTGAATTTAAAGGACTTAGCGAGAATAAAACTTTGTTACACAAGATTTTACCCCTGTGCGGCAACCCGATCAGCTTTACTTTGGAGCTTGTTCAACGCGCTCAGATAGGCTTTGGCTGACGCAACCACGATATCAGGGTCAGAACCGACACCGTTGACTACCCGGCCGCTGTTTTGCAGGCGTACCGTGACTTCACCCTGGCTTTCAGTCGAACCACTGATGGCGTTAACCGAATAAAGCACCATTTCTGCACCGCTTTTGACATGCGATTCAATCGCCTTGAGCGATGCGTCAACCGGTCCATTGCCGTCTGATTGGCCTTTGACCTCTTTGCCGAGCACGGTAAACACCACACTGGCCTGCGGGCGTTCACCGGTTTCGCTGTGCTGGGAAAGCGAGACAAAACTGTATTGCTCGTTGTCGTGGCTGACACTTTCATCACTGACCAGGGCCAGAATGTCTTCGTCGAAAATCTCGCTTTTGCGGTCAGCCAGGTCTTTGAACTTGATGAAGGCGCTGTTGATGTCGGCTTCACTTTCCATCGACACACCCAGTTCCTGCAGGCGCTGCTTGAAAGCGTTGCGACCGCTGAGTTTGCCCAGCACGATCTTGTTGGCGCTCCAGCCCACGTCTTCTGCACGCATGATTTCATAGGTATCGCGGGCCTTGAGCACCCCGTCCTGATGAATGCCGGATGCATGGGCAAAAGCATTGGCACCCACCACTGCCTTGTTGGGCTGCACCACAAAACCGGTGGTCTGGCTGACCATGCGGCTGGTTGCCAGAATGTGCCTGGCATCAATGCCGAGGTCCAGACCAAAATAGTCCTTGCGGGTTTTGACTGCCATGACAATTTCTTCAAGTGAACAGTTGC
>JAZKIK010000509.1:0-1548 GCA_040384925.1 Pseudomonadota bacterium | reverse complement strand
TTACCAAAGCTGTCAAACAGCTTGACCCGGCGGCAAGGGTTGAAACCGACCTGGTCAGCAAAATCGTCAAGGTGGAGTCGAGCCAGAGCCGGGAGGTTCTGATGGCTGCGCTGGTCGAGGCGGGCTATGCGCCTGCCTGAGTGGCCTGCCGCTTTAGTTCGAGTACTCGTGATTCGAGCCGTGTGCCCTGAGCTTGTCGAAGGGCTTTTGGCAGGCTGCAAGGCTTCGACAAGCTTGCTTCGACTTCGCTCAGCACCGGCGGCTTCGACAAGCTCAGCCCCGAACGGTTTTTGGGGCCCAGGTGAGTAATATTTGGTTTGACTCATTCCCCAGGCCGAGGACGAGGTCAAGTCAGGCGATTTCTATTTCACCACCTCAATATCCGTAACCACGGCCGAGCCGCCAGCCGCTTCAGCCCTGAAGCGTATCCTGTCCCCGGCCTTGACCTGCTCCAACACGGCCGCGTCTTTCACCGCAAACACCATGGTCATGGCAGGCATGTCCAGGCTTTTGATGACGCCGTGTTTGATGGTGACCTTTTTGTTTTCCACATCGACCTTGCGGACTTCACCTTCTGCCATGTCGGCAGAGGTCGGGGCCAGCATTTTTTTGGGGGCTGCAATGCCCGTGGGTGCGCCTGCGTGTGATGCAGCCTGGGCGCAAGCCGCACCAGTCAGCAGGGATGCAAAAACAAGAGCGGTTTTGAGGTCTTTCATGATGTTTTCTTTCGCGTATTTAAAAAGTGAGCTGGTTTATTTCCTGGACACATTGACGGCGCCTTTCATTCCCGCGTCGTAGTGGCCGGGCTGCAGGCAGGCAAAGTCAACCTTGCCGGATTTAGTGAACTGCCAGATGATTTCGCCGGTTTTGCCGGGTGCCAGGGTGATCATGTTGGGCTCAGCGTGTTCCATTTCAGGGAATTTTTTCATGGCTTCGGCGTGCTCCTTCAAATCCTTGACGGTGCCCAGCACCATTTCATGTTTGACCTGACCCGAATTTTTGACCACAAACCTGATGGTCTCGCCCTGCTTGACGACCAGATTGGCGGGGCTGAAACGCATGGAGTCAGCCATGTCAATCGTCACGGTGCGGCTGACTTTTGCGGCCACGCCGGGTTTGCCAATCGCGTCTTCGGCATGGCCGCCTGCGTGATTGCCTGCAGCCAGCACTGCTGTAGTGATGGTCAAGCCAGCCAGAGTGAAGATAGTTTTAAATGATTTCATGGTGATGGGTTCAGTTTGGGTTGTTGAAAAAAGTGAATGATTCTCTTGCTCCATCTCCCAGAGGGAGCGGGAGCAAAACAGGCGCAACGCTACTAATGCTTCATGTCGCCCATCCCCGGTTTGCGTACCTGTACCTCCACCTCTGTGGCTGGCATGTTCTGCGCTTTCATGCTGTGTCCGCCTTCGGCTGCAAACCGTGCGGGGTCGGGCAAGCTGCCTTTCCACTCGTATGCCACCGTACCTGCCGGGTGCTGGTACCAGCCAGGGTCCTTGTAGTCGCCGGGTTTCTGGTCCTTGCGCACCTTGAGCATGCTGAACATGCCGC
>JAZKIK010000508.1:0-8254 GCA_040384925.1 Pseudomonadota bacterium | reverse complement strand
CCGAATCCAGGAGCCACTCAGTGAATCTTGTGGCCGCAAGGCACAGGGGATTTGTGGCCCGCATATTGCTTGATATCGCAAAATGGTCGCGGAATGGTCATAAACCGCCACTGGGATTGCGCGAGGCCAAGTGGGCTATTAGTATGCAATCGGGGGAGCAAAAACCTTGCATTTTGTGACCACATTGCCAGCTTGGGCTGGGTTTTTGTGAATGCGCTTGCCTGTGGTGCTGGCTTTACCGGCGCGCAGAAGCCATTCACTGGACCCTGATCTTTCACCGTCAAATGTCTATCTACGGATAACGAAAAAAGGAAGTGATATGCCGCGTCAAATGTTCAAAGTCCTGCTTGTGTCGGCAGCCGCCGCTGCTGCACTGGGTGGCGCATCAAGCGCTTTTGCCCAGTCAGCCCAACTTGTCGCAGCCGCCAAAGCCGAGGGCGAACTGACAGTCATTGCGCTAGCGCGCTCATGGTGCGGATACGGCAAGTTGATTGATACCTTCAAGGCCAAATATGGCCTGAAGGTGAACGAACTCAACCCCGATGCCGGTTCAGGTGATGAACTGGAGGCTATCAAGGCCAACAAGGACAACAAAGGTCCGCAGGCACCCGACGTGATTGATGTGGGTTTGTCTTTTGGCCCGCAGGCCAAAACGGCCGGTTTGCTGCAGCCTTACAAGGTAGCTAACTGGGCCACGATTCCGAACGACTCCAAAGACGCTGACGGCTACTGGTTTGGCGGTTATTTTGGAGTACTGGCCTTTGAGGTCAACACTGATCTCATCAGCAAGCCCCCCACAGATTGGGTGGATCTGCTGAAACCGGAATACAAGAATGCTGTGGCCCTGGCAGGTGACCCGCGCACCTCCAATCAGGCGATCCAGGGTGTGTACGCTGCGGGCATTTCCACAGGCGGTGGCGATCCGGCAAAAGCCGCTGCCTCAGGCTTGAAATTCTTTTCTGACCTGAACAAGGCAGGTAATTTTGTGCCTGTGATTGGGAAAGTTGCATCGCTGGCGCAAGGCACCACGCCCATCATCATCCGCTGGGATTACAACGCGTTGGCCGACCGCGACTCGCTGAAGGGAAATCCCAAGGTGCAGGTGGTGGTGCCCAAGACCGGTGTAGTCGCTGGCGTTTACGCACAGGGCATCAGCGCCTACGCTCCGCACCCGAACGCAGCCAAGCTGTGGATGGAGTTTTTGTACTCTGACGAAGGCCAGATCGGTTGGCTGGATGGTTATTGCCACCCGATACGCTTTGCCGACCTTGTTTCCAAAAACAAGTTGCCCAAAGCCATGTTGGACAAATTGCCTCCCGCAGAAGGTTATGCCAAGGCCGTATTTCCTACCCTCGAACAGCAAAACACCTCCAAGGAAGCCATCACCAAACAATGGGATGCCATGGTGGGTGCTTCTGTGAAGTAAGCGCAGGACTCCTTGCTTCTGTGTTCATAACACTGGTGTGGCCGTCATGGCCATGCCAGCTCCCTGGTGACCTGGTGCTTGGCTGAAAGGCGCAGCGTACGTGACTACTTCTTTGACTTCCGGGCTTGAAGCTGCGCCGACCAGTTCCGGTGGCGGCCTGAAATGGCATTGGCTGGGTGTAATGCCCTTCCTGGTCTTTGCCGCGTTATTCCTGATCTTGCCGACTGCCTATCTGATGGTCGGTGCATTTCAGAACGAAGCCGGCCATTTCACCCTGGACAATATCCGCGGCCTGGCAGACGGCAACGTCCTCAATGCCTACTGGATCAGCTTGCGCATCAGCGCCGCGTCGGCTCTGGGTGGCGGCATCATCGGGTTCCTGCTGGCCTGGGCTGCGGTTCAGGGCAAGCTGCCAGCGTGGATAAAACCTACACTGATGACTTTTTCTGGTGTGGCCTCCAATTTTGCCGGTGTGCCATTGGCTTTTGCTTTTCTGGCTACCCTGGGCCGGGTCGGGCTGGTCACTGCGCTGATGCGCAATTACCTGGGTTTCGATCTGTATTCCACCGGTTTCAGCATCCTCAGTTTTACCGGCCTGACCTTGACTTATCTGTACTTCCAGATTCCCCTGATGGTGCTGATCGTGTCGCCCGCCCTTGAAGGACTCAAGCGCGAATGGCGCGAAGCCTGTGACTGCCTGGGCGGGTCGGCCTACCATTACTGGCGTTATGTAGCACTGCCAGTGCTGTGGCCCAGCATCATGGGTGCCATGTTGCTGCTTTTTGCCAACGCCTTTGGCGCAGTGGCCACGGCTTACGCGCTGACCGGCAGTTCACTGAACATTGTGCCGATTCTGCTGTTTGCGCAGATTCGTGGCGACGTGCTGCACAACCCCAACCTGGGTTATGCGCTGGCCCTCGGAATGGTGGTGATTACGGGGATTTCCAACGCGGGCTACATCTGGCTGCGCAGCAAATCGGAACGGGGCCGCACATGAAACCAACTTCCAGACTGGGTGCATGGATCGCCATTGGCATCGGCGCCGGCTATTTTCTGATTCCCCTGTTGGCCACCTTCGAGTTCAGCTTGCGCATGCTGCGCGGAGAGTACAGCTTTGAGGCCTACCGGGTAGTCTTTAACGACCCACTTTTTCAGGCGACGTTCGGCTATTCGATCCTGATGGCGCTGGTGACCATCGTGGTCGGTGTGCTGCTGGTTGTGCCTACAGCTTATTGGGTTCAACTGCGCCTGCCCAAACTACGTCCGCTGGTCGAGTTCATTACCTTGTTGCCGCTGGTGATCCCGGCCATCGTCATCGTGTTCGGCTACCTCCGCATCTTCGGCAGCAACTCGTGGATACCGCTGACGGGCAACGAGCGGGCGACGGACTTTTTGCTGGTCTGCAGTTACGTCACCCTGTCTCTGCCCTATATGTACCGATCCATCGATACCGGCCTGCGCACGATTGATGTGCGCACCCTCACCGAAGCCGCCGAGGTGCTGGGTGCCGGCACTTTCACGATTTTGTTCAAGGTGATCTTTCCCAATGTGCGTTCGGCCATCTTGTCGGGATCAGTCCTTACCTTTGCGGTGGTGATTGGTGAATTCACCATGGCCAGCCTCTTGAACCGTCCGGCGTTTGGTCCTTACCTGCAACTGGTGGGTGCCAACAAGGCTTATGAGCCGTCGGCCCTGGCCGTCCTGGCTTTTTTGATCACATGGGCCTCCATGGGGCTGATCCAGGTGTTTGGCCGCAATGCCAAAAACGCCAGGCAATAAATTCCGACTACAGAAAATCATCGCATGGCCTTCCTTGAAATTTCCCATCTGAAAAAGGTCTTCGGCACCCAGACGGCGGTGCATGACTTCACCATGAACATCGAACGTGGTGAGTTCATTACCTTCCTGGGCCCTTCGGGTTGTGGCAAGACCACCATACTTCGCATGTTGGCCGGCTTTGAAGGTCCATCGGGTGGCACCATCAAGTTTGATGGCAGGGATGTCACCAACACGCCCACAAGCCAGCGCAATATCGGCATGGTGTTTCAGTCTTATGCGCTGTTTCCCAACATGACGGTGGCCGAAAACATCGGTTTTGGTCTGAAGGTCGCCAAGATGCCGGTGGAGCAGATTCGGGCCCGGGTTGACGAAATGCTCAAGCTGATAGGCCTGGCGGCGCTGGGCGCGCGCTACCCCTGGCAGTTGTCAGGCGGCCAGCAGCAACGTGTGGCGCTGGCCCGTGCCCTGGCAGGCAAACCCCAGGTGTTGCTGCTGGATGAACCTTTGTCGGCGCTGGACGCCAAGATCCGGGTATCGCTGCGCGAGGAAATCCGTGCGGTCCAGCGCGAGCTGGGCATTACCTCGGTGTTTGTGACCCACGACCAGGAAGAGGCTTTGTCCATCTCGGACCGTATCGTGGTTTTGAGCGAAGGGCGGGTTGAACAGATTGGCACGCCCAGTGAAGTCTATAACTTTCCGCGCACCCGCTTTGTCGCCTCGTTTGTCGGCACGCTCAACCTGCTTTCGGGCACCGTGGTTGACGCGGCGGCCGGCCAGCTATCGGTAGCCGGGCAGTCGCTGGTGACCTCCAACTCCATTGCCGGGGATGTCACAGGGCAGACACGGCCGCTGGCGATACGACCCGAAGCCATTGTGCTGGAGCCGCCGGTTCCCGGCCGCAATTCGCTGGCTGCAAGGGTTGAAGAGGTGAATTTCCTGGGTGCCGTGGTGCGCATACGCGTGCGCATGGACGAGGTGGTGATCTGGCTGGACGTGTTCAACGACCCTCATCGCAAGCTACCGCAGCGTGGCGAGAACATCACCTTGGGCTTTTCCCTCGACAATCTTCTGGTGCTGGAAGAAACAGCCTGAGCATGGTGATCGACTTTTGTGTTTTGCCTGACGAGCCTGCGGGCTGGTCGCCTGCCAACCGCCGCGCCATCAACCAGCTTCTGCAAACCCTGGGAAGCAGCAACGCAGCTTATGACCCCGCCCGCAAACCGTATGCTGTGTTTGACTGGGACAACACCTGCATCATGAACGACACGGAAGAGTCCTTGCTGCTGTACCAGGCCGAAAACCTGCTGTTCAAGTTGACACCCCAAGAGTTCGCCGAGGTCTTGCGCCAGGGTGTACCAGATGGCGTTTTTCATCCAGACTGCACCAACCTTGATGGCCAGCCGGTAGCGATGAGTGCGCTGGCAGCCGACATTGACGAAGCCTATACCTGGCTGTACGAGCAATGCTCGGCGCTGGGCGGCACGCAGCCCTTGTCTGAAATACGGGAAACCAGCCAGTTTATGGATTTCCGTGCCAAGTTCTACTACCTGTATGGCGCGCTGTGTGATACCTACCCGATGGAGGTGGGTTACAAGTGGATCATCTATTTCTACAAAAACTTCACACCAACCGAGCTTCAGGCCATGGTGGCTGACTCCATAGCGCACAACCTGGCCGAGACTTTGCATAAGGCGGCTATCACCAGCAGTGCGCAGCACCCAGGTCGGGCAGGCAGGGTTGCGCCGGTGCATTTTTACGGTATGCGGGTCCATGCGGAAATCGTGGCCCTGATGGCTACGCTGCGGGCCAACGGCATCGACGTGTATATCTCTACCGCCTCGATTGACGATGTGGTGCGTGTTTTTGCGGGCAGTCCTATTCACGGCTACAACGTCCCTGCAGAAAACGTGATCGGGCTGAAGCTTGAAATGGCAGGCGGCAAATACACCAGTGTCTATAAAAAAGACTGGCACTTCAATTGGGGGCCGGGCAAGACGGCCGGCATCCAGAATCTGCTGGTGGCCCAGAAAGGTTATGCTCCCGCACTGGTTTTTGGCGACAGCGATGGTGATGCCTGGATGATGAAAGATTTTGCGGGCACCTGCCTGGGCGTCATCATCAACCGTCTGCAAGGCGGCGTGATAGGGCAGAACAGCCTACAGGCCGCCGCAACCCTGGGCCAGCCGAATCCACGCTTTGTCCTGCAGGGTCGCGATGAACATACCGGCTGCTTCAACGCTGACGAAAAGACCTTGAAATACGGCCAGTCAGAGGCCCGGCTGCTGGCCTGATGCAGGGCTTGGCCCAGGTGCTGTCAGAAATCTTCCTGGTCTTCAAGTCTGGAAATGCAAAACCAGGTTCATGAGCAGGGCCCCCGCCACCCCTAAAAACTCGCACAAACCCGGCTACGCACCCGCAGCACAGCTTCCTGCTGGAACTTGACCTTGTAACTGCTCACCACATCACTGAGTGCCTGATCGTCGGGGCTGGTGCCTGCATGAACAATGTTCAGCACATATGACGCCTCGCTGATAACCGGCCCGGCGTCTGACTTCCATTGCCCAGCTGCCCGCCACACGCTCAGGCCTTGGGGGAATTTGGGCGTCACCACCTCGTTGAGAAAAACCTGCCAGTCTTCCGCCGTCACGACTCCTTTGGGTTTGCTGGTGCCAAAATACAGTGATTCACTGACCATGGCTTGCGCGTCACCGGGGCAGGCCATAGCGCCTGAGACGGTTGGCGTGATTGGGGTGGCAGGGGCGGCGCAGCCAGCTGTCAATACGATGGCCGCGATGGTGCTGGTGAGGGAGAAAAAGGTGGATTTGGGTAACATGATTTACTCCTTATTTGATGGCTATAAACATCCGTCATCATTGCGCAAGAGTCAATTTTTATATAAAAATACCGGCTGATCGGGCCACGCCATGGCTCGGGCTGGTTCGCACAGGCAGAAATAGTGTTTCTGGCAGGCAGGCGAGTATCAGTTGTTTTTATTGATGTATCTGCAGAACAAAAGCAAAAGCAGGCTGTTTTCACAACTCCCCCGCCTCCTGCCAAAGCCGGCTTTTCCCCACAAAGTCGAACCACAACAAAAATTCACGCCGGTAAGTCTCAAACGGCTCGGTCAATGTGGTTCGTGGGTCCAAGCTTAGCGAATATGCCATGCCTTCGACAAACCACGATGGTTTGAACAGGCAATTGAGTACGCCAAGGCGCTGGCCTTGCAACTGATGAATCAGTTCATGTCGAACGTAAAAAGGTTTCCAGGCACGTGGCCCTATGACGGTGCCCATGGTTCCAAATGTGAGGGCAGAACGAGCGCCCAGGCCAAACGAGTCTGCGCATGCCTCGGATGAACAGAAGATGATCTTGGGCTTGCCTTCAATCGGTGATACGGTTTCAGACACAAAAACCATGCCTTCGGAATACAGCTGCGTAGCCACTTCAAGCCTGGCCGGGTCGTCAACACATACAGGTGCCGCCGCACATGAAATACCCACCAGTGCTGGTGCCATGACACGAACCGGTTTGACAAAAGCCCAGGCTGCGACTGGCACTACAACCAGCAGGAGCAGTGTGAGGCGCTTGATGGAGAGGCGTTCAAAACGCATGACTGGGCAGGCGGGATGGGTTTGTGAGAAGCATTCTGATGATTCAGGTAATGGTGATGAATTCAGGGTTTCATCTCAAACTGCATTGTCAATAACTCTTGTAACAACAGCTGACTTTTTTATCAAAATGACCAAACGTGCCGCTGCGAAGTGTGAAACCCCAGTCCGGCGCTTAAAACCTGCGTTGATTCCCTCTTTACCGCAGAAAATCACATAAAAAATGCGTCCTTCCTGCGCGAAGATGGCGCAGCTTTTGAATTCGCTTCACATCGCCAACTTCACAACTCAACCCCACTTTTCTTCAAGGACAAAAACATGGCTGATTTATTTGACAACCCGATGGGCCTGATGGGCTTTGAGTTTGTGGAGTTTGCTTCGCCGGTTCCGGGTTTGCTGGAGCCGGTTTTTGAGCGTATGGGTTTTACGCTGGTGGCCAAACACCGCTCCAAGGATGTGGTGCTTTATCGCCAGGGTGAGATCAACTTCATTGTCAACCGTGAGCCAAAAAGTGCTGCTGCCTATTTTGCTGCCGAGCATGGCCCTTCGGCGTGTGGCATGGCCTTTCGGGTCAAGGACTCGCATCTGGCCTACCAGCGTGCGCTGGATCTGGGTGCGCAGCCAATCGAGATCAAGACCGGGCCGATGGAGTTGAACCTGCCGGCCATCAAGGGCATTGGCGGTGCACCGCTTTATCTGATTGACCGGTTTGAAGACGGCAAGTCGATTTACGACATTGACTTTCTGTTTATTGACGGTGTCGAGCGTCGCCCGGTGGGCCACGGCCTGAAGCTGATTGACCATCTGACGCACAACGTCTATCGCGGACGCATGGCTTTTTGGGCTGATTTTTATGAAAAGCTGTTCAACTTCCGCGAAATCAGGTTTTTTGACATCAAGGGTGAATACACCGGCCTGACCTCCAAGGCGCTGACGGCACCCGATGGCAAGATACGCATTCCGCTCAATGAAGAGTCGCGCCAGGGCGGCGGCCAGATTGAGGAATACCTGATGAAGTTCAATGGCGAGGGCATTCAGCACATCGCCTTGATCTGTGACGATTTGCTGGCCGCAGTTGACAGCCTGGCGCTGGCCGGTGTGCCGCTGATGACTGCCCCCGGCGAGAGTTATTACGAAATGCTCGATGGCCGCCTGCCGGGCCATGGCCAGCCGGTGTCTGCGCTGCAGACGCGTGGCATTTTGATGGACGGATCAACCGAGGGCGGCACGCCGCGCCTGCTGCTGCAAATCTTTTCACAAACCCAGCTTGGCCCGGTGTTTTTTGAATTCATACAGCGCAAGGGCGATGAGGGTTTTGGTGAAGTCCACGAGGAATTTTCTATCGAGGGATTCCCCGAATGAACACGGAATATTTTTATCCGTGCCATCCTCGCGATCCGCGGTTCTTCTTCCGGCATGGAGTTGGTCAGTGACGAATATT
>JAZKIK010000507.1:4334-7890 GCA_040384925.1 Pseudomonadota bacterium | reverse complement strand
CTGGCGGGCTTCTTCCCGGGCTTTTTGCTGATGGCGCTGTTTTCGGGCTACATCATCTGGTGGAGCCTGCGTAACCCCGACAAGGTGCCGGCCGCCGACCCGCCGTCGACCTTCATGCAAAAGATCAAACAGTCGGGCAACCTGTTGCCCTGCGCCGCGCTGATTGTGTTTATCTGCTGGGTGCTGATAGCAGGTTACGCCACAGCCACCGAATGCGCAGCCTACGGCGTAGCGGGCTCACTGGGTCTGGCACTGTGGAGCCGGTCTTTGACCTGGGCCAACTTCAAGGAAGGCCTGATGGGCACCACCCGCACCAGTTGCATGATCATGTTCATCCTGGCCGGTGCCGCGTTTTTAACCAAAACCATGGCCTTCACCGGCATCCCCCGCGAGCTGGCCGAGTGGGTCAACGCCATGCACCTGTCGCCTTTTGCGCTGATTGGTGTGCTGACGATTGTTTATCTGATCCTGGGCACCGCGCTGGACGGCATATCCATGATCGTGCTGACCAGCGCCGTGGTGCTGCCCATGATCCAGAAAGCCGGGTTTGACCTGATCTGGTTTGGCATCTTCATCATCCTGCTGGTGGAAATTGCCGAAGTCACACCACCAGTGGGTTTCAACCTGTTTGTGCTGCAGAACATGACAGGCAAGGACAGCAACACCATTGCGAGAGCTGCGATTCCGTTTTTTGGCTGCCTGGTGGTTTGTATTGTGCTGATTACGGTTTTCCCGCAGATTGTGACCGGCTTGCCTGATTTGGTAATGGGGAAGGACAAGTAGGGTTGCCTGTCCGTGCGCTTGCTTTGAAGTTCCTGCTGGCTTTTGAGCTAGCGTCCAAACTGCCGGAGCAAGAGGGCATTTTGCCGGGCCAAATGGATTTACGGCTATGAACATAAAGTTTTCTGGTCGGGGGCTGCAGGAGGCTTTTACCGCCAGGGCCGCGTCAACCTTTCATCATCCGTCAAAGCCCAGGTTTTCAGCCCTGTAGCCGCCTCAATCTCAGCGCGGTAAGGCGGCATGTTTGTACATTCCAGCACCACTGACACCAGCGAGGGTTCGCGGTTTTTAAGCGCCACGGCTGCGGAGACCACTTCGGCGCGCGCCTTGTCAACATCCAGGGTTTCGCGGTTGCCCAGGATCACGGTGGCGAATTCGCCTTTGGGGTCAACGCCCTGCACTATCACGTCTTTCAAGCGCTCACGCGGCACTCCGGCTGCGCGCAGGTGTTCGGTGCCGAGCTTGCCTGAGCTGATGGTCAGCACGCCAACCTTGGGCTGGGCGGCCAGCAGGCCGGGCAGTTGCAGCAGGCTGGAGGTAATCACCGGCACTTTGACGGCGGCCTGCAGTTCTTTTTGCAGCAGCACCAGAAAACCGCAACTGGTGGTGATGGTCAGTGCATTGTCTTTTTCCATATTGCGCACGACCTGCACAAAAGCCGTGGCAACCCTGGCAGCACGCAGGCCAGCGGCGCTTTGCACAATCTTGTCAGGCCAGGCACCTTTGACGGTGCGCCAGCTGACAGGCACACCAAAGGCATCGGCATGGCCGATATCACCAGGCAGGCGGGGGAATCTGGTGTCCAGCATCAGCACGCCCAAAAAACCATTGACTACTGCAGGAGCCCCTTTATCGGTGCCTGCGTCTAGCGCGGTGTCCGTATCGTTCATGTTTCAGTTCTCTTCCAATTCTGAAAATGTACTCCAAAAAGCTACAATCGTAGCCGTGAAAGAAACACCTTCATCTGTCTCGACTCTATTGTTTCCTCTGCAGTACCGGGGAAAAGCGCTGGCGCTGCTGTTGTTGCGACCCGAGCGCAGCCTGCATGTGCGTGAAATAGCCCGACTGACAGGTACTGTAGCGGGCACCATGAGCAAGGAACTCGCCAGACTGAACCAAGCCGGTTTGCTGTTGCAACACCGTGTTGGCAACCAAGTCAGATTTTCGGCGAATGTACAGCATCCGGTTTACCCTGAATTGAGTGCCCTGCTTCGAAAAACCCTGGGCCTGGCCGATGTGCTGACCGGTGCATTGGCCCAGGCGGCTGACAGGATTGCGGTGGCTTTTGTATTCGGCTCGGTCGCCCGCGCTGGTGAGACGGCGCACAGTGACATTGACATCATGCTGATTGGCCAGGTCGGTTTTGCAGAAGTGATTGAGCTTTTGTATGAGGCACAAACCACGCTGCAGAGAGAAATCAACCCCAAGATTTTTTCAGTTGAAGAGTGGCGGGCCAAAATTCAGACAAACTCTGCTTTTGTTCTGGATGTACTTGGCAAACCCAAAATCTACCTGATTGGAAACCAGAATGACCTCGACGAACTTGTTGAATCTGGCAAGAATCGGCCTGCTTGAACCTGTACCACTGTCAGCAGAGCTGGTTTCACGAATGTTGACATCGGCCAAACAACGGCTTCGTGATGCCGAATTTACCCAGAACAGTGCGGAAACACGGTTTGACTGTGCTTACACAGCCATACGCACCGTGGCAGATATTGGCTTGCATCTGCAGGGTTTCAGAACATCTACCAGCAAACCCGGCCACCATCAAACTGCAATACAGTGCCTGGCACACACGCTGGGGCTTGACGCCTCCACCATCAGGCTGCTTGATGGTTTGCGAAAACAGCGCAATGTGTCTGAATATGATGGTGAACTCGTCACTGATGCAGTGCTAAGCGCCTGCCTTGAACAAGCCAAAGCCGTGGTTTTCCAAGTCCAGCAGTTGCTTGTGAAGCATCCCGAAATCAGGATAAAGCCAGAGTAAACGATCTATCGCTGCAGACTCATCCTCCACCACGCTGCATATACAGGTCAAACCGTCTCATAAAGGCGTAACGCGCGGCCTCGTCCAGCCCGGTAAAACTGAATGTCACCAGCAGACGCGGCAGGCGCAGCAAGGCAATGACACGCGGGCTGGCGGTTTGCCAGGTGAGGCTGAGGCTCCCCTCGCCTATCTGGATTAGGGCAGCTCCGGGGCTTTGTTGCCAGCAGTTGCTTCCAATCGCGGCTGGCAGCCAGCGCAGCCAATCGCTTTCGGTGCAGGCCATGTCGCGTTCAAAACTGGCCTTGTAAACTGACTGCATGCCAGGCTGGCTCAGCCGCCTGCAATCGGTGGCCAGATGGCGAGTACATCACCTTCGGCCAGGGTATGCGTGAGGCGTTTTTCCGGGGAAATATAGCTGCCGTTGACCAGCACCAGATGCACCGATTTTTGCGGCAGGCCAAAGGGCTCGATGATCTGGCTGATGGACGATTCAGGCGCTACGTCAAGTTGAACAATATTGCTCTGCCGCGCGTGTTGCGGCAGGTAGTCAGTGAGCGATGCAAACAGTTTGAAAGTTATTTTCATCAAATAGGAGAAGTTAGCAACAACTACCGACGGCGGGCATCATCTGCACCGGTCCAGTTACCCTGGGCCTGCGCGCTGGCCAGATAAGCCTGCATGAGTTTTGTCGGGTCGCGCTGAAGTTCTTCTTTCCATGGCCCAAGCCTGATCTGGCCTTCAACCAGCCCGCGCATCACACCAACGTGGTCCGTCCAGCCAACGCTGTTG
>JAZKIK010000507.1:3030-4324 GCA_040384925.1 Pseudomonadota bacterium | reverse complement strand
TGATCTTCGCTTTCCGCAGGCCCCAGACTTGCTCATGATAAAGCAGCGTTGGGGTCAGCAGTTGCGCGGCGTCTTTCTTGCTGAGCTTGATGTTTTCCTTGGCCAAGATGCGGCGCACGAGGCTGAACCCGTTCGCGTGAAAACCGGCACTGGGCCAGCCGACCAGCACATCGCCCTTGAACTGCAGGCTCAAATGGCGGCCTGCGGCCTTGTCGGTCAGCTCGGCATGATCGCCTCCTTCTGCGCCTGGCACACCTTCCCAGTTGCCAAAACTGCTTGAAATCAGCCCCAGTGTGTCGAGCACATTGATTTGCGTGACACCCTTGAGTGTGGCCTGCTGGCCGAGCATATTAAGGGCTGCAACACGCGCCTGCTCGGCGGCGTTGGGCTGGATGGCGCTGACGATGGTTTTGCCGCTGACCTTGTCAAAGGCCTCGGCGCAATCGCCTGCCGCGTAGATGCCCGGCACATTGGTCTGCATGTTTGCATCGGTCAACACGCCCTGCAGGCAGGTGATGCCGCCAGCCTCCAGAAATCCAATTGCAGGCCGCACACCTGTGGCGCTGATGATCAGATCGGCCTCAAGAGTCTGGCCATTGGACAGGCTGACTCTCAAGGGTGTGCCCGGCTCGATTGCCTCGACTTTTGTGCCGGTAAACACTGCCACACCCTTGGCCTCACACCAGTCGCGGATCATGCCGCCCGCCGTTGGCCCCATCATGCGCGGCACCATGCGGTCACCCATTTCAACCACACTGAGCGTGACACCACGCGCAGCCAGTGCCTCCATGATGATGCAGCCTATAAACCCGGCCCCCATCTGCAGCACACGCGCACCGGGTTGGGCCAGCGCCATGATGTTGCGCGCGTCCTGCAAGGTCCAGCAAGAGTGAACCCCTTCACTGCCGATGCCGGGGATGGGCGGGCGTGACGGGTGTGAACCTGTGGCGATCAGCAGCCTGTCAAAAGCCAGAGTCTGACCATTGCTCAACGCAACAGTCCGGGCAGCAACATCTATCCGCTGCGCCTGCGCAAAAACCACATCAACCTTTAAATCAGCAAAATGGGCATCGTTTTTACGCAGATAGGTGCCGCGCTCGTCGATATTGCCCATGAGCAAATAAGGAATCGCCATGCGCGAGTAAGGCGGCTCAGCCTCGTTCCCCACGATGGTGATGTTGTCTTGCGGCGCGTGTTTTCGAATGGTTTCAGCGGCTATGACCCCGGCGGGGCCTGCGCCAAGAATGAGGTGATGGGTCATGAAAACTCCAGAACTATTAATTTACCAGTTTGT
>JAZKIK010000507.1:0-3020 GCA_040384925.1 Pseudomonadota bacterium | reverse complement strand
CTTGATCTGCAATCCATGACCCCACATCCTGTGGCTGACGCCGTAGGGGATAGATCCCGAATCAAGTCCGGGATGACATACAAAGACGCGAAACGAACAGCAATACCTCAAGTGCGCAATGACAGGCAGATCAAAGCCCCAACCGCTCCCTTGTCGCGGCCGTCGGCCTGCCTTCACTGTCCCATCCACGGGCTTCGTAATACAGCGGCAGCATTTCCGGCAGCATGCTGACCTTGCCTTTGGCGGGGCCGGTTTTGGCGGCTTCCGTCAGCAGACGTTTGGGCAGGGAGTCGTCAGCCTTGGTAAAACCGGCAGCGTTGTTGAATTCACGCTCCATGTTCCAGACGCGTTCGCCGATTTTTTCAAGCTCTTCGGTGGTGTACTGGTCACCAATCGCGCCCTGCAGTTGCGGTGCAAGGTCAGCCAGGCCCCAGGCAAAGGTGGTGAAAACGCAGAGGCCTGAAGAGTCAAAGGCCGCTGTGGCGTCCTGAAAAGCCTTGACCAGAGCCGGTTTGCCCTCATGCTCCAGCGGGTCAGTCTTGACTGGAATGCCCAGCACTTCAGAGGCAATCGTGTAACCACGCAAATGGCAGCCACCACGGTTGCTGGTGGCATAAGCCAGGCCTATACCCTGGATGCTGCGCCCGTCGTAAGCCGGAAATTCCTGGCCTTTGGAGGTCATGGACAAGTCCGGGTGGCCATATTTGGCTGTCAGGCGTTTGGAGCCCTGGCCGATTTCCTTGCCAAAACCACGGCCACTGACCGTTTCTTCGACAAAAAACGTCATGGCCTGGGCCGAGCCAAAAGGCGCTTCAATGCCCAGTTGCTCCTTGCTGAGCACACCCATTTCATACAGCTCCATCACCGCGCCCACTGTTGCGCCAAAACTGATGGGGTCAATGCCCTGCTCGTTGCAGATCATGGTGGCGTATTGCAGGGCCTCCAGGTCTTTCACGCCATTGGCTGCGCCCAGCGCCCAGGCGGCTTCGTATTCAAGCCCGCCCGATGCGCCCCAGTATTGCGGCTTGTTGGCCACGGTGTAGTGGGTTTCGTCCATCTTGCTGATGCGGCCGCAGGCAATCGTGCAGCCAAAACAGGCCTGGTTGGTCACCAGCTGTTTTTTGCCATCGGTGGCGCGTGGTGTGGCCATGGCTTCGGCTGAAATGGCAGCGGCACCCTCAAACTGCACGGCCTGGTGGTTGCGGGTCGGCAAACCGCCGATTTCATTGATCACATTCATCAGCACCTGGGTTCCAAAGGTCGGCAGGCCCTGGCCGGTCACGGCGTTGTCGGCAAGGATTTTTTTCTTTTCTTTCACCGCCTTCATAAAGGCTTTCGGGTCGTGGAAGTTACCAACGCCTTTGGTGCCACGCACCGCAATGGCCTTGAGGTTTTTGCTGCCCATCACCGTGCCCACGCCCGAGCGCCCTGCCGCACGGTGCAAATCATTGACCACGGCGGCAAACAGCACACCGTTTTCACCGGCTGTGCCAATGCTGGAGACACGGGTCAGCGGGTCTTGCAGGCTGGTTTTCAGGCTGGCTTCGGTTTCCCAGACACTTTTGCCCCACAAATGGCTGGCATCGCGCAGCTCGGCCACATCGTCATTGACGTAGAGGTAAACCGGCGTGGGGCTTTTGCCTTCAAAAATAATCATGTCCCAGCCAGCCATCTTGAGTTCTGCACCCCAGTAACCGCCGGAGTTTGAGCAGGCAATTGCACCAGTCAGCGGGCTTTTGGTGATGACGGTGTAACGCCCACCCGTTGAAGCCATGGTGCCAGTCAGCGGGCCGGTGGCCCAGATGATTTTGTTGCCCTCTGACAAAGGGTCAACCTTGGGGTCAATCTCTTCAATCAGGTATTTGGAGCCCAGGCCGCGTGAGCCGAGGTAAGTGTGCGCCCAGTCCATATTGAGCGGCTCGGATACAGCGGTGCCAGCCGTGAGGTTGACACGAAGGATTTTTCTTGCCCATGACATGGTACTTCTCCTTGGGCCGTCAAGCAGCAGTGGATGGAAGTGATGGGCCGCTTGGTGCGGCAGACTGGTTGCCCAGCTTGTCAGCCCAGGCTTTCATCTTGTCAAGGCCCGTCCAGTTGGCATCAATAAAAGTGATGGCTCCGGTTGGGCAGGCGTCGGCACAGGCCGGCTCGCCTCCACACAGGTCGCACTTTTGCACCTTGCCGGTCTCCTGCACATAGTTGATGGTGCCAAACGGGCAGGCGATGGTACAGACCTTGCAGCCAACACAGGTCGAGTCATTGACCACCTTGGCACCCGTGAGCTTGTCCATGGTGATGGCTTCCACCGGGCAGGCATGCAGGCACCAGGCTTCGTCGCACTGGGTACAGGTGTAAGGCACTTTTTTACCGGTGTCGTGGAAGTCAAACACCTTGATGCGCGATTTGGCGGTGGCAAAAATGCCGTAGTTCTCAAAAGAACAGGCCATTTCGCACTGCAGGCAGCCGGTGCATTTGTCGGGGTTGATGTGCAACACTTTTTGCATGTTTTTTGCTCCTTGGGTAGTGACGCTGCAGCCATGTATTGCATGCAGTGCGCGTCTTGCCTATGAATTGTTTTGCATATCCATTTTTAAAGCGTATGCCAACATCAACCCTAGTGCTTACCCTGAAATTGAGCCAAACGGGCAACAAATTCTCAGCTTGAGACAGTTGCCGCATTGCCCACCGCCATCAGGCAGTGAAGTTAAAGTCAAAGCCAACGCGCCGCCCTTCATTCAAACTTTTCGGAGCCTGCTTTTCATGCTGCCAGTCATTGCAATCTGTATCGGTGCCTCGGTAGGTGCCCTGTCGCGCTGGGGCCTGGCCTTGTGGCTTAGCCCCGGTGGTGTGATTCCCTGGGGAACACTGGCAGCCAACCTGATCGGCGGGTATCTGATTGGTGTGGCCATTGCTGTTTTCCAGGCCATGCCACAGCTTGACCCAGCCTGGCGACTGCTGCTGGTGACCGGCTTTTTGGGCGGCCTGACAACTTTTTCGTCGTTTTCAGCCGAAGTTGTGCT
>JAZKIK010000506.1:0-5964 GCA_040384925.1 Pseudomonadota bacterium | reverse complement strand
TTCACCAGTTCACCTCC
Source organism: Pseudomonadota bacterium (assembly GCA_040384925.1). GTDB lineage: Bacteria > Pseudomonadota > Gammaproteobacteria > Burkholderiales > Burkholderiaceae_C > Polaromonas. The sequence continues at coordinate 5,947 of JAZKIK010000506.1, read as the reverse complement.
GGCCACCACGACCGAGCGGCGGCCTGAGCATGGCCGCCATCACTCTGGGCGACGCTCCCCTCAGCTGGCGCGCCCTGGTCGCCGTGGCCTGCGACGGCGCGCCGCTGGAGCTGTCAGCCACCGCCTGGGCGCGCATTGCCAATGCCCGCGCCATCGTCGAGCGCATCATTGCCAGCGGCGAGCGCGCCTACGGTATCAGCACCGGACTTGGCGCGTTGAGCAATGTACTGCTGCACGGTGGGCAGTTGGCCCAGCTGTCGAAAAACACCTTGCTCAGCCATGCCTGCGGCGTGGGACCGCTGCTGTCGCTGGCGCAGACCCGCGCCATCCTGGTCGCCGCGCTGGCGAATTTCGCGCAGGGCTATTCAGGGCTGCAGCCCAAGGTGATCGAAGGCCTGCTGGCGCTGCTGAACCACGGCATCACGCCCTGCGTCCCGTCCCAGGGCTCGGTGGGCTATCTCACCCACATGGCACACATCAGTGTGGCGCTGCTGGGCGTGGGCGAGGTGCAGTTCCAGGGCCGTACCCTGCCCGCCGCCCAAGCCCTGGCCGCCATCGGCCTGCAGCCGCAGGAGCTTGGTGCCAAGGACGGCCTCAGCCTGGTCAACGGAACACCCTGCATGACCGGCCTGGCCGCGCTGGCCCTGGCCGATGTGGAGCGCCTGGCCGACTGGGCCGATGTGGTGGGCGCGATGAGTTTCGAGGCCTTGCGCGGCCAGACAGACGCCTTCGATGCCGAGATCCTGGCGCTCAAGCCGCACCCCGGCATGCAGCAGGTGGGCTGCAACCTGCGCAGCCTGCTCGAAGGCAGCGAAGTCATTGCCAGCAGCTGCGGCATCCGCACGCAGGACGCGCTCAGCATCCGCTCGATCCCGCAGATCCACGGTGCCTGCCGTGACCAGATTGCGCACGCCGCCCGGCAGATAGAGATCGAGCTGAATTCCGCCACCGACAACCCGCTGCTGCTGGGCACGCCCGCAGCCTACCGCATCGTGTCACAGGCCAACCCGCACGGCGAATCGGTAGCCATGGCCGCCGACCTGCTGCGCATCGCCGTGGCCGAATTCGGCGGCGTGGCCGAACGGCGCATTGACCGGCTGGTGAACCCGCTGGTCAGCGGCCTGCCAGCGTTTCTGGTGTCCGAGCCGGGCGTGAATTCCGGCCTGATGATCACCCAGTACACCGCCGCCTCCCTGGCCGGCGAAAACCGCCGACTGGCCCAGCCGGTGGTAGTGGACAACTTCATCACCTCGGGCAACCAGGAAGACCATCTGAGCCTGGGCACCAGCGCCGCGCTGGACCTGCACAAGTCACTGGAGAACCTGACGCAGATCCTGGCCATCGAATACCTGCTGGCCGCGCAGGCCTTCGAGTTCCTGAAGACACAGCGCTTTGGCCAGGGCACGGATCAAGCCTGGCGCAAGCTGCGCGAGCAAGTGCCGCCTTACGACGCAGACCGCTTCCTCGCCCCGGACATCGCCCAGGCTGCCATGCTGCTCCGCAAGCCGTCTGGACTGCGGCCGTGATCTACAGCATCGAGTCGCAAATTCATTAGGCTCTGACCTTGCGCAGCTTCAATGTCTTGCTCCTTCCCGCCTTTGGGAAGGGGGAAAACCAGTGTCTGCGTCACACCAGCCCGGCTGATTTATTCGGGTGTGCTGCTGTCGTTGTCAGCACCGCCTGCGGCCAGTGCCTGCTCCGCCAGTTCGTCGTCGCTCATGGGGGGCGCGTTCTCAAGGGCGGCCAACTCATCCAGAAACTCCTGGGTGGGTTGCTCATGCTCCAGCAACACCTCTTCGAGCTTCTGAAGACCGGTTTCGGGATGCGAGGCGCTTGAAACCAGCACGGTTGGCGGCACCGGAAACTTGTCACCCAGTTCGAACTTCAAGGCCTCTGATTTTTCTTCTACCCAGTGGGCGAAATCGCCGTTTTTTGGGGTGTCTGAACTGCTCATGGCTGTCTCCTTGGCAAGTAGCTGCGGGCAAAACGCCCGTAACTGCCATTATGAATGCGCAATCAGGCAAAGCGCAGCCTGACTGAAATGAAGCATCACAACGTCACAAGACCGTCACTTGCGCCACCTACAGTCCAGACACATCCAGGGCCCAGCCATTGCCCCCGGCCTAACTGATCCAGCTTTGCGGCCCTGCCCTGTCTTGAATGTCTTTACCACCTTACCCAGGAGAGGTTTCATGATGAAGAAGAACTTTGTTGCCCTAGCCGTATTGAGCCTGATCGCCTCTACTGCCATAGTGGCCTGCGGCGGCGATGATGGTGCGCCCGCACCAGCCCCCGCGCCTGTCGCAAGCCCCTTTACCGTCAAGGTCATGGGGTTTAACGACTACCATGGAACCCTCGAATCCCCCGGCACCTTTGGCCAGACCACGGCCGTACCCGCTGCTGATCGGCCCAAGGTGGGTGGCGCTGAATTCATGGCTGCCCATATCGCCAAACTCAAAACACAAAACCCGCTGAACGTGGTGGTTGGTGCCGGTGACTCGATCGGCGCATCACCTTTGATCTCGTCATTGTTTTACGACGAACCTTCGGTGGAAACGCTGAACCGCATTGGCCTGGAATTCAACTCCGTGGGCAACCATGAGTTTGACAAAGGCGCAACCGAGTTGCTGCGCCTGCAAAACGGTGGCTGCAAGCTGCTTGGCAACAGCATTGACCCCAACAGCTGCAAAGGCGCAACTGTGGGAACGCCCGTCCCTTTTGAAGGCGCAAAATTCAAATGGCTGTCTGCCAACGTGATGTCTGTGTCCACTGGCAAACCACTTCTGCCCGCCTACGGCATCAAGACATTCAACGGTGTCAAGGTCGCATTTATCGGCATGACGCTCAAGGCCACCCCCACCATCGTCACACCAACCGGTGTGGCCGGTCTTGAGTTCAAGGACGAAGCGGAAACCGTCAATGCCCTGATTCCCAAACTCCGTGCCCAGGGCATAGAGTCCATCGTTATCCTGATCCATGAAGGCGGTTTTCAGACTGGCACACTTGGTGACATCAATGCCTGCGAAGGCAATCTGGCCGGTTCGGCCATTGCCAGCATTGTGAAAAAGCTCGACAACGCGGTTGACCTTGTGGTCAGTGGCCACACCCACGCTGCGTACAACTGCATGCTGCCAAATGCCAGCGGACGCAATATCTCGGTCACCAGTTCCAGCGCCTTTGGCCGGATTCTGACCGACATCGACGTGACAATTGACCCCACAAGCCGTGACATCACCAAAAGCGTCGCCACCAATCGCCTGGTGGTCAACAACGACCCGGCGGTTCCAGCCGACTCGGCACTGACAAAAATCGTCGCTGCCTACAAGGCCCTGGTGTCGCCCATTGCCAACTCCGTCATAGGCGCCATCACCACCGACCTGTCCAACAACCGCTCTGACGGGGCCTGCAACATGCCGGCCGGCAGCCTGATTGCCGATTCGCAACTGGCTGCCACCCAGCCCGCAGCATTTGGCGGTGCAGTAGCAGCATTCATGAATGGCGGCGGCGTACGCAGCCCCGGTTTTGTATTTGCCCAGAGCGGTACCGAAGGCAATGGCAACGTGACTTATGGTGAAGCGTTCACGGTACAGCCTTTCGGCAACAGCCTGGTCACAATGACCCTGAACACCCAGAACATCAGGGATTTTCTTGAAGAGCAGTTTGCCGGATGCCTGGGCCAATCGGCCACCGCCACCCGTTTTGCATTGCCATCTGCAGGCTTTAAATACACCTGGGACGGCGCAAAAGCCTGCGGAGCGCGTGTCAGCAATGTCACGCTGCGCACTGCTGCGGGTGTTGAAACCCTGGTGGATGCCAGCGGTGTGGTCCAAAATCCTGCCAAAAACTACCGTATCACGGTCAACAATTTCATGGCAGACGGCGGTGACGGTTATTCAACCCTCGTCAAGGGCAGCAACAGGATTGGCGGCTCCCAGGATATTGATGCCCTGACCGCGTATCTGGCCGACTTCAAGGCACCCAAAGCACCATATGCCAACGGCACCAACCCGCTTGACCTTGGCACGCCACGCATCAACCGGGTTGGCGGCAGCGCCAATTGCCCAGGTGGAGCCAACGTCAATCCGTGATTCACAAGCGTCATCTGATATGGCTGGCAGCCGGTCTGCTGGCAAATATCTGCAGTGCAACACCTGCAAAATCTGCAGTACCTGAAACGGCAGCAGAAAGCCCCGGCAACCAGAAACTGCGCCAGTTGATGGAGCAGCGCCGTGCTGCCGCCACCGCTGGCCAGGCCTCTGGATATGCATCGGCAGCAGGGCCGACGCCAGAGCGCCTGCAGGAACGGGCCGACTTGCTGGAAAAGGGCGAAACCGCCTTGTCCAGGCTGGAGGTGGACAAGGCTTTGTTGGCTTTTGACAAAGCCGCACTCATTCTTCATGCAGCCGACACCGAAATCGCGCTGGTCCGCGCCTACATGCAGGGCGGCGAATACCGTCGTGCACTGGCCTTTGGCGCGCACACCGCCGGCGCGCATCTGGACGTCGTTGGAGGTTCCGCCCTGTATGCCTGGCTGCTGCACATGGGCGGCCAGCCAGCCATTGCCCAGCGTCTGTTGACTGAAGCTCAAACGCGTGTGCCGGGCAACGCATTGCTGAAGGACGTACAAACGCAGCTTCGTTCAGCCACACCGCTCGCCTCACCAGAGGTGCTGGTTTTGCCCACACGGCTGGCACCCTACAGCAGCGCACCCAAACTGCCCGCCCATGCACGTGTTGCAGGCAGTGGCCTGCTGCTTCAGGATGGCAAAGAGGCATTGGCAGCGCTGTCGCAGTTGCCAGCTTCGGGCTCTATCTGGGTACGCAATGGCCTGGGGCAGATGAGCAAAGCCACGATCAAAAAGCGCCTGCCCAAGCTGGGAGTGGCCCTGCTTGGCCTGAACAAACCGCTACCAGCACCGGGCAATATTGAAGTGCAAACCACCCCGGCCTTCCCCGGCAGTGTTGGTTTTACCGTGGAATATGTAGCCACATCTCATGCCCTGCCCGCCTGGCCGATTCTGCGAAGCGGTTTTTTTGGCAGTTTTTTGACCAACGGCACAGACCGCAAACTCGGGATCGACATGCCGCCTGGTGCGCGTGGCGGTCCCGTGTTTGATGGCACTGGCCACTTGGCGGGTATGGCAGTGCAGGGGAAACCGGGTGATGGAGACCTGCTGATAGGCAGCGGTCTGTTGAACGAGGCCTTGCAAAATCCCAGGGCGGTGAGGGCAAAATCCAGCCTCGGTCAACTGGTGCCCGCAGCTGCGGTGCCACGTGCTTCGGCCGACATGATTTATGAGACCAGCCTGAGGCTCACTTTGCAGATCATCACAGCGCCTTGATCTGCCCGCCAGATTCGTTAGTCTGCAGCGAATCAGGCAGCCACCAGCGCTGTACGCCGCACCCGGCGCACATTAAACGCACTCGCAATCAGCACTGCCTGCACCACCGCCAGGCCGATAAACACACTGCTGAACTGGCGATGGTCCATCAAGGCACCAAAAATCAGCGGTGAAATGGCCTGGCCGATGTCCAGCCCGGCGTAAACCACACCATACACACGGCCCGTGGCGTTGTCGGGTGTGGAACGTTTGACCAGCAAATCACGCGACGGGCCGGCAATGCCCGATGAAAAACCCATGGCACCAAAAAGCACAGGTACCGCAATCGCCGGGAAAGTGCCAAACCCCAGCAACAAGGCCAGCATCGCGGCAATGCCCATGCCCGTGCCCACAATCCGTTCACAACGCGCCGGGTCCGAGGCCAGAAAACCGCCAAAAACCATGCCACCGGCGCTGCAGACCATGTAAATGGTCAGGCAACTGGCCACCAGCGACAAAGGTACCTCATGCAGCTGGCGCGCTGCTTCGGGTGCAAAGGCTTGCACCACGCTGAGCGCCATGGCATAGATAAAGAAAAAGGCAATACACATCCAGACAGCAGGAATA
>JAZKIK010000505.1:0-2556 GCA_040384925.1 Pseudomonadota bacterium | reverse complement strand
GTGGCGCCGGGCACGAAGATTGAGCCAGTCGCGCTGAGCCAGGTGGCATTGCTGGGCGGCAGTTTTGAACAACTGGGTGGCCAGAACCTGATAGAAGCTGCCGCCTGCGGTTGCCCGGTCGTGATGGGGCCACATACCTTCAACTTTACCGATGCCGCAGTCATGGCCGAAGCAACTGGGGCCGCCCAGCGTGTGGCTGATTTGCCGCAGGCCATTAAAACCGCCACCACCTTGCTGAAAAATCCGACAGCCCAGGCCAACGCCGTATCGGCGGGGCTGGCTTTTGCCGCGCAAAATCGGGGTGCGACGGAAAAAACACTGCTCGCACTTGGCTTTCAATAAAATCAATTTCCGCCACCCCTCATCAAGGTCCAGCGTCTTCCCGCTTTGGATCCAAGGAGTCTTATGAAGATGCAAAACCTGTCCCTTTATCTCCTGGTCTGCACGGTTTTGGGGCTTTCAGCTTGCGGTGGTGGAGGCGGTGGTGATTCTGCTTCTTCAAGTGCTGCAAGCACGGCGGCTGATGCGGCGGCGGTGAGCGCTGCGGCGGCTTCCGGCACGCCGACACCAGCTTATGTCACTGGCTCTGAAGAGCTGGCGGCCTTGAATCTGCTCAATGCCGAGCGCAGCCGATGCGGTTTTGGCCAACTGGCGCAGCAGGCGCAGCTTGATGCGGCGGCAAAAGCCCATGCGGATTACCAGATCATCAACAACCTGCTGACGCATGTGGAAGATCGCACGGCTTTCCCGAATGGTTTTAGTGGTGTTTCGGCGCTGGATCGAGTGATTGCCAAGGGTTACACGGGTGTGGGCGGGGTCACCGATGAAATCGTCGGGCTTTTTGGCACCTCGGTCAAAACCGGGGCAGGTGCCAGCGGCATCCGTGGCTTGTTGAGTGCGCCCTACCATTTGCGTGGGCTGGTCGGGCCGTTTCGTGACATTGGCATTTCGGTGCGCTCCAACACCGATGTGGGCACCAGCGCACCCAAGGTGTTTTTGCAGATTGATGCGGCTTACAAATCTGCTGTGGGGCCGCAGTCTCTGGCTGCAAGTGATGTGAACACCTATCCATGTGAGGGCACCACAGGTGTCAACCGCCAGCTGAGCAACGAGTCGCCCAACCCGGTTCCGGGCCGTGACCTCAGTGTCAATCCGCTGGGTGCCGTGGTTTATATCGGCACACGTGAAGGCAACACCTTGCAGATCAGCAGCGCCTCGATGCTGCAGGTTTCAACTGGATCACCGGTCGCACTCAGGGCACCGATAACTGCCGCCACCGATCCTTATTCGCCCTGTTCCGAAGGTTGTTTTAAATCGCATCAGGCTTATGTGGCGGCCAATGCGCCCTTGCAGGCCAATGCGGCCTACCAGGTGATGATCACTGGCAGCAACAATGGCGCGGCGTTCAGCCGGGTGTTTACTTTTACCACGGGCAGCGGCGTTTGAGAGTAAACATTCAGCGCAGGGATTCAATCAGCTTGCAGGCGCGGTTCAGTACCTGTTCAGCTGCGCTGGCCGGGTTTTGCAGCCGGGCCGCAATGTCTGCGTTGCATTTTGAGACCTGGGTCGATGTCAGCAGTTTTTGCAGTGCTTCGGCCATTTTTTCGGCAGAACTGTCGGCCTGAATGGTACTGCCCAGACCCAGGCTGGTTATACGTGCCGCGTTGTCATACTGGTCGTGGGCATAAGGCATGACCAGTTGCGGCACACCTGCCGTCATGCCCTGCACCAAAGTGCCTATGCCGCCGTGCGACACCAGCGCTGCAGCCTGCGGCAACACTTCACTCAAGGGTGCGTAGCTTGCGTGGTGCATAAAACCGGGCAGGTCATCTGGCACTTGTGCGAGGTGACGGGTCAACAAAATGCCCCTGGTGCCCAACTGCCTGCAGGCCTGCACGGCATTGGCAAAAAATGGTTTGGCCTGGCTCATGGCCGAACCGGTCATAAACACAATCGGTGCCTGGCCTGCCAACAAAAAGTTTTGTAGTTCCGGGGGCACACCGGCCGCCGAATCAGCCAGCACAAGCTTGTCAAACCTTGGAAATCCGGCCAGTTCAGTGTGTTGGGGCCAGTCGGCCTGCGGCTGGCAGAACCAGGGTTCAAACAGTGCAATCACCAGTTGTGGTGAATGCAGCCAGTGGCTCATCACCCGCTGCACCGGGGGCAGGCCCAGTTCAGCCCGGAAACGATTCAGGCCACCAGTACAGACCGGGTCAAGTACGGCACGCTCGATCAGCCACCAGATGGCTTTTTTGGCGGACAAAGGCAGCCAGTCCGGTACCCGCATGCTTTTGAAAACAGGCGGTTTTATGCTCGACAAAAAACAGGCGGGCGAGAGGTGTACGGTGGCCAGTGGAAGCTTTAGCTTTTCCTGCGCCAGGCGCGTTCCAAGCGCCAGGGTTGAACCTACCAAGGTAGTGCAGCCAGGCCGCGCCAGTGTCTTGATCAGGTCAAAAACAATTCGGTTGGACTGGTCAACACGGTGCCACATCAGCGAAAACGCCTTGTGCAGGTCTTGTTTTGCCATGGCATGGGTGCCGTTTTGTGAGGTGTCCA
>JAZKIK010000504.1:0-5840 GCA_040384925.1 Pseudomonadota bacterium | reverse complement strand
TGGGGCACAGGATTGGGGCGTTTTGGCAAACGCAGTGAATACTATGGCCGTGTCCAGGTCGACTCTCTCAAACCCTTGCCATTCATGCCCGGTGTTGCTCATGCCGTTTGTGATGGTTATGCCGGCGGCCTGGCACTGGAAACCTGTTCCCGCCAACTGCTTAAAAAGCAGATCAGCAAATTGCAGCAGCGTGGCTGGACGCTTTGGGTCGGCATTGAGCCCGAGTTCTTCCTGCTGCAACGCGATGCCTCAGGCAAATGGCGCAATGCCGACATGCAGGATCAGCTCGACAAACCATCCTATGACTTCAAGTCAATCTATCGCAACAAGGCCTTTCTGGACGACATGCGAAAGGCGCTGACCGGGCTTGGTTTTCAATTGCAGCAAATCGACCATGAAGACGCCTGTGGTCAATATGAGATCAACTACCGTTTTGACAATGCACTGGAGGCTGCCGACAGGTTCATGCTGTTCAAAATGACGGCTCACGCGATTGCTGAACAACACGGCATGTTGTTCAGCTGTATGCCCAAACCGTTCCCGGACGCCCCTGGAAGCGGCCTTCATTTTCATCTGAGCATCACTGACGCAGCCGGCAATGCTGTATTTTCGGACCAGGCAGACCGACTTGAGTTGAGTCCTGCCGCCTATTCATTTGTTGCCGGCCTTTTGCACCATGCCGATGCTCTTGCTGCCATCTGCGCGCCCACAGTCAACAGTTACAAGCGGCTCGCCTGCAGTGAAAGCGCTTCAGGCACCACGTGGTCGCCAGTCTGGAAAAGTTACGGTGACAACAACCGCACCTGCCTGGTGCGGACTGTGGCCGGACGGATTGAGTGGCGATTGCCAGACTCCTCATGCAATCCCTATCTGGCGATAGCCGCCACTCTTGCGGCCGGTCTGAACGGCATCGACAAAAGCATGGCTGCCCCTGAAGCCTGTGATGCCGATCTGTATGAGCAACATGCATCGGGCGCGCCCATGCCCGAACGTTTGCCGCGTGATCTCTGGAGTGCGCTGCAGGCTCTGCAGCAGGATGCTGATTTGCGCGAGGCGCTGGGTGAGTCTTTCTGCAACATCTTTCTGCAGCTCAAAACGCGCGAGTGGGAGGAATACAGCACTCAAATCACTTCCTGGGAACTGGATCGCTACGGTGGATTGTTTTGATTTCACATTGTAAAAACAAGCAGACAGTGGATGAAAAATCAAGGCATGACTGAATGAGGAAATTTCTCAAGATGAAAAATTATTTTTTACATTGAGAAACGTGAGATCTAAGCTATTGATTTTATTGGATTAAATTTATCTCTTCTATAAGACATAAGATTGAATTTAGTCTTATAGAAGACTTAGAATTAATGCAAGCACAGACACTGCAAGCTAGTAAGTGCCGCCAGATTCAATCAACCTAAGGAAAGCACCATGCCACAAACCCTCACTGAACAATTGAGCCGCGACCAGCAAATCTCTGCCCTTGAAAAAGACTGGGCCACCAACCCACGCTGGAAGGGCATCAAACGCGGTTACAGCGCTGCTGACGTGGTTCGCCTGCGTGGTTCTTTCCCGATTGAACACACCCTGGCTCGCCGTGGTGCAGAAAAACTCTGGGACCTGGTCAACACCGAAGCCTATGTCAACTGCCTCGGCGCCCTCACCGGTGGCCAAGCCATGCAACAGGTCAAGGCCGGTGTCAAGGCCATTTACCTGTCAGGCTGGCAAGTTGCTGCTGACAACAACAGCTACGCATCGATGTACCCAGACCAGTCGCTGTATCCAGTTGACTCGGTGCCTACCGTGGTTGAGCGCATCAACAACACCTTCCGCCGTGCTGACGAAATCCAGCATTCCAAAGGCATTGACGCTGGCGACAAGGGCTATATCGACAACTTCGCGCCCATCGTGGCCGATGCTGAAGCAGGTTTTGGCGGCGTTCTGAACGCATTTGAGTTGATGAAAGCCATGATCAAGGCCGGTGCTGCTGGCGTTCACTTTGAAGATCAGCTCGCTTCCGTCAAAAAATGCGGCCACATGGGCGGCAAGGTGCTGGTGCCTACGGCTGAAGCCTGCCAGAAGCTGATTGCAGCCCGCATGGCTGCTGACGTCTGCGGCGTGCCAACCCTGGTGATTGCCCGTACCGACGCAGAAGCTGCCGACTTGCTGACCAGCGACTACGACGAAAACGACAAACCTTTCCTGACCGGTGAGCGCACCGCCGAAGGTTTCTACAAAACCCACAAGGGCATGGAACAAGCCATCAGCCGCGCAGTGGCCTACGCCGAATACGCCGATCTGGTCTGGTGCGAAACCGGCACGCCTGATCTGGAGTTTGCCAAAAAGTTTGCCGATGCCGTGCACGCCAAACACCCCGGCAAAATGCTGGCTTACAACTGCTCGCCATCGTTCAACTGGAAGAAGAACCTCGACAACGCCACCATCGCCAAGTTCCAGAAAGAACTCGGCGCCATGGGTTACAAGTACCAGTTCATCACCCTGGCCGGCATTCACTCCATGTGGTACAACATGTTCGACTTGGCTCAGGACTACGTGGCACGTGGCATGACCGCTTATGTCGAAAAAGTGCAGGAGCCAGAATTCGCAGCGCGTGACCGCGGTTACACCTTTGTGTCGCACCAGCAGGAAGTTGGCACCGGTTACTTCGATGAAGTCACCACAGTGATCCAGGGCGGCAAGTCCAGTGTGACCGCGCTGACCGGCTCGACCGAAGAAGAACAGTTCCACTGAAATTTGCCCCGCTTGTTGCCTGAACCGGTTCGGTAAAGGCGCAGGGCAGATAAATTGCCAGCCCGCATCAGCCCTTTGTGGTTTATGCGGGCTTTTTCATGGCCAACTTTTGCCTGTGTTTCATCCCGGCCTGCCGACTGCCGTAAAATAGAAGGATGAAATCTCTTCAACAGAATAACTTTGAAACAGAAAGGACAGGCCGGGTTATGACACCGCGAACTACAAGCTCGTCCTGTTCTGGAGTCATTCAGGGTGCTAGCCCGCACCCCCTGGTGACTGATTGCTATTAATTAAATAGCGTTCATCCATTCTTCAGAGATCAAAGCGCGGCAGGTTCCGCGCTTTTTGTTTTGACATCCTGTTTTTATAAAGTCGTTCCCATGATCCAGATCACGCTCCCTGATGGTTCCAAACGTGAATATCCCGGCCCGGTCACCGTGGCCGAAGTGGCTGCTTCAATTGGCGCAGGTCTGGCCAAGGTCACCGTTGCTGGCAAGGTAGATGGCCGTCTTGTGGATGCCAGCGACAGCATTGATCACGATGCAAAACTGCAGATCATCACCCCCAAGGACGACGATGGCCTGGAGATCATCCGCCACTCCACAGCTCACCTGGTCGGTCACGCTGTCAAGCAGCTGTACCCAACGGCCAAAATGGTTATCGGGCCGGTGATTGAAGAAGGTTTTTATTACGATATCGCCTTTGAGCGTCCGTTCACGCCCGACGATGTAGCCGCCATCGAATCGCGCATGCGCCAGCTGATTGCGCAGGACTACGACGTTGTCAAACGCATGACGCCACGCGCTGAAGTGATCGAGGTTTTCAAGGCCAGGGGCGAAGACTACAAACTTCGTCTGGTCGAAGACATGCCCGACGAAACCGCCATGGGCCTGTATTACCACCAGGAATACGTGGATATGTGCCGCGGCCCCCACGTGCCGAACACCCGTTTCCTCAAGGTTTTCAAACTCACACGCGTCTCCGGCGCCTACTGGCGTGGTGATGCCAAAAACGAGCAGCTGCAGCGCATCTATGGCACGGCCTGGGCCGACAAAAAAGACCTTGAAGCCTATATCAAACGCATTGAAGAGGCTGAAAAACGCGACCACCGCAAGCTCGGCCGCGAGCTGGATCTGTTTCATGTCGATGACCACGCACCCGGCCTGGTGTTCTGGCACCCCAAGGGCTGGACGATCTGGCAGGGCGTTGAGCAGTACATGCGCAAGGTCTACCAGGACAATGGTTACCAGGAGGTCAAGGGCCCGCAGGTCATTGACAAAACCCTGTGGGAAAAAACCGGCCATTGGGACAAGTACCGCGACAACATGTTCACGACCGAGAGTGAAAAGCGTGAATACGCACTCAAGCCGATGAACTGCCCCGGTCACATCCTGATCTTCAAACAAGGCATCAAGAGCTACCGCGACCTGCCACTTCGTTATGGTGAGTTTGGCCAGTGCCACCGCAACGAACCCTCGGGTGGCCTGCACGGCATCATGCGCGTGCGTGGTTTTACGCAGGACGATGGGCATATCTTCTGCACCGAAGACCAGATCCTCAAGGAATGTGTGGACTACACGACCCTGCTGCAAAAGGTTTATGCAGACTTCGGTTTTGCCAGCGACAGCATCATCTACAAGGTGGCAACGCGGCCTGACGCACGTATTGGCTCCGACGAAAGCTGGGACAAGGCGGAACACGCGCTGATGGAAAGCCTGCGCGCTTCCGGTTGTGAATTCCAGATCGCACCGGGCGACGGCGCCTTTTACGGCCCGAAAATTGAATACACGCTCAAGGACGCCATTGGCCGGCAGTGGCAATGTGGCACGATGCAGGTCGATTTTTCCATGCCCGAACGGCTGGACGCCGAGTATGTTGGTGAAGACGGCGCAAGACATCGCCCCGTCATGCTGCATCGCGCCATTGTCGGAAGTCTGGAGCGTTTTATCGGTATTTTGATCGAGCAGCACGCCGGTGCCATGCCTGTCTGGCTGGCTCCAGAGCAGGTTTCAGTGCTCACAATCACCGACGCACAAGCCGATTACGCCAGGGAAGTTGCTAAAACGCTGCAGAATCAAGGGCTTAGGGTTAAGCTGGATCTGCGCAACGAGAAAATTACGTATAAAATACGGGAGCACTCGTTGCAAAAGCTTCCTTACATCCTTGTCCTGGGCGACAAGGAGAAAGATGCAAAAGCTGTCGCAGTGCGCGCCCGGGGTAACAAAGACCTTGGAGTGATGTCCCTTGAAGCGTTTGCCTCGCAAATAGCATCTGACATCGCACAAAAAGCCTGATTTTTAACCTTGTTGTTGATCATTGTGGCCAATCGTCATTGCCAGACGGGCGCAAGCCGCTATAGCTTTTATAGCAAGCGTAAAGCTAGTATTTAAGGACTAAAACCATCGCTACTGAATTTCGTGACCGTCGTCACCGCGAAGAACGCAAGCACCGCTTGAACCGTGAAATCATGGCCCCTGAAGTACGACTTTCAGGGCCCGAGAACGAGCCCCTGGGCATCGTCAGCCTGATGGAAGCGTTGCGACTTGCGGGTGAATATGACGTTGATCTGGTTGAGATTTCCCCAACCGCCATGCCACCGGTATGCAGATTGATGGATTACGGCAAGTTCAAATATGCCGAGCAAAAAAAGGCTGCGGACGCGAAATCCAAGCAAAAAGTGATCGAGATCAAGGAAATAAAATTCCGTCCCGGCACTGACGATGGTGACTACAACATCAAACTGCGCAATATCAAGCGCTTTTTGGAAGACGGCGACAAATGCAAGATTACCTTGCGTTTTCGCGGTCGTGAAATCACGCACCAGGAACTGGGTTTGGCCCTGCTGGCGCGGATCAGGGATGAGTTGGCTGATTTGATTCTGGTTGAGCAGTTTCCCAAGCTTGAAGGCAGGCAGATGGTCATGATGATCGCTCCAGGCCGCAAAAAGCCGGGTGCAAAAGCCAGTACCGAATCTGCATCAGCCACCACGGCCTGATTCACTGGATTTTGGAATCAAGGGGATGCCTCACGGCGTTCCCGTGAAAGCTGGCTGCAAGGCTGCTTTCCAAAAGCAGGGCTTTAAAACCCTGCGTACCTTT
>JAZKIK010000503.1:11454-13263 GCA_040384925.1 Pseudomonadota bacterium | reverse complement strand
GAATTGGCCGCGTCCTTGGCGTCGTGGTCTGTCATCCACAACTCCAGCAGCGTGATGCAGGCCAGCAGCGGCAGCAGCAAAACCAGCAGAATGCTGCGCAGGCCGGGCCGTTCAGGCAGCTTCCAGCTCCAGTGCATAACCCAGCCCCCGCATGGTGGTGATGCGGATGCCGCTTTTTTCAAGGTGTTTGCGCAGCCGGTGTACAAACACCTCGATCGCCTCGGGGTGTACATCACGCTCGTCTGGAAACACGCGCGCCAGAATCTGCTGTTTGGACATGGGCTCGCCGCTGTGCTGTATCAGCACCCGCAGCACGGCACTTTCACGCGGCGACAGGGCCAGCAGTTCGCCATGGATGAAAAACTGTTTTTTTGCCGCATCAAACAGCAGTGGCCCGCAGGCCCAGCGCGGGTGCTCGACGCCACGCGCCCGGCGCACCAGCGCATGCAGCCGCGCCTCAAGCTCGGCCAGTGCAAACGGTTTGGCCAGAAAATCATCGGCCCCGGCGTTCAGCGTCTTGACCCTGTCAGCCAGCGACACCCGAGCCGTCAGCACCAGCGCAGGCAGGCGCTGGTCACGCTCGCGCAGCCTGCGCAAGACTTCTCCGCCATCCAGGCCAGGCAGACCCAGGTCAAGAATCAACGCATCGTGGTCGTGGTTTTGCAGTGCCAGGTCGGCCAGTTTGCCGTTGTTGACCCATTCGACCTGAATATCCACGGCCTCCAGCGCCTTGCACAGCCAGGTGCCAAGGGTAAAGTCATCTTCTGCCAGCAGTACACGCATGGGGCGATATTAACCAGCCTGTCTCAGCCACGCCACGGTAAAAACCAGCCATCAGTCCGGCTTGATTTTTGCGCGCTGAATCACCGTCTGCCAGCGTTTTTGCTCTGCCGTTATGAATTGTGCGTACTGCGCCGGGCTGTTGCCCACGGCCTCGGCGGCATCATTGCCCAGCCTTTCAAGTGAGGCGGGTGACTTGACCGCCTTGATGGTGGCAGCAGACAGTTTTTCCAGATTGGCAGGACTGAAACTGGCGGGCACCTGCAGGCCGTACCACTGCGTCATCTCAAAACCCGGAAAACCCTGCTCTGCCACCGTCTGCACATCGGGCAGCTGGGCCAGTCGCTGACTTGAGCCGGTAGCAATGCAGCGCAGCTTGCCAGCCTTGATGTGCGCCAGGATTGCCGACGCCCCAACGGCGGCGGCGTCCAGCCGACCTGCCAGCAAATCAGTCAGTTGTGGTCCGGTGCCGCGGTAAGGTACATGCAGCATGAAAAAGCCGGCCGTCATCTTCAGGTATTCAAAGGCCAGATGGCCGGCGCTGCCATTGCCTGCCGAGCCGTAGCTGAGCTGGCCCGGTTTGCTTTTGGCGTAGGCGATGAATTCCTTCAGGTTTTTGGCCGGCACATTTGGATGCACCACATACAGGCTGGGCACCTTGGCCAGCAGGCTGACGGGCTGAAAGTCCTTGATCGGGTCGTAAGGCAGCTTTTCAAAAATATAGGGGTTGACGGCAAGTGTGCCGATGTGGCCCAGAATCATGGTGTGCTGGTCATCGGCATGGGCGACTTCCGACATGGCAATATTGCCGGCAGCGCCGGGCTTGTTTTCAACAAACACACTTTGCCCAAGAATTTTGGTCAATTCAGCCGCTGTGGAACGTGCCACCACGTCAGAACTGCCGCCTGGCGCAAACGGCACCACAAAACGTATCGCCTTGGCAGGCCAGGCAGCCTGCGCAAAGGCGGGGCGCGAAACCATGCTGCCAGCGGCCAGCGCGGCGGCCGTGCCCAGAACGCTGCGGCGCGT
>JAZKIK010000503.1:7326-11354 GCA_040384925.1 Pseudomonadota bacterium | reverse complement strand
TGCCTTCATTCACCACCTTGACGCCAGCGCGGGCGCTCGCCCTTGGCCCAGCAAACCGCAACCAGCAGAACACAGAGTAAGGCCGAGTAGGCAACAAAGGCACCAGGCCTTTGACCTGGAAGCAACACCGCAGCACCTGCGATGAGCAAGCAGAAGAACACCGCCATAACCACCCAACCCTGCCAGACATTCGGCAAGCCCCAGCCCCAACCGTAGCGCTTTGCAGGAAACCAGTACTTCTGTTCGATGTTCATTGCGAGGTATTCAAAGCCCATTTCATGGACTCACTTGCTCAGATTGTGCACCGCCCGCGGGCGATGGCGTACTTCGTATTCAGCCTGTCCGGCCAAAGGCCTGGCCCTTGGTCAGCAGACTGGGCTACAGTCGTTTGATGTACTTTTTTTATCAAATGCCCTCACGCCGCATGCCCAACCCTGTCTGGGCTTTGCTGCTGGCCGTCGTCAGCATGGCGGCCAGCGCGCAAACACCCGCCCCGGTACCCACACTTGCGCCTGATGGTGAAGTCTGGGCCAGTGACACTGGTTTTGACTTTGGCCTGAACAAGAAAAAAGAGAAAAAAGCCCGGCGCTCCGTCAGCGGCATTGCCTGCAATCTTGACGCCAGACAGCAGCGCATCTGCCTGCTGGCTTTTGACGAAGGTGCACAGGCCCGTTATGCCACCCTGGGCCGGCAGGCCATCAAACCCGACGATGAAGAACTGGTGTTGCGCAATACCAAGGGCGAACTGGACGCCGAAGCGGCAGCAACAGATGGCCACTACTTTTATGTCACCGGCTCCCATTCAGCCAGACGCAGCGACTGCGCCAGCAACCCCGACAGCCGCCACGTCGTCCGCCTGCGGCTTGACCCGGCCACCGGCCGCGCCTTGCGCACGGCCTCAGGCGCGCTGGCCGACTACGCCGACAGCACCCGCCTCTGGGCCATCATGCAGGCGCAGCCGGGGCTGGCCGCCCATGTTGGCGAACAGAAATGCCTGGGTTCGGAACCCGTGCCCGGCGCAAGAAAAAAAGACCCAAGCCAGCCCGGCCAGCAAGGCGTCAATATCGAAGGCCTGGCAGTACATGGCGGGCGCCTGTATTTTGGTTTTCGTGGCCCGGTGCTGGCTGGTGCGGCCAAAGTGCTGTCGGTCGATGCCGAAGCCCTGTTCAAAGGCGGCGACCCCAAACCTGCACTTGTCAGCCTGGACCTGGGTCCACAGCGCGGCATACGCGACCTGATTGCCGTCAGCAAGGGCTTTTTGCTGCTGGTCGGCCCGGATGACAGCCCGTCAAGCCAGAAAGCTGGCTCCAGCATCTGGCACTGGGACGGCAAATCAGGCCATGCCAGAAACCTGGCCCAACTCGATACCAGCCAGGTCAGGCTGCGCCAATGCGACAAGGAGCTCAAACCCGAAGCGCTCACCGTGCTGGAAGAAACGCCGCAAGCCTACAGGCTGCTGGTCCTGTCAGACGGCATGTGTGACGGTGGGGCGCTGGCTTTTACCCTTGGGCGTTGAGGCGGGAAAACGCTGGCTCAGAAGCGCCAGCCCAGGCCCATGCCGAACATCAGCGGGTCAACCCTGAAAGTGCCTATGCCTGCACCCGCTACCGACACATCGGTGCGTATCCAGGCTTTTTTCAGGTCCAGATTCAGGTACATGTTCTTGCCGACCGGAATGTCCACACCGGCTTGCAGCACAGGGCCGAAACTGTTGCGCTTGACATCCACACCAGCGGGCAGGCTGACAGAGCTCAGGCGTGTGTAGTTGATGCCAGCGCCCAAATAGGGTTTGAACGAGGCTTGCGGAAAGTGGTATTGCACCAGCAGGCTGGGCGGCAGGTGCTTGAAGCTGCCTATGGATGTGCCGCCTGCGCTGAGCGTCTGTTTTTGCGGCACGGTCAGCACCAGTTCTGCGGCAATATTGGGGCTGAAAAAGTAGCTCACATCCACTTCAGGCAGCCATTTGTTGTTGATGCTCAGGGACAGCGGTGTGGAGTCGCCATTGGCGCTTTGCAGATGCACGGCACGTACACGCACCAGCCATGGTCCGGGCGCTGTGGTTTGCGCGATGGTCGCGGCTGACAGCAGGCTGAGCAGGGCGGCGGCAATGATTTGTTTTTTCACGAGCTTCTTTCTTGTGGTGATAGTTTGCGGGGACATCCCGTAGCCCTATTACAGGAGAGGCAGCGGCCCCGCACCTTGCGCCTTGTCAAACCTCTGAACGGGCCTGTGACCAGGGTTTGCGCCAGATCAAACTTCTGTGACTCATGCTGTCTGGCCTTGTTGCACAGCCTGTGCGGGCTGATACGGGCGTGCCGGGCTGGTGATGTGGCCGGCAAAGTCGGTCCAGCAGTCACGTGAAAAGTCATACAGCTTGCAGGCGCGGGCGGTGCCGAAATACCAGCGCAGTGAAAACGGCTGTATCACGATGCGTCCGGGCAGCAGCTCTTCCAGTCTGGCCTGCGCCAGCTTGAGCCGGTACAGCGGGATGCTCATGTCCACATGGTGTGCGGTGTGCTCCATGATGTGGTGCAGCACTGCACCCATCTGCAGGGGAAAAGTCAGGTGAACAGTGGTTGAGACAAAAGGCTGTGCACGTTGCCAGGCGGCGCGATCCTGGTGCCATGACACCCTGACATGGGTGTGGTGGCCGTAAATCACAAAACCCATCATGTTGAACCAGAAAAACAGCGGCAACACAAAACCCAGCAGCAGCACTGGCAGCAGCGCCTTGCCCGTTGCCAGTGCGGCTGCAGTCAGTACACCAGCCCACACGGCGGCAAAGCTTGTGACCAGCAGGCAGTCCCAGGTAAACACCGGCTGCGCTGTGCTGCCGAGGCTGGATTTGCGCGGAAACATCATCTTGTTCCACCAGATTTCAATCATGTAATACAGCCCCGGCCCCCAGCCGCTGCGATAGATGCGCTCCATCAGCCGGCGTGATGGCGACAGTGCGCTGAATTCCTCTTTGGTCAGCGGTGCCCAGACAAAATCCACGCCCTTCAGATTGGTAAAACCGTGGTGCACCATGTTGTGGCCCACGTCCCACAGGCTGTAAGCCGTCAGGGATGGCAAAAAGGCGATGCGGCCCAGCCATTTGTTGAGTTTGCGGTGCGGCGTAAGGCTTTGGTGGCAGCCGTCATGGCCAATGATGAACAGGCGGCCAATCACAAAACCAGCGGCCAGCCCGCACAGCAGCATCAGCCAGATTGAATCAAACAGCACCACACCGGCAAGACAGCTGCCCAGCAGCGCATAGTCAAAAGCCAGCAGTACAAAAGCTCGCCATGTCGTGCGCTGCGACAAGGGTAGCAGCCACGAGCGGATGATTTTGCGGTGCGGCATGGCTGCGTTGACCGGCACCGGCTGCACCAGAGCGGCCGGGCTTGCGTGTGATTCTGAAGATCGGGTCATGAAAATAAATGGGTTGGCTGCCAAGGCTGCAGGAGAAATGGCAGAGTTGGATGGTTGAAACTGGCTGGGCAAACACCTGCCTGGCTGTTTTGCCATCCTAAAGACGATGCGCTTGAGGGGCCTTGACCCGCATCAAGCTTTGTGTCTGGCAGGACTTGCCAATGCCAATGAAGGTGGGTATGTAACTGTCCCGTAACTTATTCATGTGAGAATAAGAAACTAAATTACAGGAGACCTTTACCCATGCCACGTCGCGCCACCAAGATTGTTGCCACCCTCGGCCCCGCATCGAGTGATCCGGTTCTGCTTGAAAAAATGATACGTGCCGGTGTCAATGTGGTCAGACTGAATTTCAGCCACGGCAAGGCCCAGGACCACATCAATCTGGCTGCCCTGGTGCGCGAAGCCGCACAGCGCGCCGGCCGTGAAGTCGCCATCATGGCTGACCTGCAGGGGCCAAAAATCCGCGTTGGCAAGTTTGCCGAGGGCAAGGTACTGCTGGTGCCGGGTGAAAAATTTGTGCTCGACGCCTCGCGCACCGAACCGGGTGACATCAAGGGTGTGGGCCTGGACTACAAGGAACTGCCGCGCGACGTCAAGGCTGGTGATGTGCT
>JAZKIK010000503.1:0-7316 GCA_040384925.1 Pseudomonadota bacterium | reverse complement strand
GGGCGAAGAAGTCAACACCACCGTCAAGTTGGGCGGCGAGCTGTCCAACAACAAGGGCATCAACAAACAGGGCGGTGGCCTGACGGCCCCGGCACTGACTGCCAAGGACATGGAAGACATCAAGACTGCCATGGCTTTTCAGGCCGATTACGTGGCCGTGAGTTTTCCCAAAAACGCAACCGACATGGAAATGGCGCGCCAGCTGTGCATGGTGGCGGCAGCGCAATACAAACACAAACCCGGCCTGATCGCCAAGATCGAACGTGCCGAGGCGATTCCGAATCTTGAGGAAATCCTGCGTGTCAGCGACGGCATCATGGTGGCGCGTGGTGACCTGGCGGTTGAAGTCGGCAATGCAACCGTTCCGGCTCTGCAAAAACGCATGATCAAACTCGCCAGGGCAAACGACAAGGTGGTGATTACCGCCACCCAGATGATGGAAAGCATGATTCTGAACCCGGTGCCAACCCGCGCCGAGGTCAGTGATGTGGCCAATGCCGTGCTCGACGGTACCGATGCCGTCATGCTCAGTGCCGAAACTGCTGCCGGCAAATACCCACTGGAAACGGTGGAGGAAATGGCCAAGATCTGCCTGGAAGCCGAAAAAGCCGAATACAAGGAAATCGACGCTGATTTTTCAGGCAAAAAATTTGCCCGTATTGACCAGTCGATCGCAATTGGCGCCCTGTTCACGGCCAGCCACCTGGGTGCCAAGGCAATTGTGGCGCTGACCGACAGCGGCTCGACCGCCTTGTGGATGAGTCGCCATGATCTGCGTGTGCCGATTTACGCGCTGACGCCGCGCCTGGCGACCCAACGCAAGATGGCGCTTTATCGCAACGTGCGTCCCCTGCTGATGGACAACAGCGTTGACCGCGACACCGCGCTGCAGGACGCCGAAGCCCACTTGATGCGTCGTGACATCGTGCAAAGCGGTGATGTGTACGCCATCACCTGCGGTGAACCCATGGGTGCGCCTGGCGGCACCAATATGCTGAAGATTTGCCGGGTCGCCTGAGCCGGTTATTGGTGGATTTGCGGTAAATCAGGGCAGGCGTCGGCCCTGTCTCACAGTTTTTTAAGGGCAGAGCCTGAATCCGCCGGGGCACGGCAGACGTATAACAAGGGTTATGAACCTGCCGCCCTCTCTATCTTTTCACTTGCCCCGCCGCTCCCTTCTTGCCATGCTGCCCGCGCTCTTGAGCGCCTGTTCAGCCGTTGACCTGCTCAACGCCACCGTCGCGTCCGATACCTACCAGCGCAGCGATGGCCTGGCCTATGGGCCGGACGTGCGCCAGAAGCTGGATGTTTACCGGCCCAAAAACCAGCTGACGGGGCGAGCTGCTGCCATGGTGGTGTTTTTTTATGGTGGCAGCTGGTCTATGGGTGACCGGGCTGATTACCGTTTTGTCGGCGAAGCGCTTGCTTCGGCAGGCATCGTTGCCGTGGTGGCCGACTATCGCCTGAGTCCGCAGGTGCGTTACCCGGTTTTTGTGCAGGACAGCGCGCTGGCGGTACGCTGGGCTTTTGACCATGCGGCTGAATTTGGCACCAGCCCCGAGCGGATTTTTGTCATGGGCCATAGCGCCGGTGCCTACAACGCCGCCATGATTGCACTTGACAAGCGCTGGCTGGCGGCAGTTGGCCTGACGCCTTCCCGGCTGGCCGGATGGATAGGGCTGGCCGGGCCTTACGACTTTCTGCCGATTGTTGATCCCAAGACCCGTGTGGCTTTTGAATGGCCAGCCACACCGGCAGACAGCCAGCCGGTCAATCACCTGGCCGAGGTGTCGCCCTCTTATCCACCGGCCCTGTTGCTGGCACCAGTTGAAGACAAGGCAGTTGATCCGCAGCGCAGCACCATGGCGCTGGCTGAAGGGCTCAGGCACCGCGGTGTGCGGGTTGAATCGGAGCTGTTTGCTTCGGTAAGCCATGTGACCTTGCTGGCGTCGATGGCCTCCGTGTTGAGGGCTCGGGCACCTGTGCTTGAGCGGGTGACGGCTTTTGTAGCATCAGCTGGCTGACGGCCACACAGCCCGGTGCGGCAGCTATGCCGACATGCCCTGCGCTGTGTGGGATTTGTCGGGGATTACCCGCAAACGCTAGAATCAGGCCTTGGGTCGCGAGGTGGTTACCGTGCAGTTACCATGTGTTCTGACGAGTGATGAGTCTTCTCGCTGGGGGCTGAACCAGCCTCTTTTGCCAACCCGCTTTTTTCGTCTCCTTCTGTTCTTAATTGCGTTTCAACTTTTCTAGGATTCAATCATGGCACTCGTTTCGATGCGTGAGCTGCTGGACCATGCGGCAGTCAACGGCTACGGCATTCCGGCTTTTAACGTCAACAACCTCGAACAGGTGCAGGCCGTGATGGACGCGGCCAAGGAAACCGGTGCGCCGGTGATTCTGCAGGCCAGCGCTGGTGCCCGCAAATACGCTGGCGAGGCTTTCATCAAACACCTGATCCAGGCTGCTGTTGAAGCCTATCCGAACATCCCGCTGGTCATGCATCAGGACCATGGCCAGAGCCCCGGCATCTGCCAGGGCGCCATTGACCTGGGGTTTGGCTCGGTCATGATGGACGGATCACTGCGTGAAGACGGCAAGACCCCGGCAGACTTCGACTACAACGTGGACGTGACACGTCGTGTGGTCGAGATGGCCCACAAGGTTGGCGTCACGGTCGAGGGTGAACTCGGTTGCCTGGGCAACCTGGAAACCGGTGAGGCTGGCGAGGAAGACGGCATAGGCGCCGAAGGCAAGCTGGACCACAGCCAGATGCTGACCGACCCCGAAGAAGCTGCAGTTTTTGTCAAGGCCACACAACTGGATGCGCTGGCAATTGCCATCGGCACCAGCCACGGCGCCTACAAGTTCAGCCGCAAGCCCACTGGCGACATCCTGGCCATCAGCCGCGTCAAGGAAATCCACAAACGCATTCCCAACACCCACCTGGTGATGCATGGTTCGTCCAGTGTGCCGCAAGACCTGCTGGCCATCATCAACCAGTATGGTGGCAAGATGAAGGAAACCTTTGGTGTGCCAGTCGAGGAAATCCAGGAAGCCATCAAGTTTGGCGTGCGCAAGATCAACATCGACACCGACATCCGCCTGGCCATGACCGGCGCGGTACGCAAGTTCATGTTCGAGAACCCCGAAAAGTTTGATGCCCGTGAATGGCTCAAACCCGCCCGCGAAGCCGCCAAGCAGATCTGCAAGCAGCGTTATATCGAATTTGGCTGCGAAGGCCAGGGCGCAAAAATCAAGGGCGACAGCCTGCAGGTGGTAGCCGCCAAATACGCCAGTGGTGAACTGGCGCAAGTGGTTCACTGAAAGGCTTTCGGCCTGCCAGCCGATTGACGATAATTCAAGGCCCGTGGACTCGATTCGAGTCACGCGGGCTTTTTTACTTTTGACACTCCCCCATGACCCAAGCCCTTCACACATCAGTCCTGACCTCCGTGCCCCTGCTTGCCCGTGGCAAGGTGCGTGACAACTACGCCGTCGGCCAAGACCGACTCTTGATGGTTGCCAGCGACCGTTTGAGTGCTTTTGACGTGATTCTGGGTGAACCGATTCCGGGCAAGGGTGCGCTGCTGACGCAGATGGCGCTGTTCTGGTTTGCCAAACTGGGCCACATCTGCCCAAACCACCTGACTGGTGAGTCGCCTGAAAGTGTTGTGAGCCCGGCCGAATTGCCCCAGGTCACGGGCCGCTCCATGCTGGTCAAGCGCCTGAAGCCGATTCCGGTAGAAGCCGTGGTGCGCGGTTATCTTGCCGGCAGTGGATGGACGGAATACCAGGACAGGCAGGCCGTGTGCGGTGTACCGCTGCCTGCCGGCCTTAAAAACGCCAGCAAACTGCCCGAGCCAATTTTTACGCCCGCAGCCAAGGCAGAAGCCGGTGAGCATGACGAAAACATCAGCTACGAACAGGTCGTGAAGGTCGTCGGCCCAGAGCTGGCCGCGCAGATCAAAAAAATCAGCATCCAGATTTATGAAACCGCAGCCGCCTTTGCGCTGACCAAAGGCATCATCATTGCCGACACCAAGTTCGAGTTTGGCCTGGATGAAAACGGCACTTTGACCCTGATGGACGAGGTGCTGACGCCTGATTCATCACGTTACTGGCCGATTGAGGGATATGAGGCCGCATTTGCTGCAGGCCTGAATCCGCCCAGTTACGACAAACAGTTTGTGCGCGACTGGCTGGAAGCCGTGCGCATCAATGGCAAACCCTGGGACAAAACCCCGCCTTCACCTCATTTGCCAGCGGATGTGATCAGCAAGACCGCTGCCAAATATCAGGAAGCGATGACGCGGCTGACGGCCTGAAGAGGTTTACCCCTTCCCCCTCTGGGGGAAGGTAGGGATGGGGGCCTGTGCGTGTGATTGCCAGCGGCATTTAACAAACGCCAAAAGCCCCCATCCCAGCCTTCCCCCAAAGGCGGGAAGGAGCAATACATAAAACCGAAAAGACGTGTGCATACGCTAGCCCAGAGGGAGAAGGAGTAAAAACAACTCTTTTCAAGATAAATCACACTCTTGCGCCCGTCCCACGGGCATAAACAGCTATTGATTTAATAGTAATTTGACATCCACAAGCAGACGCCTAATTCAGCGCCATGCTCAGTTTGCGCCGGTAGCTCGATACCAGCACGGCCTGCGGGTCCTGGGTGATGACGGTTTGCCCGGCCAGTTCTATGCCGCCTGCGGTCTTGTTGCTGGCTTCCAGGCTGGCCTTGGGTTTGGGGGGGGTCAGCAGTTCCAGAATCGCCACAAAGGTTTTTCGTGGTGCTTCGTCAGCCCATTTTTTGTCGCGCATGATGATTTCGAGCAACTCGTCCATCGCCTCTGTCCACGCGCCGCGCGCCATCAGCACCCGGCTTTTGGCCAGACGGGTGTCAAAGTCGCGTTTGTTGGCTGCGATTTTTTCGTCGAACTGTTCGATTTCCCACTCGCCCTGCTCGTCGGTCAGCACAAAACGCACGGCGGTCAGCCACTGGTTCAGGGCTTCAAAACGCAAGGGACGCGGGATTTGCACCAGTGCTGGAGCCAGCGCGGCCTGGGCGGTGTCCACATCACCAGCGGCAATCAGCAGGCGCACATAGTCAAAACGTGCATCGTCGTTGGCCGGGTTGATGGCCAGCGCCTCCTGCAGGCGGGCCAGCGCGGCGTCGGTGTCACCCGCTTCAAGCAACGCTTCAGCGGCTTCGGTTTCAAGTTCGGCGTCGAGTTCTTCAAGACTGGGCACATGTTTGTCCAGAAATTCCCTGACCTTGCCTTCAGGCAGGGCACCGGCAAAACCGTCCACCGGTTTGCCCTCGATCATCAAAATACAGGTTGGAATGCTGCGGATTCCAAAGGCCGCGCCCAGCTGCTGCTCCTGGTCAGAGTCAATCTTGACGAGTTTGAAGCGGCCTTCATATGCAGCTTCGACTTTTTCAAGAATCGGCCCCAGCGACTTGCAGGGGCCACACCAGGGTGCCCAGAAGTCGATCAGCACGGGGGTGTTCATGGAAGCGGCGATGACTTCCTGTTCAAAATTGGCAATGGTGACGTCTATCATGATTTGTCTGAGTTGGGGGCTGCTGCCACGGTTTTCAATCGGACGGAGCGTAGCACGGCTGTGCCCTTTAAAATCAGGCGGTTCCGGTGTTTGCTGGTAACGCGCTGGTGTTGCGGCACTGGCCTTTGATTCGCAACGTACAGACCTTCAGGGTCATTCCATGACAACAAATTCTCAGACAGACGCTACGGCCAGCCCGGTTGTCGGCGTGGTGATGGGCTCCAGCAGCGACTGGGACACCATGCAGCATGCGGTGCAAATCCTCAGCCATTTCGGCATCGCCCACGAAGCGCGTGTGGTGTCAGCCCACCGCATGCCGGATGCGATGTTTGCCTATGCCGAAAGCGCCGCAGGCCGGGGTCTGCAGGCCATCATTGCCGGGGCGGGCGGTGCGGCACATCTGCCAGGCATGCTGGCCTCCAAAACGGCGGTGCCGGTGCTGGGTGTGCCGGTCGCCAGCAAACATCTGCAGGGTGTTGATTCGCTGCACAGCATTGTGCAGATGCCCAAGGGCATTCCGGTAGCGACCTTTGCAATTGGTGTGGCCGGCGCTGCCAATGCAGCGCTTTTTGCCGTTGCCATGCTGGCTTTGCATGACCAGACCCTGGCCGGCAAACTTGCTGCCTATCGTGCCGAACAGACAGCCGCTGCCAGCGCCATGACGCTGCCCCCGGCATGAAGCCCATCCTCCCCGGCACCGTGTCCGCCAGCGGCCAGCCCGCCACCCTGGGTGTCATGGGTGGTGGCCAGCTGGGCCGCATGTTTGTGCACGCAGCCCAGCGCCTGGGCTTTTTTACCGCCGTGCTCGACGCCGACCCGCAAAGCCCGGCCGGTCTGGTCAGCCACCACCATATCCAGACTGCCTATGACGACCCGGCTGGCCTGGCTCAATTGGCTGCTGCTAGCTGCGCCATCACAACAGAATTTGAAAACGTACCCGCCGCCGCCCTGTTGACCCTGGCTGCCACACGGCCGGTGGCACCCGGCGCGGCAGCCGTGGCCATTGCGCAGAACCGCATCGAGGAAAAAGCCCATTTCACAGCCTGCGCTGATGTTTCAGGCGTCAGCTGCGCGCCGTATGCGGTGATTGAAAGCGCAGAACAGCTGGCCGCCGTGCCTGCCAACCTGCTGCCTGGCATTCTCAAGACCGCCCGTATGGGTTATGACGGCAAGGGCCAGGTCAGGGTCAAAAATGCAGTTGAACTGGCCGCTGCCTGGGCTGATTTAAAAGGCGTGGCCTGTGTGCTTGAAAAGCTGATGCCGCTCAAGGCCGAATATTCGGTTATTGTCGCGCGCGGTTTTGACGGTGAGATTGTCAGTTTTCCACCGCAGCGCAATGTGCATGTGGACGGAATTCTGGCCGTGACCCATGTTTACGAGTCAAACATGCCTGTTGCACTGGTGCAGCGAGCATTGGAAGCTACCAGATCAATCGCAAATCACATTGGTTACGTCGGTGTGCTGTGCATCGAGTTTTTTGTGGTGGACGAGGGCAGCGAGTCCGGCGGCCTGGTCGTCAATGAAATGGCACCACGCCCGCACAACAGCGGCCACTACACCATGGACGCCTGTGACGTCTCGCAATTTGACCTGCAGGTTCATGCCATGGCCGGTTTGCCGCTGCCGCAGCCACGCCAGCACTCGCCGGCCATCATGCTGAATCTGCTGGGTGATGTGTGGTTTGATGCGGCAGGTCATGCCCGCACACCCGACTGGCAGGCCGTTTTAAGCCTGCCCGGCACCCATCTGCA
>JAZKIK010000502.1:0-4488 GCA_040384925.1 Pseudomonadota bacterium | reverse complement strand
TGCGGGAATCGCAGGCAAGGCCATGCTCCATTCAATCGGTGCGATCTGAAAGCTGGATGCGACCTGACCAACCAGCACGGCCAGCGCGTGTTCGAGTCCGGCACGGCGCTGGTCGAGTGCCAGTGCCTCCGACTCGGTAGCTGCCACCTCGGTTCGCACACGCGCTACGTCGAGTTCTGCCACATCACCTTCCTTGAAACGCACTTCCGTCAGGCGCAGGGTGTTGCGGTAGGCATTGAGGGTGCTGGCGACCAGCGCGCGTTCACTGTCCACGGCGCGCAGGTTCAGATAAGTCTGCGCCACGTCGGCCTGTACCAGCAACTGGGTGCTGCGCAACAAAGCTTCGCGTGACTGTGCGTCAAGCGTGGCGGCGTTGCTGGCACCAGCCAGCTTGCCAAACAGGTCCAGTTCGTAAGACAGGTTGGCACCGGCGCTGATGACGGTTTGCGGCATATTGCCGGTGCTGCCGTCCTTCTGGCGGCTCACGCCTGCGCCCAGGCCCAACTGCACCGAACGGTTGGCATCCGTTGCACCGGCAATGGCACGGGCCTGCGCCAGCCGGGCGGCTGCCACCTGCACGCTGTTGTTGCTGGTGCTGGCCCGTTCCACCAGCTGATTCAGTACCGGGTCGGCAAACACCGTCCACCAGCGGCCCTGGGTTTGCGGGGTTGCTGTGGACGCAAGCTGCACGGTTTGCTCTTTGAACGCAGCAGGTGTTGCAGGCACGCTGGAAGTGTCCAGCGCAGACGAGGTGGCGCAACCGGCCAGTACCAAGGCCGCCAGCAATGGCAGCAGGCTCAGGCGGGCTTTTGAATAAATGCGGTTCATGCTGAACTCCTTGATTTTTTTATTCGTGAAACTTCACAGCGGCAGCGGGCTGCACTGCCAGTGGGGCACCACCAGCAGCATGGTGGCCAGCCGGTGCCTCATCGGCAGGCACGGCGCCATGCATCTTGAGCGGGCGGTTGCCCGTCAAGGCGCGCAGCGCCACGTAGAACACCGGGGTCAAAAACAGGCCAAAAGCCGTGACACCGATCATTCCGGAAAACACTGCCACACCCATGGCATGGCGCATTTCTGCACCTGCACCGCTTGACAGCACCAGGGGCAGCACACCCATGATGAAGGCAAGTGAGGTCATCAGGATAGGGCGCAGACGCAGGCGGCTGGACTCGATCGCGGCCTGCAGCGGCGTGCGTCCGGCAAACTCCAGCTCGCGGGCAAACTCGACAATCAGAATCGCGTTTTTGGCCGACAAGCCCACCAGCACAATCAGGCCAATCTGCGTGAAGATGTTGTTGTCACCCCCCGTCAGCTTGACGCCCAGCATGGCAGCCAGCAGGCCCATGGGCACGATCAGCACAATGGCAATCGGAAGCGTCAGGCTTTCATACTGCGCAGCCAGCACCAGAAACACCAGCAGCAGGGCCAGCGGAAAGACCCACATGGCCGAGTTGCCGGCAATGATTTCCTGATAAGTCAAGTCCGTCCACTCGTAGCTGATGCCGGGCGGCAGGGTTTCAGCTGCAATGCGTGCCACTGCGTCCTGCGCCTGGCCGGATGAATAACCGGGCGCGGCGCCGCCATTGATATCAGCCGACAAAAAGCCGTTGTAACGCATCGCACGTTCAGGGCCGAAACTTGGCGTGACTTTCATCAGTGCTGACAAAGGCACCATTTCACCGGTGCTTGAGCGCACTTTCAGCAAACCAATGTCTTCAGCCCGTGCACGGTAAGGCGCATCAGCCTGCACACGTACCGAATAGGTGCGGCCAAACTTGTTGAAGTCATTGGCATACAGGCTGCCCAGGTAGATCTGCATGGTGTCAAACACATCGGTTACCGGCACACCCAGTTGGCGCGCCTTGGTGCGGTCGATGTCTGCATACAGTTGCGGCACGTTGACCTGGAAGCTTGAAAACAGCCCGGCCAGCTCGGGGGCCTGGTAGGCCTTGGCCATGAAGTCCTTGGTCGCCTTGTCAAGCGCGGCGTAACCGAGCGATGCACGATCTTCCAGCTGCAGCTTGAAGCCGCCTGTGGTGCCCAGGCCCTGAACTGGCGGCGGTGGAAACATGGCAATAAAGGCTTCCTGAATGCCGCCAAACTGCGCGTTGAGCTGGCCCGCAATCGCACCAGCGCTCAGGTCTGCCGTTGTACGCTGGTCAAAGGGTTTGAGCGACAGAAACACGATGCCGGAGTTGCTGCTGTTGGTAAAACCATTGATCGACAAACCGGGAAAAGCAATTGCGTGCTCGACACCGGCTTGTTTCATGGCGATGTCGCTGATCTTGCGGATCACGTCTTCGGTGCGGTCAAGCGTGGCACCGTCGGGCAACTGGGCAAAACCAATCAGGTACTGCTTGTCCTGCCCTGGCACAAATCCACTTGGCACAGCCTTGAACAGGCCCACGGTAGCCAGCACCAGCAAGCCATAAACCACCAGCATGACGGTTTTACGCGAAATGGCACCCTTCACCCCACGGCTGTAGCTTTCGGAACTGCGTCCAAACGCCTTGTTGAAAGCGCGAAAGAACGGGCCAAACACCTTGTCCATACCGCGGGTCAGCGCGTCTTTTGGTGCGTCGTGGCCCTTGAGCAGCAAGGCAGCCAATGCTGGCGAAAGAGTCAGCGAGTTGATGGCCGAGATGACGGTCGAAATCGCAATCGTCAACGCAAACTGCTTGTAGAACTGGCCCGACAGGCCAGTGATAAAGGCCAGCGGCACAAACACGGCAATCAGCACCAGCGCAATCGCAATGATGGGGCCAGACACTTCACGCATGGCCTTGTAGGTGGCCTCACGCGGGCTCAGGCCATTTTCGATGTTGCGTTCGACGTTTTCAACCACCACAATCGCATCATCAACC
This sequence comes from Pseudomonadota bacterium, assembly GCA_040384925.1. Classification (GTDB taxonomy): domain Bacteria; phylum Pseudomonadota; class Gammaproteobacteria; order Burkholderiales; family Burkholderiaceae_C; genus Polaromonas. Next base: position 1,621 of record JAZKIK010000502.1, on the reverse strand, counting down.
ACAATGCCGATGGCCAGCACCAGGCCAAACAGGCTGAGCGCGTTGATTGAAAAACCAAACAGATGCATCACCGCAAAGGTGCCGACAACCGAAACAGGCACAGCCAGCAGCGGAATGATGGATGCGCGCCAGGTCTGCAAAAAGATGATCACGACCAGCACCACCAGCGCCACGGCTTCCAGCAGCGTGTGCACCACCGCTTCAATGGACGAGCGCACAAACTGTGTGGTGTCGTAAACGATTTCGTAGTCCACACCTTCAGGCATGCTCTTTTTCAGCTCGCGCATCTGCGCCTGCACATCGTCTGAAATCTGGATGGCGTTGGAGCCTGGCGCGGCCATCACCGGCACGGCCACAGCCTGCTTGTTGTCGAGCAATGAACGCAGCGCGTAGTCAGCCGCACCCAGTTCCAGCCGGGCAATGTCGCGCAGGCGGGTCACGGCGCCGTTTCTGTCGGTCTTGACGATGATGTCGCCAAACTCTTCCTCACTCTGCAAACGGCCCTGCGCATTGATGGAAAGTTGCATGTCCACACCGGGCAAACCTGGTGATGCACCGACCACACCGGCCGCAGCCTGAATGTTCTGCTCACGGATGGAACGCACCACATCACCGGCAGACAGGCCACGCTCGGCGACTTTTTGCGGGTCAAGCCAGACACGCATGGAATAGTCACCCGAGCCAAATATCTGCACCTGGCCCACACCATTGATGCGCGCCAGCCTGTCCTTGACATTGAGCACTGCGTAATTGCGCAGGTAAGTCATGTCGTAGCGGCCATTGGGCGACAGCAAATGCACCACCATGGTCAGGTCGGGCGAGCTTTTGATGGTGGTCACACCCAGGCGGCGGACTTCTTCAGGCAAACGCGGTTCGGCCTGTGCCACGCGGTTTTGCACCAGTTGCTGGGCCTTGTCAGGGTCCATGCCGAGCTTGAAGGTGACGTTCAGGGTCATGATGCCGTCTGTCGTGGCCTGGCTGCTCATGTAAAGCATGCCGTCCACACCGTTGATGGCTTCTTCAAGCGGCGTGGCCACTGTTTCTGCAATCACTTTTGGATTGGCACCAGGGTACTGGGCACGCACCACCACGGTGGGCGGCACCACGTCCGGGTATTCGGCAATCGGCATGGACCGCAGCGCGATCAGCCCGGCCAAAAACATCAGCAGCGACAGCACACCTGCAAAGATGGGCCTGTCGATAAAAAATTTGGAAAGATTCATGTTGGTTCTTCTTGTTTAAGTGAACGGGTCTGGTTTTGCGTCATTGCGGGCCTGACCCGCAATCCATGCCCGTTTTGTGGCGGATGCCGCAGGGGATGGATCCCGGATCAAGTCCGGGATGACAGGCAGAAACAGCTTATGACTTGGCCGCCACCTTCACCGGTTTTTCAGCATTCAGCAGTTCCGCCTTGGCCGACATTTCAACCACCTGTGGTGCTACCAGCGCACCGGGGCGGATACGCTGCAGGCCGTTGACAACGATGCTTTCGTTGGCTTTGAGCCCGTCCTTCACCACACGCAAACCGTTGATCGAGGCACCCAGCGTGACTTCGCGGTACACCGCCTTGTTGTCAGCGCCCACTACCAGAACAAACTTTTTGTTCTGATCCGTGCCCACA
>JAZKIK010000501.1:0-2075 GCA_040384925.1 Pseudomonadota bacterium | reverse complement strand
CTGCGCGAGTTCGGCACCCTTGGCATCGCCAAGGCCGCCACACTCGTGCTGCAGCCGCACCCATGCCCAGGCGGCCTGCCACATTGGATCCGGTCTTTTTTCCTTCTTCATCGCCTCCATGGTAGCGCCGATAGCAAGGCTCAGGGTTCCAGGTTTGAGCGCACCAGGCGCTTGCACAACAGAAGTGTCTCTGTTTCTTCTGCTCGAACGTCTATTAAAGAAACAAAGGGGGGTTTTTGACTTCGTAAACATAAATGATTCTCATTTACCAAATTAAACAAACTGGTATTTCATTTTTCACCGATTGGGTCAAGCCGCGCTGGTCACTTCCTGAGTCTGGTCTTTCTTTCTTGCGCTGTCGTTTTTCTTGACCTAACAACACCTGGATAACTTATGACAATAGAGTGCCTTGATGCATCCTTGCAGGCATCTGAATTCACGCTGGCAGAAGTTTTTATTGCAAACCGTGTACAGCTGAAACGGGTTGCCCAGAAGATTGTTCGCACCACTGACCTGGCGGAGGAAGTTCTCCAGGATGCCTACCTGAAGCTGGCTGACGGTGCTGCTGTGCGAGAGGTACACAAGCCATTGGGATATTGTTGCCAGGTGGTACGCAATGTGGCCATTGATTACCACCGCCACCATTCTGTTGAAGCCAGTTACCGAACTTACTGCAACGATGTCGAGTCGATAAGTCCACCGAGCAACGACGCGCCCGAGCGCGTGCTGGACGGCCGCCAGGCGCTGGCCGTGATTGATCGGGTGTTGGGGTCCTTGCCCGCGCGTACGCGCCTGGCCTTCGAACTCAACCGTATCAGCGGGATGACGCAACGCCAGATTGGTCTGCGGCTTGGTTGTTCAGCCACACTGGTGAACTTCATGATCAAGGATGCCGACGCAGCACTAGAGACTTGCCGCTATCTGGTGCAGGGCTGAGACCGTGGGCTGGCCGTGAAGGAGAGTGAACCAAAGTGGGGGCAAACAAGATTTGATGGCTAACGTGAGAATGCGGATTTAGCTGCAATTAGGAGGCCTATCATGCGACTGATCATTGAAGCCCATCTTGTTGACGACGAAGGAAGCACCGAGCGCATCGAGCTTGCCTCAATCGAACGAGCCATGACAACCGATCCGCGTGGAATGAGCCTGGCCGAAGACAAGGCTCTGCTTGCTGCAGCTCAGCAGCTTCTGGTCGATAGCCAGTGCCAGGGTATCGCCTCCGCGCACGCCCACTGTGAGCGCTGTGATGCAGGCTGGCCCTAAAGGGCTGGCATCAGCGCCAGATCAAAACAGTGTTTGGTTTGGTCACCGTGCAAAGTCCCCGAGTCCGCTACTGTCGCTGCGCGAATAAAACCGCCGGGGCTTCTTTCAGCCCTCTGACTCAGGTGGTGCCCACCAGCATGACACCAGAGTTTGAATATCTTCAGGTGAAGTGGGCCGCGCATCTTTCCTATGCTGCAGCCACGGCCTTGCTCAGTGAGGTCTTGCCAATTGCCGACACCGTTTCCGTTAGCGGCGTGCAACGCCGTGTGCGTGTCGTCGGCGCAGCCCTGGAGCATGAGAGCAGCCGCGCAGCCTTGTCTGCCGCCAGGCCGCAGCATGACCATGCACCTGAACGCTCTGGCCGTCGACTCTGCGTGGCTTATGCACTGCCACCGGTACGCCCACCAGGGACGTCATGTCAACGTTGTTGCGGGACGGGCGTGTTTCGAAAGCGGAAAAACACGGCTGTACGCCTACGTCCACAACCAAATAGGGGCTGCCGCTACTCGACTGGACAACTTCCTGACTGCCAGCGGCGTGGGAGATAGCGACAGGGTCACCATCTTCACTGACGGCGCAGGAGAGTTTGAAAAAACCGTCAACGGCGCCTCCCGGCCGACCTGCCGCATCCTCGACTGGTTTCACATCGCCATGAAGTTCCGGGCTCTTGACCTGACAGCGTGTAGACACCGGGGTCTTTTGGCACCGAACGGACGCGAACTTTGTAAGGAAATCGCAGCGTGCAAATGGCTGGTGCGGCAACCATGCTTACCATCCCTCGTCAAGTCCCACACGAAACGACGAAGAGCCGA
>JAZKIK010000500.1:1032-12440 GCA_040384925.1 Pseudomonadota bacterium | reverse complement strand
AAAGCTACCCACCCTAAAAAATTGAATTGTGTGAAATGCTGTTCAGCAACCCGTGGCCGTCGATGACGGGCCCTGGCTTTGCCTGAGTCACCGGGCTGCTTTTCCGGCGAAAAAGCAGTCGGGATCAGGCATGGCTTGCGCTGCTGGCAACTGACGGCGACGCGTCTCTTTACGCGTTACCGTCCGGGGGAAAACCCAAAAGTCGGACATCAGACAATGTCGGATATCCGGCCCAAAGTGTCTCAGAGTTTTGCGCCTGAATCAAAGCGGTAAATAGTAGTAATTTGTTTAATGCCCGGTATTAAAAACAGTTTGATGGCTGCCGTAAAACTGACATGAGCGGGTGGTTTTTACAAGCGAAAATCTGCTGCCTGAGCAGTTTTTACAGGAAGCGAGGCGGCGCAGTCCGAAGACAAAAAAACCGGCAGCGAACCGGTTTTTTGTCAAGCATTGGCACCCTGCTGTTATCAGACAACAGTTTATGCAAACTGGCAGCGCAGTCACAAATGTGTCTGCAACGCTTGCCCAACTGGCTCAGGCGTCGATTCTTACCTTGGCGGCATTGGCCACTACAGCCCATTTTTGCTGCTCGGACTTGATGAAGGCGGCAAACTTTTCAACACTGCCACCACCGTCTTCAGCACCGTATTGCTCCATTTTTTCCTGCACATCGGGCATGGCCAGCACTTTGTTGACGTCTTCATTCATGCGCTGAACCATGGCCGGCGGCATTTTTGAGGGCCCCATCAAACCGTACCAGACGGTCGCTTCAAAACCCGGAAAACCCGACTCGGCCATGGTCGGCACGTTGGGATGGCCCTTGGCGCGTTTGAGGCGGGTCTGTGCAATCGCAATCGCCTTGCCGCTTTTGACGTGCGGCGTGGCCGAGGTCATGGTTTCAAAACAGTAGTTGACCTGGCCGCCAATCAAGTCCACCAGCGCCGGGCCGGAACCGCGATATGGAATGTGCAGGGCAAAGATCTTGGCTTGCAGTTTGAACATTTCAAGTGCAAAGTGTTGCGCCGAACCACCACCTGCCGATGCAAAACTGACCTGGCCGACCTTTTGCCTGCACAGCTCAACGACGTCTTTCACGGTTTTGGCAGGCTGGTCGGCGTTGCAAATCAACATATTGGGCGTGACGCCGACCATGCTGATGGGCACAAAGTCGCGCTCGGCGTTGTAGTTGAGCTTGATGCCCATGGCCGGGGCCAGCGCGTGGCTATTGATGTGTGCCATCAGCAGGGTGTTGCCGTCACCGGCTTGTTTGGCGACGTAGTCGGCGGCAATCACGCCGGCGGCACCGCTTTTGTTTTCAATGACAACCGACACATTCCACATGGTGGACAGCTTCTGGCCTACTACACGGGCCAGCGCATCGGTGCCGCCGCCCGGCGGAAAACCCACAATGATGCGCACCGGCCCGGACGGCAGGCTCTGTGCCCAGAGCATGGGCGATGTCACAAGGGCTGCACCAGCTGCTGCTGCGCCAATCAGGGTTCTGCGTTGCATTATTTTCTCCATTTATTAACGAAATCAGTGTTTTGCGCAATTGCAGCGGGCATGAATTGCTTCATATTCAATGGCAAAGGGCCTCCCGCCCTTTGTCTGCCGTTCACGCTGCCTTGCGTTGCGGCACGGTGGCCGCGTGGCTTGAAAAATAGTCCATTGCCGCCTGCACACCTGAACCAGCAAGCTTGACACCAGCGAGCTTCAGGCCCATTTCGCATCCTGCCAGCGCGGCCATGAGGGTCAGGTCATTGCAGTCGCCGAGGTGACCAATACGGAACATGCGGCCCTTGACCTTGCCCAGGCCAGTGCCAAGCGAGCAGTCAAAACGCTCGTAAATGATGCGGCGCACGGCGTCGGCATCAATACCTTCGGGTGTGATCACACCTGTCAGTACCGGTGAATAAACCGCCGGGTCGGCACATTGAATCTGCAAACCCCAGGCATTGACGGCGCCGCGCACGCCTTCGGCCCAGCGTTGGTGGCGCGCAAACACGGCTTCCAGCCCATGCTCCAGCAGCATGTCGCAGGCTTCGCTCAATGCGTACAGCAGGTTGGTGTTGGGGGTTGAGGGCCAGTAGCCGGTCTTGTTCATCTCGATGATTTCGTCCCAGGCCCAGAAGGCTTTGGGCAGAGTCGCGGTTTTGCTGGCTTCCAGCGCCTTGGCCGACACGGCGTTAAAACTGATGCCGGGCGGCAGCATCAGCCCTTTTTGTGAACCGCTGATGGTCACGTCAACACCCCAGGCATCGTGCTGGTAGTCAGCCGAGGCCAGGCCGGAAATCGTGTCCACCAGCAGCAAGGCGGGGTGTCTGGCGGCGTCAATCGCCTTGCGTACAGCGGCGATATTGCTGGTCACGCCGGTGGAGGTTTCGTTATGCACCACGCACACGGCCTTGATGCTGTGGCTGGTGTCGGCCTTCAGGCGTTCTTCAATCAGGTCGGCCTGCACGCCGTGGCGCCACAGTTCGGGGCCGGGGTGGGACAGGATTTCGGTCTTCAAACCCAGGCGCGCGGCAAGTTTTTGCCATAAAAAAGCAAAGTGACCGGTTTCATACATCAGCACATGGTCGCCCGCATTGAGGGTGTTGACCAGGGCGGCCTCCCACGCGCCGGTACCCGAAGCCGGGTAAATGATGACGGGTTGTTTCGTCTGGAAGATTTTTTTGATGTCAGCCAGTACCTTCAGCCCCAATGCCGCAAATTCGGGGCCACGGTGGTCAATCGTCGGGTTGCTCATGGCCCGCAGCAGGCGGTCTGGCACGGGCGACGGACCGGGAATCTGCAAAAAGTGTCGGCCGGTGGGGTGAAAGTCAAGCGTCAGCATGGGTCTTGGTCTCCTGAATTGAAGTTGCTATTTTTTGCATACAAAATTCATTTGTCAAGTTAGCTCGAAGTTGTTACATCTGTTTGACAGTCTTGTTTTTTGCATACAAAATTCATAAATGACTGCCGAAATCATATCCCTCACGAGCCTGACCGCTCTCACGGCGATCCCGCGCGCTGCACTGCACGAACAGGCTGCCAGCCAGTTGCGCCAGATGCTGGTTGAAAACCGCATCCCGCCGGGGGCCAAACTCAATGAACGGGAACTGAGCGAGGTGCTCAATGTTTCACGCACCCCATTGCGTGAAGCCATCAAGATGCTGGCCGCAGAAGGCCTGGTCGAGCTGCTGCCCAACCGGGGGGCCATTGCCGTCGAGCTGACCGAGGCCGATGTGCTCAATACTTTTGAAGTCATGAGCGGGCTGGAGGCCCAGTCGGGCGAACTGGCGGCCCAGCGCATCACCGATGCCGAACTGACCGAAATCAAGGCCATGCATTACGAAATGCTGGCCGCCTATACCCGGCGTGAGCTGCCCACCTATTACCGGCTCAACGCTGCCATCCACAACGCCATCAACCGAGCTGCCAAAAACCCGGTGCTGACTTCAACCTACCGCCAGGTCAATGCCAGGCTGCAGGCCCTGCGTTTTCGGTCCAACCAGGACGAAGACAAATGGAAGGTCGCGATGAAAGAACATGAGCTGATGATTGAAGCCCTGACCGCCCGCGACGCTGCCGCCATGCGCAGCGTGCTGCTGGGCCACCTGAACAACAAGCGTGATGTGGTGGTGGCGCAACTGCGTGCGGCTTTGCAAAGCCGGTCAAAAGCCTGAACAAACGAGACAAAAAAAATGAACGCCCCACTGCCCTTGAACATCAGCCGCGAATCGGCCAGCCATGCCTACGATGAGGTAGCCCGCATCAGCAATGAAGTTGCCGGCAAACTCGCTGCCCGGCTGGCGAGCGAAACACAAGGTGAGGTGCTGTTTGGCACGGCAGACCGTGGCCGTTATGCCACTGACGCCTCGATTTACCAGGCCATGCCGGTTGGTGTGCTGGTGCCGCGTACTGCAGCTGATGTCAAGACCGCACTGGACATCTGCCGTGAGCTGAATGTGCCCATCGTGCCGCGCGGTGGTGGCACCAGCCAGTGCGGCCAGACCGTGGGGGCCGGGCTGGTGATTGACCACAGCAAACACATACGCAACATCCTGCAGGTGGATGTGACGGCGCGTACGGCAGATGTGGAACCAGGCATCGTGCTTGACCACCTGAACGCTGCGCTTAAAAAACACGGACTCTGGTATCCGGTGGATGTATCGACCAGTGCGCAGGCTACCCTGGGAGGCATGGCAGGCAACAATTCGTGCGGCAGCCGTAGCATTGCCTACGGCAACATGGTTCACAACGTCGTGGGCGCAACGGCCTGGCGGTCTGACGGCACACTGCTGGACCTGGGCCGTTACGACACTTCCAGCGGCCCGGCCAGGGCGCTTGGTGACTATGTCAAGACCCTGTCTGACGCACTGCGGCCAGAACTGCAAGCGCATTGGCCCAAGGTGCTGCGGCGTGTGGCGGGCTACAACCTGGACATTTTCAACAACCAGAATGAAAAGCCCTATACGACTGACGGATCGGTCAATCTGGCGCATCTGCTGATTGGCAGTGAGGGCACGCTGGGCCTGACGCAGTCACTGAAGCTTCGTTTGAGCGAGTTGCCACGCACCAAGGTGCTGGGAGTGGTGAACTTTCCGACCTTTTACAAGGCCATGGATTCAGCCCAGCACATTGTCAGGATTGGCGACGGCACGCTGACGGCGGTTGAGCTGGTGGATCGCACCATGATAGAGCTGTCGCTGCAAAACCCGGCTTTTGCACCCACGGTGCGCACTGCGCTGATTGGCAGCCCCGATGCGATTTTGCTGGTCGAGTTTTCAGGCGCATCAAAAGCCGAGCTGACGCCCAAGATAAAACAGCTGGTCGAGTTGATGGGTGAGCTGGGCCTGCCGGGTTCGGTGGTTGAAATGATTGAAGACGCACCACAAAAAAACCTGTGGGAAGTGCGCAAGGCAGGCCTGAACATCATGATGAGCCTCAAGGGCGACGGCAAACCGGTCAGTTTTATTGAAGACTGCGCTGTGCCGCTGGAGCATCTGGCGGAATACACCGATGCGCTGACCGGCGTTTTCCGCAAATACGGCAGCAAGGGCACCTGGTACGCCCACGCGTCGGTCGGCACCCTGCATGTGCGGCCGATTCTGGACATGCGGCGCGAGGGCGCAGCCAAAATGCGCGCGATTGCCGAGGAAGCTTCGGCCTTGGTACGGCACTACAAGGGCGCGTACAGCGGTGAACACGGCGACGGCCTGTGCCGCGGTGAGTGGATCGAATGGCAGTTTGGCCCAAAAATCACCGAAGCGCTGGCCAGCATCAAGAACTACCTTGACCCTGTCAACCTGCTGTGCCCGCAACGCATCATCAAGCCGCCGAAGATGGACGACCCACGGCTGATGCGGTTTCCACCAGGCTACAAGGTCATACCGATCAAGACCGCGCTCGACTGGACTGCCTGGAATGTACAGAACGACCCCGTCACGGAAAAAACCAGCGCACCTGGCACAGGCGGGGACCCGGCCCAGGGTTTTGCCAAAGCCGTGGAAATGTGCAACAACAACGGCCACTGCCGCAAGTTTGACGCCGGCACCATGTGCCCGAGTTACCGCGTGACACGTGATGAAAAACACCTGACACGTGGCCGGGCCAACACCCTGCGACTGGCATTGTCGGGTCAGCTTGAGGGCATGCAGGCAAGCGAGGCATTCGCCAGCGATACCGTCAAGGACGCACTGGAGCTGTGTGTTGGCTGCAAGGGCTGCAAACGCGACTGCCCGACGGGTGTGGACATGGCCAAGATGAAGGTCGAGTTTTTGCACCACTACAAGGCAATAAATGGCTACACACTGAAAGACAAACTGGTGGCCTACCTGCCCGACTACGCACCCTGGGCCAGCAGATTTGCACCGCTGCTGAACCTGCGCGACAAAATTCCTGGCCTGGCAGGTTTGAGTGAAAAGGTACTGGGCCTTTCAGCCAGACGCACCTTGCCGCAGTGGCAAAGCCAGACCTTTTTCAACACCAGACCGCAAACCGCGACCAGGGAAGAAGTGCTGGCGGCAAGCAAACCCGTGGTTTTGTTTGTCGACACCTTTAATGGCTACTTTGAGTCGGAAAATGCCTTTTCAGCTTTAAAAGTGCTTGTTGCGGGTGGGTACACCACCTATATAGCTGCCAAAACAATAGCCGATGGCAAAAGCCTGTGCTGCGGGCGAACATTTCTGGCCAGCGGCATGGTGGATGAAGCCAAAATGAAGGCCAATGAGCTGATCAGCGCCCTGCTGCCCTTTGCCGAAAAAGGCATCCCCATCGTCGGGCTGGAGCCATCCTGCCTGCTGACCCTGCGCGACGAAACCCTGGTCATGGGCCTGGGCGAAGCGGCAACTACAGTCGGCAAAAACGCCCTGCTGCTGGAAGAATTTCTGGCCAGGGAAGCTGCTGAAGGCAAACTCGAAACCCTGAAATCGGCATTAAAACCCGTCAACAAACCGGTTTTGCTGCACGGCCATTGCCACCAGAAGGCATTTGGCGCGGTCAGCCCCATCATGGATGTATTGAAGCTGATACCCGGAGCCAAACCCGAGCTGATCGAATCAAGCTGCTGCGGCATGGCCGGCAGCTTTGGCTACGAAGCCAGTCACTACGAGGTGTCCATGCAGATGGCCGAACTGAGCCTGCTGCCCGCCATACGCCAGCAAGCCGATGCGATTGTGGTGGCCGACGGCACCAGTTGCAGGCACCAGATCAGGGACGGAGCGCAGCGAGAGGCGGTGCATGTGGCGGTATTGCTGGCGCGGCAGTTGGCCTGAGTGCCACACCAAAAGCCATGTAAAGCCACCTTCAGCCTATGGATGCAGCCCGGAAAACTGGGTACATTGTGCGATTCAAGCGCAAGCAACTGGCCTGAACGTCCTGCCAGCCTGTTTGACCAGCGTTTGCGGGCTGTCCCGCCCATCGATCAAAACAATACCAACAGTCAAGATCGGCGACGATCAGAGACACGATGGGCCAGCCGCAGACACCTTCATCATCACCCATGAAAGGAATGCACGATGCCTACCATCACTGGTACCCCCGGAAATGACAGCCTGACAGGCGGACCGGAAGACGACGGCATCTCCGGCGAAGCCGGGGACGACACGCTGCGCGGTGGGCCGGGCAGGGATGACCTCAATGGCGGCCTGGGCAATGACCTGCTGGATGGCGGGGACGGTGATGACTGGATACGCACCAGCAGGGGCAAGGATACGCTGACAGGCGGTGCCGGTCGTGACGTGTTTGACATACACCCCTATTCACTTTACTTCCCGCCCACGGCCAATGATGTGAACATCATTACTGACTTTACCGTCGGTGATGCTGGCGACATGATAAGGATTCCATACGACTTCCATGAAATGAGCACAATCATCACCGGCAACCCCTTCGGTGATGGCTATGTGCGCCTGACACAGTCAGGCGCAGACACCCTGGTAGAACTCGACACCGATGGCAAATACCGCAGCAATGACATTCCCCAAACCGTCCTTGTCCTGAAAAACGTCAACAAGGATGATCTGACTGCCTGGAATTTTTATGGTAGCGAGCCCAATGTCTTTGTGGGCACCGCCGACAACAACACACTGACCGGCAACGAAAGAAACAGCGTGATGGCTGGCCGTGCCGGGAATGACTCCCTCACTGCCTTCGGCGGCAACGACACCCTGCATGGCCAGGACGGTGATGACATCCTGATCAGCGGCAATGGCAAGGACGCGCTCTACGGTGAAAAAAACAACGACAGACTGGACGCCGGTGCCGACGATGACTACCTCAGTGGCGGAGCGGGCAGCGATACCCTGATTGGCGGCAGCGGCAATGATTTTCTCAGTGACGGGGTCGAAAGTGACAAGCTCAACGGCGGCAGTGGCAACGACACCCTGGAGGGCGGGGCCGGCAACGACACCCTGATCGGCGGTACAGGGCAGGATGTTTTTGTGCTGCGTGACTTCATAAGTGAATCGGAAACACCGGGCCGGGCCATCATCACCGATTTTGTTGCGGGGGATGCGGGTGATCAGATTGTTCTTCCCTATTACTACTTCTTCAATACCCAGAAAACCGGCAACCATTTTGTCGACAGGCTTGTACAGTTGCGCCAGTCCGGTGCCGACACCTGGCTGGAAGCTGATCTTGATGGCAGCTCAGGCGCTGGCGGCTTCCAGGTGCTTGCCATCCTGAGGAACGTCAACATGGCAGACTTGACGGCCTTCAACTTTCAGGGCCTGGACCCTCATCCCGTGCTGGGAAGCACCGGTGACGACAGCCTGAATGGCAACAACACCGACAACATGATGCTGGGCAATGCCGGCAACGACACCCTTGTTGGCCTTGAGGGCAATGACAGCCTGTATGGCCAGGCTGGCAACGACAGCCTGATGGCTGGCCTGGGCAATGACACACTGGACAGCGGCCTGGGGCAGGACACTCTGGTGGGTGGCGATGGCTCGGACGTTTATTTTGTCGACGATGCGGGTGATGTGGTGCTGGAGACCAACGCCGACAAAACCACAGGCGGCATTGACCTGGTCATCAGCAACATGGCCGACTACACCCTTGGTGAGCATGTCGAAAATGGCCGCGTTGACCTTTACAGCGTCGGCAACATGATGGGCAACAGCCTGAGCAATATCCTGTATTCCAGCTGGGGCAACAACGTGCTGGACGGCGGTGCGGGCAGCGAGGCAGACACTGCCTCCTATAAATACGCGGCGTATGGCGTCAGGATCCGGCTGGCCGTGACCACGGCACAAACCACAGAAGGCGCGGGCAAGGACACCCTGATCCGCATTGAAAACCTGGTGGGAAGCAACGCCAACGACACATTGTCCGGTTCATCAGCGGCCAATGAGATTGATGGCGGCGCTGGCAATGACACCCTGGGCGGAGGTGGCGGCAAGGACACGCTGACGGGTGGGAGCGGCAATGATGTGTTTGTATATAACCTGTTGTCTGACAGTGGCCCGGTCAGTAGCAAATGGGATGTCATCACCGACTTTGTGCGGGGTCAGGACAGGATTGACCTGTCAGCACTGGATGCCAACACCGCCACCACGACCAACACTGCTTTCACCCGTTTTATTGGCAGCACGGACAACTTCACGGCTGTCGGGCAGCTGAAGTTTTCTGGCGGTGTGCTTTATGGCAATACTGATGCAGATGCGGCGGCTGAGTTTGCGATTGAGCTGACGGGGATTTCAGAGCTGGATCTGACGGATTTGATTGCCTGAGCCGGATCACTGGCCTTGGCATCCTGTTTGCCGCTTGTTGTAAAAACAAGCGCAAATCAGGAAAATATTGCGCACTTTATTTACGATAGCCTTGGAATTGGTTTATCTGGGGTCTCAGAAAAAGCGACAATTGCTTACATATCCGCAATACACAAACCAGAAACAAGAACAGGCCATCGCCTGATTCATTGAAGACCAGGAAATTCCAGATGACTTACTTATATGGCACTTCGGCAAACGATGTCCTGACCGGCAGCACGGGTGATGATTCAATCTGGGGCGGAGCTGGCAAGGACAAAATCAATGGCGGTGCTGGTATTGACTATCTGGATGGCGAAGATGGCAGCGACACTTTGACTGGTGGCGCAGGGCGGGACATTTTTGCCATGCCCAGGCTGCGTGAAGACAACGGTGCAATCTCCCCGGCTGGCAGTGTAGACGTCATCACGGACTTTGTGACAGGCGATGCGGGTGATGTGATCAACCTGATGATTGAATACACAAACAATACATCCATCAGCCCCAACGTTTTTGCCGATGGATATGCCCGGCTGAGACAGTCTGGTGCAGATACGGTGCTTGAAGTTGATCTGGACGGCCCTGACGGTGCTGGCACTTTCCAAAGTCTGGCCATCCTCAGCAACGTGAACATGGCTGGGCTGACCGCAAGCAACTTTCTGGGAGTCCAGGCTCTTCCCATGCTTGGCACCACAGCCAAGGACAATATGACGGGTACGGCCCTGGCCAACTACATGGCAGGTGGTGCTGGCAACGACCTGCTCTATGCCATGGAGGGAAACGATACTGTGCTTGGCCAGGATGGGAATGACCGTCTGGACGGCGGTCAGGGCAATGACATCCTTGACGGAGGAGTAGGCGAAGACACCTTGCTGGGTGGTGAGGGCGACGACAGACTTTACGGAAATGATGGCCACGACCTTCTGGACGGTGGATCCGGGCTTGACAATCTGACAGGGGGATCAGGTATGGACACCCTCAGGGGAGGAACGGGTGCAGACTATCTGTCGGGTATGGAAGATGATGACAGTCTTGAGGGTGGCGCCGGCAGCGACTATCTGGACGGTGGCACGGGTGCCGACACTTTGAATGGCGGTGATGACAACGATACCTTGAACGGGGCTGGTGGGAATGACCGCCTGGATGGTGGCGCGGGCCATGATTACATGTACGCAAGAACCGGCAATGACACATTGCTGGGCGGTGAAGGTAATGACACACTAAACGGTGACGAGGGTAATGACAGCCTGGACGGTGGTACGGGTAATGATTATCTGGGTGGTGGGGCCGGTGCTGACATCCTCGTTGGCGGGGCCGGGGATGACTATTTTAGAGGCGAAGAGGGTAACGACAACCTCAATGGCGGCGCAGGTGCCGATACCCTGATTGGTGATACAGGGTCTGATACCATGACTGGCGGCACCGGGCGAGACACTTTTGCTGTGTATCACATAAATGCAGACAGTGGCGAAATCCTCGGGCCGAGCAATATAAAAATCATCACTGATTTTGTCGCAGGCGATTCAGGCGATCTGGTCCAGATGTCTGATTTTTATTACACGTCAAACAATGGATTGCCTTATCGCAATGCGTTTGCAGATGGCTATGCCCGCTTGAGGCAGTCGGGCGCTGACACCGTGCTGGAGATTGATCCGGACGGTCCGCTCGGTGCTGGTATTTTTCAAAAGATCGCCATCTTCAAAAATGTCAACAAGACTGACCTGACTGCATTCAACTTCATGGGTTATGAGCCCAATGCCATACTGGGCACCTCAGCCAGCAACAGGCTGCCAGGTACAGTCACAGGCAACCTCATGTTGAGTGGCGCTGGAAACGACACCGTCCTTGCACTGGAAGGCAATGACACCGTTTATGGCCAGGAGGGAGATGACAGACTGGATGGAGACCTGGGCAATGACGTCCTTTTTGGCGGTTTGGGTGGAGACACATTGCTGGGTGGTGCAGACCGTGACAGCCTGTACGGAAGTGAAGGCGAGGACAGTCTGGATGGTGGTTTTGGAAATGATGACCTTTATGGCGGCGCTGGCAACGACACCTTGAAGGGTGGAGCCAATATAGATCATTTGAGTGGTGGTGAGGGCAACGACAACCTGGATGGCGGCGCTGATATCGACTACCTGGACGGTGATACCGGGGTAGACACCCTGAATG
>JAZKIK010000500.1:0-1022 GCA_040384925.1 Pseudomonadota bacterium | reverse complement strand
CGGCGACGATCATCTGAGTGGCGGTGACGGCAATGACAGCCTGAATGGGGGCACTGACCATGACAGGTTGAACGGTGACGCAGGTATCGACACCCTGTTTGGCGGCGACGGTATTGACTCGCTGTACGGCGGCGATGGCAATGACAGGCTCGACGGCGGTACCGGTGACGACACACTGGTGGGCGGTGCCGGCACCGATACGCTGACAGGCGGCACGGGACACGACATCTTTTTCATGCCGAGCCAGTATGTCGGTACGGGTGCCACACCTGCTGCGGACGGTGTGGACATCATCACGGACTTTGTTGCGGGCAATGCGGGTGACACCATCAACTTGTCGATTTATAACTGGACCGTTCGCACCCCAGCAACAAACGCATTTGCTGATGGTCATGTACGTTTGATACAGGACGGTGCTGACACCCTTGTGCAAATGGACCCCGATGGCCCTGCGGGCTCGGGCGTGTTTCAGACTATCGCGATCCTGAAGAGCGTCAACAAGGCAGACCTTACTGCATTCAACTTTGCCGCTGACAATCTCGGCGCTGCAATCGACCCCAATCCAATGCGGGGTACGGATAGCAGCGACCAGCTTGCAGGCAACAGCACTGCAAACTTCATCTCAGCGACTGCCGGTAATGACACTGTGACAGGCCTTGACGATAACGACACCCTTCTGGGGCAGGACGGAGACGACTACATTGATGGAGGTACAGGCAACGACTACCTGAGCGGAGGCCTGGGTTCGGACACCATTTTTGGCGATGCAGACAGTGACCAACTGTTCGGCCAAGAAGGCGATGACTACCTGGGCGGCGGTTCAGGCTACAACCGCATATTCGGCGGCACAGGCAATGACACGCTTGCAAGCGGTGCAGACAGCGATGACCTGTATGGCGACGACGGCAACGACTACCTGGACGGCGGCGATGGCGTGGGCAAGCTGTATGGCGGTACAGGCAACGACACCCTGAAGGGCGGCGCGGATCTGGACGATCTGAATGGCCAGGATGGCGACGACC
>JAZKIK010000499.1:0-1817 GCA_040384925.1 Pseudomonadota bacterium | reverse complement strand
CCGCAGCCGGCCGGTAACCCAACCGATGGCGTGGCGCGCAAACTGCAGCCCCTGTTGCAGCAGGAGTTGGGCCAGCCTGTCATCGTCGAAAACCATGCTGGAGCAGGCGGTTCGATCGGCGTGAACAAATTGTTGAGTGCGCCAGCCGATGGAAATACCCTGATCATCACCTCGCAGACCGAGCCCATCCTGACTCCATTCACAGTAGCTCAGATCAAATACAAAGCCGAAGACCTCAAAGCAATAGCATTGGTGTCCCGTCTGCCATACATCCTTGTAGGGCGCCCCGGCTTGCCTGCCCAGAACCTCGCTGAACTCGTCAGCTACGCGAAGAAGCAGGGCTCCCAGAGCCTGAACTTCGGTCACGTCGGCCCTGGTTCCATGATCCACCTGCTGGGAGAGCAGTGGGCAAGAAAAAATGGCTTTTCTGTCAATCACATTGTGTACAAGGGCGTGCCACCCATTGCCCAGGATCTGATGGGTGGACAGATTGACTTGACCTTTCTCCCTCTCGGCGGGAGCACCTTGTCGCTCATTGAATCCGGCAAGGTGAAAGCCTATGCGACCACCGGGGCGATCCCCAATAGCAAGCTGCCAGCGGTTCCCGCCATTGCAACTTCTGACAAATCTCAGGCCGATTTTGTCTACGGCACCTGGATTGCACTGTTCGTATCGACCAAGACTCCACCAGCAGCCGTTGCGCGACTGAACAAGGCCTTTATCGCGGCGATGAAGGATGGCGACTTTCAGACTTACGTGACCTCTACAGGTATGGAGCTTGCAACCGGCAACTCGATACCGGATCTGAACAAGTTCTATGTCACCGAGTCAGCGCTCTACAAGGGCCTGGCCAAGACGATAGGCGTGCAACCCAACTGAGATATCCCGCCGTTCACGCTTCACCGCGCTGGCGCGATCCATGTATTCATCAAATCACCAAGGTACTGCAAAATGAAATTACTACGTCACGGCCCCATTGGCCAGGAAAAACCCGGCGCGCTCGACGCGAATGGCCAGGCCCGCGATCTCTCCCTTTTGGTTCCGGATTTCACTCCGGACTGGATGTCGCCAGCCAAGCTGCAAGCCCTGGCAGCGATTGATTTGACGCGTATGCCTCTCGTTCCAGAGGGGACACGCTTTGGCGCACCGGTTACCGGTGTGCGCCAGTTCGTCGCGATCGGCCTGAATTACCGAAAGCATGCCGAGGAAGCTGGCTTGGCCATTCCAAAAGAACCTGTCGTCTTCACCAAAGCGTTGACTTCGCTGGCAGGGCCCAACGACGATGTGGAATTGCCAGAGGGTTCCGTGGAAGGCGATTGGGAAATTGAACTTGGATTCGTTATCGGAACGCTGGCGAAAAAAGTGTCTCCGGCCCAAGCCATGGCGCACGTTGCCGGCTACTGCCTGGCCAACGATGTATCCGAGCGTGACTGGCAGATCAAGCGCAACGGGCTTTGGGGGAAGGGAAAAAGCTTTGATGGCTTTGGTCCGATCGGCCCCTGGCTGGTAACTTGCGATGAACTGCCGGACCCGCACAAGATCCCGCTGGAGTTGTCTGTGAACGGAAAGGTCATGCAAAAGAGCAACACTGCAGACATGATTTTCCCGGTGGCGGAGATCGTCTCTTACCTCAGCCAGTTCATGACCCTTCTGCCTGGCGATGTCGTGATCACCGGAACTCCAGAAGGTGTCGGTTTGGGAATGAAACCCACGCCCCAGTTTCTTCGCCGAGGCGATGTCATGTCACTCAGCGCAGGGCCACTGGGCACGCAGCGTCAACAGGTAATTTGAACGACAGCGGCGCCACTAAACACCAT
>JAZKIK010000498.1:0-2957 GCA_040384925.1 Pseudomonadota bacterium | reverse complement strand
CCAATCGTTTTGTCATCAACGTGCAGCCCGAGCAGAGCGAGGCTTTTCAAAAAGCCTTGCGCGACGGCGGCGTGAAAAAGTTTGACTGGTACCCCATGATTCGTGGCCGCCTGGTCGCCGTCAATGGCAAGGCTGTCACACCTGACGACTACGAGGACGACAGGGCCAAACGCCTGGTGGACCGCGAGTTCAACCTGTCCAACAACCCTGAAATGCCAGGCCACAACCAGATCGTGGCAGGCAAATGGGTGGCCAATGAAAAAGACGCCCTCAGCGTGGAAGACGGCCTGGCCAAAACCCTGGGCCTCAAGCTGGGGGACAGCCTGCGTTTTGAGATGGGCGGCCAGCAAAGCGAAGCCAAAATCACCAGCCTGCGCAAGGTGGACTGGGGCTCGATGCGTGTCAACTTTTTTGTGATGTACCCGGTGGCGCAACTGGCGGACGTGCCGGTGTCCTACATCACGGCTTTTCGGGCCCCGGAGGCCAAGGCTGCCGTGAATGGCCAACCCAAACCGCCCAGTTTCGACAACGAACTGGTCAGGGCCTTCCCCAACATCACCAATGTGGACATGAGCAGCACCCTGGCGCAGGTGCAGCGTGTGCTTGACCAGGTGATACGGGCGGTTGAATTTTTGTTCGGTTTTACCCTGGCTGCCGGGCTGGTCGTGCTGTTTGCGGCGATAACTGCAACCCGCGAAGAACGCGCCAAAGAATTTGCCATCATGCGCGCCGTGGGAGCCAGGGCCTCATTGCTGCGCCAGGTGCAGCGCGCCGAGCTGGCCGGTGTGGGTTTGCTGGCGGGTTTTCTGGCCTCTGTTGTGGCTTTGGCCGTAGGCTGGGGGCTGGCGCGGTTTGTGTTTGACTTCAACTGGACCGGCTCCTGGACTGTGCCGCTGTTTGGCAGCCTGGCCGGAGCCGTCCTGGCGCTGGCTGCTGGCTGGTGGGGTTTGCGTGCCGTGCTGAACACGCCGGTGGTTGAAACCTTGCGTAAGTCACAATGATGCTCAGGGTGGCGACAATCAGGACATGCAAATAGAAGAAAAACCCCCTGGAAACCCGCCATTTGAAACCCCCTACGCCTGGATAGGCGGGGAGGAGCGTGTCAAGGCACTGGTTGAACGTTTTTACGACCTGATGGACCTGGAGCCTGCTTACACCGCCCTGCGCGCAGCCCATGGCAGCACGCTGGACAACGCCAGGCAGCGCCTGTTCTGGTTTTTATGTGGCTGGCTGGGCGGCCCGCAGTACTACACTGACCGCTTCGGCCACCCCAGGCTAAGAATGCGCCATATGCCGCAACAAACCGGCGGCGGTCCCATCGGCATAGCAGAGCGCGACCAATGGCTGGCCTGCATGAACCAGGCAATGCTTGAAACTGGCGTTGATGAAGCACTGCGTACGCGTCTGAACGCTTCGTTTTTCCAGACAGCGGACTGGATGCGCAATCGGGGCGAGTGAGACAAATGTTTTTTGATATCCAGAAGAATAAACACCATGAACAGCAAACTGGTCACTGAAACCAGCAAATTCCTCAGTTATGTACTGCGCCACGAGCCGCAGGCGATTGGCCTCGCCCTGGACACCGAAGGCTGGGCCAGCATCGACGCCCTGATTGCCGCTGCCGCACAACATGGCCGCAAGCTGGATCGCGCATTGATAGAAAACGTGGTCAGCACCAACGATAAAAAGCGCTTTACCTTGTCACCCGATGGCAAGCAGATACGCGCAGTGCAGGGCCATTCAACAGCCGCTGTCGCCATCACTTTTGAAAAAAAGGTGCCGCCAGCCATGCTTTACCACGGTACAGCACAACGTTTTATGGAGTCCATTCGCCAGCAGGGACTCAAGCCCGGCGAGCGGCAATATGTGCATCTGTCAGAAAACACCCAGACCGCCACCACAGTCGGCCAGCGCCACGGCAAAGCAGTGGTGCTCGGTGTTGCAGCGGCTGTGATGCACCAGCAGGGGCTGGCGTTTTACCAGGCCGAAAACGGCGTCTGGCTGACCGCCAGTGTGGCGCCAGAGTTTCTGGATTTTGAAATCTGAGGCAGCCTGCTTATATCTTTGCATGCTTTTTTGAAGGTTGTGATGTATTATTTTATACATCAACCGTATGGAGTCAGTCATGCATCGAACGCAAATCTACCTACATGACACCTTGCACGACAGCCTCAAGGCACGTGCACGCAGTACGGGCATCAGTATTTCCGAACTGATTCGCCGCACGCTTGAAAAAGACATTCAAAAAGACCCGGTAGCTGATGCGCGAGCCTTTTTTGAGCGGCTCAAACCGCTGGAAAGTTTTGCCGCTGTGGACTCTGACGACTACGTTCGCGCTATTCGCAGCAAAAGCCGTATTTTGCAAAAAGGTGAAGACGTTTGACACCCGAACGTCTGGTCCTGGACACCAACATTGTCATTGACCTGCTCAAAAAATCACCCGCAGTGGTGGCGCGATTCTTGACCTTGCTTGAAGCAGAAACCACCTTCCTGATCAGCCCCATCGTCATTGCCGAGGTTTACGCTGGCGCCTTCAAACGCGAATACAAGGACATTGAAGCCCTGTTTGACCTGTGCCAGCGCATTGAAATGGATAGCGACACCGGACGCCTTGCCGGTCTGTACGCCAATCAATACACCAAGGCATTTCAGGGAATCTCATTGGAAGATTACCTGCTTGCAGCTACTGCCAGGGCCCATCGATGCCCGTTGTGGACGCATAACCGCAAGCATTACCCTATGGACGATGTGGAGATGTTTGCGGGCTGACAAGTCAGCCCGGCGGCGCTGCCATAGCCTGCTCAATTCGCCTTCAAAAACTCCCCCACCTCCAGCAAAATCATCTCGTTGTCATCCGCCTTGTTGGGCTCGCGGCTGCTTGCGAAGGGCGGCTTGTTGTCGTTGCCGACGATGATGTGTGTTGCGTACACAACTTTATGTTTTGAGCATGGTGCTTT
>JAZKIK010000497.1:0-3064 GCA_040384925.1 Pseudomonadota bacterium | reverse complement strand
GGCCACCACTCAAGTTGTCGCGTTCAGGATGGTCGGGGGTTGCTGTCGCACGCCATGCCGGCCATACGCAGAACCACCTTCAAGGCAAGGTGCTCTGTCACATAGCGATGTTCCAGGGTTTCTCGCGATAGCGTCAGAGCCCGACGTTTTATCAATAACTGGGCGGCGCTGACCCCTAAAATCAAACTGCTTTAGTTCACAATCAAAAAGGAATCAATCATGCGCAGCTCTGCCGGCAAAGCCCCGACTTTTGTGGTGTGGGTAATTTCTCTGGTTCTGTTTGTGGTTGCACTGCTCGCACACTTTGGTGTGGTCCGGGTGGGTGAGCCGATTGCAACATGGTCCTGGATCGTGGGCTTTGGCCTTTTGCTGATTGCATGCCGGGTTCGCGGCCTTTAGAAGTCGCAGGCACGCAGGCCAGGAAGCAGCCGCGCCCCGTGATCAATACTGCTTGTAAGGCAAAAATTTACCCGACAGCACCACATTCACCCTGTCCCCCTTGGGATCTGGCTGGCGGACGATGTCCATGCTGAAGTCAATCGCGCTCATGATGCCGTCGCCGAATTCTTCGTGGATCAGCTCCTTGATGGTTGTGCCGTAGACGCTGACGATTTCGTACCAGCGGTAGATCAGGGGGTCTGTGGGGACGGGGGTGGGCAATGAGCCTTTGTAGGGCACGACTTGCAGCCACTTTTGTTCTTCGTCGGTCAGGTCAAAAATCTCGCCGATGATTTTGGCCTGGGTGCTGTCAAAGGTCATCTGGCCGAGGCAGCCTGCGGTAACCCATTCTTTGCTGAGGCCCACTTTTTTGGCCACGTCGTCCCATTTGATGCCTTTGAAGACTTTGGCGGTGATGATTTTTTCGGTGATGTCGTTGCGGTTCATGAATGGCTCCTGTTGTGGTGGTTTAGTGAACGGGTGGTGGAAAAAGTCAGTGCGCCTTGGCGCGTGAGACGAGGAAATCAACGATGTGGTTGCGCAGTTCGTAATAACCGGGCAGGTGGTGCAGACCGGCGCGGGTGCGTTCGCGGGGCAGCGGGTTGACGACTTCTTCGGCGATGCGGCCGGGGACATAGCCCCCACGCTCACCAGCTGCATTCAAGCCGCCTTCGGTTTCAGTGCCGTTACTCATGAGCAGGATTCGGTCGGCCAGCAATATGGCTTCATCCACATCGTGGGTAATCATGAAAACGGTCTGATGGGTTTCGCGCACTATGCTCATCAGCTCGTCCTGGATCGTGCCGCGTGTCAGGGCGTCGAGGGCGCCAAAGGGCTCGTCGAGCAGCAGCATCTTGGGCTGGATGGCAAAGGCGCGGGCGATGCCGACGCGCTGTTTCATGCCGCCTGAAAGCTGTGACGGTTTTTTGTCTATGGCAGCTAGCAGGCCAACCAGGGCCACAAACTTTTCAACATGGCTGTTGACCTGCGCGGCACTCCAGTCGGGCCAGCGGGATATCACGGCAAAGGCGATGTTTTTGCGCACCGTGAGCCAGGGCATCAGCGCATGGCTTTGAAACACCACACCACGCTCCAGGCTGGGGCCTGAAATTTCGCGTTGGTCCATAAAAACGTGGCCAGATGTCGCTGTGTCCAGCCCGGCCAGTACATTGAGAATCGTGGTTTTGCCGCAGCCCGAGTGGCCGATGATGATGACAAACTCGCCCTTGTCTATCGTGAAGCTGACATCGGCAAACACTGGTTTGCCAGGCGCATAGGTTTTGCTCAAACCCTCGATCTTGAGAAACCCCTGCATGTTTAATTCCCTGGTTGGGTTTGTGCTGTTCGCAAGCGAAACACGTATGCCGGTTTCACTCCACATAGGTCACCGCCTTTTGCAGCTGGCCAAAACTCAGGTCCAGCAGCATGCCGACCACACCTATCACCACAATCGCAAAAATCACATTGGTCAGCGACAGGTTGTTCCATTCGTTCCAGACAAAGTAGCCAATGCCGGTGCCGCCGACCAGCATTTCGGCCGCCACAATGACCAGCCAGGCAATGCCCATGGAGATGCGCATGCCGGTCAGGATCGTCGGCGCGGCGGCTGGCAGGATCACCTGAAAAGCCTTGCGCAATGGTTTGACTTCAAGCGTGCTGGCAACATTGAGCCATTCACGCTTGACGGCTGACACACCAAAGGCGGTGTTGATCAGCATGGGCCAGACCGAGCAGATAAAAATCACAAAAATGCCCGAGGTGGAGGAGTCCTTGATGGTGTAGAGCGCCAGCGGCATCCAGGCCAGCGGTGAAATCGGCTTGAGCACCTGGATAAAGGGGTCAAAAGCGCGCCGCAGCAGGGGCGACATGCCAATCACAAAGCCCAGCGGAATCGCCACAAGACAGGCCAGCAGAAAACCCAGCCCGACCCGGGCCAGCGAGTGGGCCAGCTGGATGGCGATGCCCTTGTCGTTTGGGCCACGGTCGTAAAACGGATCACTCAGCTGTTTGACAAAGGTCTGGCCCATCTGCAGGGGTGTTGGAAAACCCGAGGCCTTGGCCGCACCGGGGTCTTTGCCCATCATCTTCTGGTATTCAATCTGCTCGGCCGTCATGCCGGCGGTACTGCCGGCTGGCCCGGCGTTTGAAGCAGTGGCTGCGTACCAGATGGCGATGAAAATGAACAGAATTGCGGCAGAGACAATGCCGGCGCGAAAGCCAAGTGTTTTGAAGAGGTTCATGTCACCGACTCAGGACATTTTGTTGATGGTGAAGCCTTTGGCGTAGGCGTCTGCCTTGGCCGCATCAAACTCCTTGCCCATGATGGTGAACTTGGGATAAGCCCCGTCCGGTGTTTTTTGACCCAGCTCCTTCATGTGTTTCTTCGCATCCGTGATCAAAAACACCTTTTCTGCGATCTGTTTGTAGTTGACCTCACCCTTGACGTAGCCCCAGCGTTTCATCTGGGTCAGCATCCACACCGCCATGGACTGCCAGGGCATGGGGTCAAAGTCGGCGCGGTCAGGGACGGTCTTGATGTTGCCCAGGCCATCGGCAAACTTGCCGGTCAGTACCTGTGTCAGCACGGCTTCGGGCTGGTTCAGGTAGGCCTGCGGTGCAATCACTT
>JAZKIK010000496.1:0-15592 GCA_040384925.1 Pseudomonadota bacterium | reverse complement strand
CGTTGCCAGCGCACGCCTTCTGGCCCGCTGGAAAACCACACCTGTCGTGCCTTGCCCACCACGTCCTGCATGGGGACGCTGCCAAAGTCACGTGAGTCTTTGCTGCTGCTGCGGTTGTCGCCCATGACAAATACCTGGCCAGCCGTCACGGTGATGTCCAGCTCTGTCATGGCTTGTTTGCCATCGGTTTGTGGGGTGGGTGAGGCAGGTGCCAACACCCTGCCATTGACCTGTACTTCGCCGTTTTGTATCTTTACCCTGTCGCCGGGCAAGGCAATGATGCGTTTGATGTATTTGAGTGTTCGGTCATTGGGATAGGTAAAGATGGCAATGTCGCCGCGTGCAACACTGCTGGTACGCCCGCCAGGCAGGCCCGCCCAGCCAGCGCGGTTGTAGCGTTTGTCTGCAAACAGCAAGTCGCCCTGCAGCACGGCCGGTGCCATGCTGCCAGATGGAATGCGGAAGGGCTCGACCTGGTAGCTGCGCACATAGTCGATCAGTAGCGGCAAAGCCAGGCCACTGCATAAAAAAAACACCACTGCGTACGCGCCACTGCACTGCCAGACGCCTGGAATGTAGTGTTGTCTTTGCCTGGCTTGCCGCCATGCGTCGACAATGCCAAACAGCCACAGGGCGACGGCCGCCAGGGCGCTCAGCAGCAAGCTTGGCACAGTCAGCATGGCGGGCAGATACAGGGCGATGACGGCAATACCGGGTACGCTGATCAAGGCGAAAGCCAAAAACAGCCAAATGGCCTTGTTGACCTGGCCGTTGTACAACTGCCCATAACCTGGCAGCACCAGTGACATGAGCATGGCTACAAGTGGTTTGCGGGCTTGAATGTTTGACATGATTTTTTGCGGGTTGTGGGTGTTTTATTGCTACGGGGTGGTCAGCCAGCTGCAGTAGCGCTCCAGATACCAAAGCTGAAAATGGCCAGCTGCGTCAAACCGGCAAGGGCGGCGGCCGTCAGCGCCACGGCTTGAGCCGCCATCCGGACGCCTTGCATGCCCCGCAGCCCAAACACTGTTGCAGGCACTGCGGCTGTAGTGGGGGCTGGCAATCCGTTGGGCCAGGTTTGCTCGGGCTGCACCGGCACCGGCAGCAGCGCCACCTGTGCCATGACCCTGGCATGGAAGTCCGCAGGCGGCGTGACCAGGCCTTCTTCCAGCAGATCGTCCCAGTTTTTTATCAATGATTCAGGCATTTGGATTCTCCAGAATTTCAGAAAGACGGGTTCGTGCACGGTGCAGGCGGGTTTTCACCGCGCCCGCCGTGCAGTCTTCAATGCGGGCAATGCTGGCAAGGTCGAGGTCGCTGATGTAGGCCAGCGCCAGCACGCAGCGGTCGGCAACCGCGAGTTGCGTCAGAGCGCGCTGCAGTTGCTCGCGCTGCTGGGCGCGCGCCAGCAGCTCGGCGGGTTCGGGTTCTGCGCTGGGCCTGTCCATGGGTGCGAGACCCTCCCATACCTCGTGCTGGTTCGCTGCGCGATGGCGCTCGTTGATGGCCAGGTTGCGCGCAATCGTGAACAGCCAAGTTGAAAACTCGCCGCGCTGTGCGTCGTATTGCGCCAGGTTCTGCCAGGCGCGTAAAAAAGTCTCTTGTGCCAGGTCTTCGGCCTGAGCCTGAGCAAAACCCATGCGGCCCAAAAAACCAAACAAAGGCCCTTGAAAGCGTGTTACCAGCCCGGCAAAGTCTGCCTGGATGTCGAGCCTGTCTGGTTTGTGTGGTGTCCCGGCTGTTCCGCTGATCAGGCCCAGTAGCTTGGTGATGTTCATGAAATGGCTTCAGTTGCATACCTCTTATACCGATGTGGCCGTAAAAGGTTACAGCCTGAGTGTTGATGCATGGATAGTCATAATTGGTACATGACACGCACAGCAGTTTATTCAGGCACTTTTGATCCCATCACCCTGGGCCATATCGATGTGGTACGCCGCGCCGCCGGGCTGTTTGACCAGCTCATCGTCGCGGTAGCTGTTGCGCACCATAAAAAAACCCTTTTCAGCCTTGATGCACGTGTGCAGCTTGCCCAATCGGCCACCAGCAGCATGGCGAATGTGAGGGTAGTGCCGTTTGACGGCCTGATCATGGACTTTTGTGCCAGCCAGCAGGCCAGCGCCGTGGTGCGCGGCATACGCAACATCACCGACTTTGACTACGAAGCCCAGATGGCCGCCATGAACCGCAAACTGCGCCCGCAGGTTGAAACCGTTTTTCTGTTGCCCGACGCAGCGCTGCAATGCATCAGCAGCACCCTGGTGCGCGAGATCAGCAAGCTGGGCGGCAAGGTCGAAGCCATGGTCAGCCCTGAAGTGCTGGCCGCTCTGCAAACCGCCCACGGCACCGTGCTTTCCGCATCGAAAGGAGGCTGAGATGGCCCTGATGATTACCGACGAATGCATCAACTGCGACGTCTGCGAGCCCGAATGCCCGAATCAGGCGATTTACATGGGCAAGGAGATCTACGAGATAGATCCGCACAAATGCACCGAAGGTGTAGGCCATTTTGATGAACCGCAGTGCGTGCAGGTCTGCCCGGTAGCCTGCATTCCAGTCAGTCCAGGCCATGTGGAAACGCGTGAGACGCTTTGGGAGAAGTATCAGAGGTTGACGGGTGTGCCTGTGAAGGTGGTCGAAGCTGCAAAGTTGCTTGTGTCCGAGGCTGGTGGTGAATTTGATGTCAAACAGAAAACCCAGTAAGCAGAACCGCATCCTCGATGAAATGATGGAAATGGCGCAAGCTTTGCAGGGACATGCCCCTATTTCCAGGCAAGACATGACCAGGATGCAGCTTATCTGCCAAAAACCCCCCGACTACACGCCTGAAAAAGTCACCTTTATCCGCGTGGAAAAAGCAAAAGTAAGCCAGTCGGTTCTTGCATCCATATTAAATGTCAGCGTATCGGCGGTTCAGAAGTGGGAGTCGCCAGGCTCTGGCAGGCATCCCAGTGGCGCGGCTGCCAAATTGCTGCAATTGATTGAGAAACGAGGTCTGGAAGCTATCGTTGTGTAGTTTTTATTCGCGCCACAAATGGCATTAGAGTGGCACGAATAAGTGGCGCGAAAATCATTTTTGCGCCAGAATGAGCCTTTTAGTGGCGCGAAAAGTGGTATTCGCGCCAGTTTGAGAGGCTGCGCCCTATGCAAAAAACAGACATTTCGCTGGAAATCGAAGCCATAGAACAGCTTCTTGCCAGGCATCCGGCAGGGTTGGGCATGGCCGCGCTGCAGGTTAATCTGGAAACACAGCAAGGCGGCAAGACACCACGTCGTACCCTGCAGCGGCGGATTGAGGCCCTGCTGGCAAGTGGCCGCATCGTGGCTGCAGGTGATGGCCGTTCAACTGTCTATCAAAAGGCTGGTAACAAAAAGCGCTCTGACAGCAATCTGAATGCTCCGCCAACTGAAGTGTTTGCGTATGCACATCCAGTTGATCCGAAAGCGGTAGTGCAGGCCCAGGGTGAGACTTATGTACCCGTCTCCAGCACTGGCTTGCAGGTACGCGACGCCGTACGCCGTTCGCTGACAGAACGTATTCCGGTGGCTTATGACCGCAGTTTGCTGGAGCGTTATCGGCCCAACGAGGATTTTTACCTGCTGCCCGCACAGCGCGAGCGCCTGCATGTATCGGGCCGAACCACAGCTCATGCGCGGGCTGCCGGTACATATGCACGCGATATTCTGGGGCGGCTGCTGATTGATTTGTCCTGGGCCTCATCGCGACTGGAAGGCAATACCTATACCCGGCTGGACACCCAGAAGCTGATCGAGCTGGGGCAGGCGGCTGAAGGCAAAAACGCTCAGGAGACGCAAATGATCCTGAATCACAAGGCCGCGATAGAAATGCTGGTTGAAAGTGCCGATGAGGTGGGCTTCAATCGTTTTACGGTGTTGAATCTGCACGCCATCCTTTCGGACAACCTGATGTCGGATCCCATGGCCAGTGGTCGCCTCCGCTTGCGCGATGTGGCAATCAGCGGCACCGTTTTTATGCCACTGGCGGTGCCGCAGCAGATTGGCGAGCTTTTTGACCTGGTTCTGCAAAAGGCGTCACAAATCCAGGACCCGTTTGAACAGGCGTTTTTCGGCATGGTGCATCTGCCTTATCTGCAGCCGTTTGAGGATGTGAACAAGAGGGTGTCGCGCCTGGTGGCCAATATTCCACTGATTCGCAGCAATCTGTGCCCGCTGTCTTTTATTGACGTGCCCGAGCGCGCCTATATTGAAGGAACGCTGGGGGTTTATGAACTGCGACGCACGGAACTGCTGCGTGATGTTTTTATCTGGGCGTACGAACGTTCTTGCCAGCGTTATCTGGCCATCAGGCAGTCAATTGGTGAGCCCGACGCCTTTAGACTCAAATACCGGTCAGCGCTGGCAGAAGTGGTGCAACTGCTTGTTCGCACGGGCTTGCGCGGAACAGCTGATGAGATCACCCGACTGGCCACAGGTCTGGTCGCAGACCACGACATGCCTGCTTTTGTTGAAGCGATACAGTCTGAATTGAAGTTTTTGTACGAGGGCAATATTGCCCGCTACAGGTTGCGGCTGTCAGAGTTTCAAGGCTGGCCGTTCAAGCGCCTGGAGCAATAACCCAATTTGAATTTTTTTGACCATGACCACAGCACTGCTCATCATCGACGTCCAACAAGGCCTTTGCGAAGGCGAGGGCGCGGCTTTCAAGTCGCCACAAGTCATTCAGCGCATCAATATTGCGTCGGGCAAGGCGCGTGCGGCTGGTGTGCCCGTCATTTTTATCCAGCATGAGTCGGGGCCAGGTTACCTTGAGTTTGAAACACCCGCCTGGCAGCTTGCCAATGGGCTTGATTTTGATGCTGGCGACCTGCGGGTGCGCAAGACCACACCGGATTCCTTCCACCGTACCGGGCTTGAAGAGCTGTTGAATCGCCTTGGTGTGAGCAGTCTGGTCATTTGCGGCATGCACACCGAATTTTGTGTGGACACCACCACGCGCCGTGCGCTGGCGCTGGGCTTTCCGGTGATTCTGCTTGAAGATGCCCATACAAGTGCTGGCAACCGGTACCTGTCTGCCACGCAAGTCATCCAGCACCACAATGAAACCCTGAGCAATATCAGCAGTTTTGGCCCCAGGGTGTGCACGATTCCTGCTAATAAGCTATTGATAGTGGCCTGAAACCCTATCAAGTGTTATTCAGGGTTTTTGCATCATCACAGCGGCACAGATAGCTATATTATTGATAGTAAAACCAATTCCTGAAGCTGATTTCCATTGACTGCCGCATGAATTCCATATGAGTTACGTCGTCAACATCTGGGAGCAACCGGCCAGGCTGTCCATGCCTGACAAGGCCGAGACCATCTGGCGCATGCTGGATGTGTTGCATCGTCAGGTGCCCGGACAAAACCCGAAATTTCTGGCGCTGGCGCGGCAACTGATGGCGGTTTTTCCTGAAGAGCAGGATGAGGATGGGGAAGGGAGTGTCTGGCTTGAGGGTGTGGCTGACGGCCGCACTGACAAGGCGGTCTGGAAGCTCGGTTTGTACAGTGGTGAGCGGCTTGACGAGGTACAGGCCGTGCTGGCAGCGCGTGCCACGGCGCTGGGTTTGAATGTGGCTGACGAACAGGCGGGTGACATTTATCTGGCCGGTGGCCGCATCCTTTCGCAGCGGCCCGGTGCGCACTGCATGCCGGCATTTGCCGCTTATTTTTCAGGTGACCACGCTGCTGCCTGGCAGGCTTTTCTGGTCCTGGCGGGGCAGGGCAATCTGGTGGCGGTGCGCAATCTGGCCCTGATGATGCTGCGCGGCGAAAGCGCCCGGAAGAATTTTGGTCTCGCTTACGCCTTGCTGGTGCTTGCTGGCGAGCATGAAGAAGCCAAACGTCTGGGCGCGCGCCTCAAGCCTGAATCGCTGGTGGCGGCAGAGGCCCTGGTGCTGAAACTGAAGCAGCCTGGCAAGCTGGTGGCGCGTGTGCAGCAGATTCTGGCTACGCCTGCGACTCCGGCGCGGCAACAAACCCCGCCCCTTGCGGTGTCACCGGCCCCGGCAGCCCCTGGCTCTGAAACAAGTCTGGTGCTGGTAGATGCAACAGCCGTGGCTGGCGGCACCGCTGTGCTTGCTGCTTCCGAACCCGACGAGGCCGTAAAAAAGCTGATGCGGCGCGCCAGTCTGGGTGACAAGAACGCCCAGTCTGATCTGGCCGGCCGCTACAAAACCGGCGAGGGGCTTGAAAAAAATGAGGCCACTGCAGCTCACTGGTGGGCTCTGGCCGCTGCGCAAGGCCTGGCAGAGGCGCAATACAAGCTGGCCGTGGCCTGCTTTTTTGGTGAAGGGGTCACCAAAGACCAGACCAAAGCCTTCAAGCTCTACTGCCAGGCAGCAGATCAGGGCCACGCCAACGCCATCTACAACCTGGGGGTGATGCACATGCAGGGCATTGCAACACCCAGGGACGTGATTGCAGGCAAGGCCTTGTATGTTTATGCCAAAAGCATGGGCAGTGAGCAAGCCAGTATGCCGACTTTTGAACTGGGCGAGGCCTCGCGTGCGCTGATGCTGGCGACCTTGATGGGGCAATCCGGCAAAGTGCTGGACACACTGGTGGACTGGCAGCGAAACAAGGCAGAAGCGGCGGCCGGTGAGCGCGACCTGGAGTCCGACTACGCAGGCACCGGCATGGCCGAGGCAAAGGCTGCGCGTGCACGGGCGCTTGCTGCGGGCAAGTCAAACGCAGCCTCATTAAGCCGATCTGGCTGGCACCTTGGCCACCTGGCGCTGGTGACCGGTTCATTGAGCATGGGCCTGGCCTTGTTGCTGCCTATCGAAGGCGAGCCGATTCTGTTCATGCTGCTGCTGGCCTTGCTGATGCTGTCCGGTGCTTATGGCGTCTGGCGCAGTGCGCGTGACTTCGGGTTCTCGCACAGGACAAGGGTGCTGCTTGTATTGCTGGCCTTGCCGCCGGTCATTGGCATGTTTGTCTGCATTGGCATGCTGGTCAAGGTGCTCAGGCGGCGACTGGCCTGATCAAAATACCGCTTGTTGAAGGTGCATGATCTTTCAGGCAGTTTCAACCTTGGCCAGAAAGCCAGAACGCTCCATCACCCCCTTGGGCTGCGCATTGAGCCCGGCCAATACCAGCTTGCCACCACGCAGGCTGATGGCCTTGTGCAACTGCTCAAGCACGTCCAGACCCGAGGCGTCGAGTGACTGCAGCGACTGCACATCAAGGCGAACAACCAGGCCATGTGGTGCGCTTTCGACCGCTGTCAGAATCGGGTCGAGTTTGGCGACTGCGCCAAAAAACAGCGAACCGTAAAGCTTGAAGCTGGCCGATTCGTCGGTATGCGCGGTTTCCACCACCTGAAACAGCGTGCTCATGCGCCGCACAAACAGCACACAGGCCAGAATCAGGCCAACCTGCAGCGCAACCGTCAGGTCAAAAATCACGGTGAGCAAAAACGTACCCATCATGATCAGGCTGTAGTGGCTGCTGGCGCGCTCGGTGACATGCCTGAACTCGCGCCACTCGCCCATATTCCAGGCCACGTACAGCAAAATGCCAGCCAGAACTGCCAGTGGCACATGCACAGCCAGAGGTGCTGCTGCCAGTACCACCACCACCAGGGTCAGGGAATGCACCAGGCCGGACACAGGCGAGGTGGCACCGGATCGCACATTGGTGACGGTGCGGGCAATCGTGCCGGTGGCTGGCATGCCGCCAAAAAAGGGTACGACAAAGTTGGCAATGCCCTGGGCCATCAGTTCCTGATTCGGGTTGTGGCGCGGCAGGCCAGAAATCTGGTCGGCCACACGCGCGCAAAGCAGCGATTCAACCGCGCCCAGCAGTGCAATCGTGATGGTGGGTGTCAGCAGCAGGCGCACGGTCTCCCATGAAAAATCAGGCAGGGCAAAGTCCGGCAAGGTGCGTGGAATGCCGCCAAAACGGGTGCCAATCGTATCCACCGGCAGGTCCAGCAAATAGGCAAAAGCCGTCAGGCTGACCAGCGCCACAATCGGCCCCGGCATGCGTGAGGCCAGCCTGGAGGCATGCATCAGGTGCAGGCCATCAGCTGCATGCACCATGTGCAGCAAGCGCGCCGTGAAGCCGCGGGTGTCACGCTGTTTCATGTCAAAAAGCCGTGGCCAGACAAACAGGCCCAGCAGACAGACCAGGCCCAGGCCAAGCGCGTAAAGGTTGAAGGTTTCCAGGTGCGAGCCAATGGCCTTGATCTGGGAGAAAAAATCAGCCGGCATTTTGGCGATCTTCAGGCCCAGCAAGTCCTTGATTTGCGACAGCACGATCAGCACTGCAATGCCGTTGGTAAAGCCGACGACGATGCTGACTGGCACATATCGAACCAGCGTGCCAAGTTTCAAAAAACCCAGCAAGAACAGCAGGACGCCGGCACAGGCGGTTGAAATCAGCAGGTTGGCCAGGCCGTAACGTTCAACAATACCGTAAACAATAACGATAAAAGCACCCGCCGGCCCGCCAATCTGCACCGCCGAGCCGCCCAGGCCAGAAATCAGCGCGCCGGCAATGATGGCTGTCCAGATGCCTGCTTCAGGCTTCAGCCCTGACGCAATCGCAAAAGCCATCGCCAGCGGCAGGGCCACAAT
This sequence comes from Pseudomonadota bacterium, assembly GCA_040384925.1. Lineage (GTDB taxonomy): Bacteria > Pseudomonadota > Gammaproteobacteria > Burkholderiales > Burkholderiaceae_C > Polaromonas. The sequence continues at coordinate 6,989 of JAZKIK010000496.1, read as the reverse complement.
GCCCACCGTGACGCCGGCACCGGCGTCCTTGAAAAACCTGTCCTTGTTGTAAGCCGCCATGGCTGAGCGCATGCGGGGCTGGAAAGGGGCCAGGTAGGAAGGTAGGTGCATGGGTGGCCAGTGATGTTTTGTCAGGTTCGTCCGTTTATAAACCCTTGCCTGAGGGCCTGAACAGGAGTTTGGGGTCAGGGCGGGTCGTTATTTGGCAAAGACGGTGTCCGAGGGGATGCAAGAACACCGCCAATTCCGCCAAGATACTCTCGCAATGCAGTGCGCCACAAGGCGGGCCTGGTATAGATGAAGTGGCCATCGCCATCAAGTAGTGGCGGGCTCAGCAGCAACTGAGCCTTTCCACCTGCAGCCTTGAATGCATCAAAGGCTGCGCGTATGGTGTTGGCGCTGTATCGGCTGTCGTTTTCTGCAAATACCCACAAGGTGGGTATGCGGGTGTTTTTGCCAAATTCAGCGAAACCATCGACCATCATCTGGTTAAGGTGGCCCAGGCCGGTGGTGGGGTTCAGGTCGGTGCGCCCGCCCGCAAAGTCGATGGCACCGACCACACCAGCAATGCTTTGACTGGCAAGATACATGGTGGAGTAGCCGCCAGCGGACTGGCCCGCCAGAACCACCTTGCCAGCATCAAGATCGGCGCGCGTTTTCAGCCAGGCCAGCGCTGGAAGAATGTCTTCAGCGTGAACACGTGCCTTGTAGCTGGCATCTCCGTCCCGTGTCGAAAACCCTTGGGGATAAGTGCCTTGTGACATGGCCACACCACGACGGGCCGGAATCAATACTGCAAGCCCAAGTTGCAAAAACTCCCGCATGGCCACCATTTCGCGGATGCGGCTTTTGTAGCGCATGGCAGGGTGATCGAGGTCAACATCACCATGGCTCCACAACATGACAGGGTATGGCCCTGGGCCGAAGCGGCCAGCTTCAGGCAGCAGCAAGGTCGCTTCCAGCTGGTTGCCACCAAAAACGCCACGGGTCTGGTAGGTAATGACTTCTTCTCGCCAGGCCACTTGCGCAGCTGGATGGCCTATGACGGAATCGCCCGTTTTGCCGTCAAGCCAGTCAGCTACTGCCTTTGAAAAATTAGCTTCCTGTTTTTGAAACACATGCTGGCTGTTGCGGCCACAGTTGTCGCTGGTTTCCTGCTGTTCGTATCCGACTTGTATCAGGGTAAAACGATGGCGTGTTGCAAGGGCTTTGGCCTCAAGAAAAGGGCTGCCGTCACACTGCGAACCAGGTGAGTGCATCACCAGAACAGCCTGGGGCAAGCCAGTCCAGTCGGTGCTGCGCTTGTTGGTAAATGAGCTGGAAGCCAGCACAATGCGCTTGAACCCCTGAAGATCGCTTGCCAGATCAAGCAATACGGGGCTGCCACCAAAGGCCGCCAGGTGGATTTGCGCATCAGGAAACAATTGCTGCGCCTGTTTGCCCACCGCATTGATGTCCTGCCTGACCTCCCGCGCTGGTCTGGCTGCAAGGCTGCGGCCGGCTGCATCACTGGCGGCGTCAAGGTATATCACCGTCACACCTTGGGCCTGCAACTGGCTGATGCTTCTGACCCACGGGCCTGTCAGACCCAGTTCGACCGCACCACTGGCCACCTTGAGTTGCGGGCTGGCACCCGACTGTACATAAACCATGACATGCCTGACCGAAACGGCAGCACTGGCGGACTGCACTGGAACGGCGATGGCCACCCTGGCGCTTTGCCCGTCGGCCATGCTGCGAGTCTCAATGGTTTTGACTGTCCAGCTTTCTGCGTTTGCAAGCGACGCAATACAGCAGACCAACAGGCCCAGAACCGTGCGGATGGAGCTTGAAAGTTGTACGGCCAGCTGTCTCATAAAAGTTGTTCCCGGAATCACCAGACAATTTGTTTACGCCACCTGGCCCGTAGTTCAGGGCAATGGGCTGGGCTGTGGCCTGGGGAAAAAGTTGACACCGGGCAGGCCCTGGTAGTCAATATCCTGCGTCCAGAAAGTGGCACCAAACTCGCGGGCGATGCTGTACATGATGGCGTCGGCCATGGCCAGCCGGTGTTTTTGGGCGGCTTCGGAGGCGGCTATTGCCCTTGCAACCGTCAATTCGGCCACTGTACTGCGGCACATGAGTTCCAGGTATTCATCACGACTGGCTACCGGCGTTGCACGGCTCAAAAAGCGGTGAACCTCATAGATGGATATGGCGGGCACGATCAGCAGTGCTGTTTGCTCAATGATGGGTTTGTAAATCAGTCCTGCCTGGGAACCTAGAAAAAACTCAATCCAGCCCGAAGAATCTACACAATTCATCAGAAGCGATCCGGCTCTTTTGGAATGGTGGTGTCGATATCTCCAAGGTGCTTCAATATCCCGAAATACGCGCTGACCGGCAATTCCGCCTTGAGAACCGTCTGTTTGCCGTCATAGATAAATTTGACCTTCGAGCCTTCCGTCAGACCCAGTTTGGCGCGCAGCGCAGCAGGCAGGGTGATTTGCCCCTTGCTGGTGACGGTGGCTTCGGTTTCGAGAATGTCGTCCATGTTTGACTCCTTGGGTGAGTCTGGTAAGTGTGGGTTAAAAGTAAGGAGAAGTCAAACTCCTTACTTTTTTAACTCCAGAATTTTCTGCAGTTTTACCGAACGCGCATTCCCGGCGTGGCACCCGCTACCGGCTCCAGCACATAAATGCCTGCTTCAGTTTTTTCGTCGGCGTGGCTGGCGGCCAGTACCATGCCTTCGCTGATACCGAATTTCATCTTGCGTGGCGCCAGATTGGCCACCATGACCGTGTGTTTGCCGATCAGGTCTTCGGGTTTGTAGGCGCTGGCAATGCCGCTGAAGACATTGCGCATGCGGCCCTCGCCCACATCCAGCGTCAGGCGCAGCAGCTTGACCGAGCCTTCGATTGCTTCGCAATTGACGATTTTTGCGATACGCAGGTCGATTTTTGCAAAGTCGTCAATCGTGATGGTCGGAGCCAGGGCTTCGCCGCCAGGGATGGTGGCTTCTGCTGCTGGTTCTGCCACTGCTGCTGAATTTGCCGCTGGCAGTGCAGATGCTTGCTGCGCAGGAGGCTCAAACAAGGCTTCGAGTTGTTCTGGGGTGACGCGTTGCATCAGGTGCTGGTAGCTTCCAATCTGATGACCTGCCGGCAGCGGTGTTTCGGCATTTTCAAAGTCCAGCGGAGCTATCTGCAAAAATGCTTCAACGGCCACTGCTACTCCTGGCATCACTGGCTTCAGGCAAGCCGTCATGACCCTGAACATCTGTATGGCTTCCGAGCTTTTTTCTGCTGCCAGGTCGGTTTTTCCTTCCTTGACCAGTTTCCATGGCGCTGCCGAGTCAAACCGCGAGTTCACATTGTCGGCAAAGCTCATGATTTCACGCAGTGCCTTGCCATACTCACGTTGCTCGTAATACTCTGCGACCAGCTTCAACAGGTTGGGGCTTTTTATGTGCGAGTCTTCTGCTGATGCCACCAGTTTGCCATCCGGCAAAAATTTGGCCGCCCGGCTCGCAATATTCACATACTTGCCAATCAGATCCGAATTCACCCGCGCCAGAAAATCATCAGCATTGAAGTCAATATCCTCATTGCGTGAATTCAGTTTGGCCGCCAGGTAATAACGCAGCCATTCCGGGTTCATGCCCAGGTTCAGGTATTTGAGCGGGTCCAGGCCGGTGCCGCGGCTTTTGCTCATCTTTTCGCCATTATTCACCGTCAAGAAGCCGTGCACAAACACGTTGTTGGGCGTCTTGCGGCCGCTGAAATGCAGCATGGCCGGCCAGAACAGGGTGTGGAAGGTGACGATGTCCTTGCCGATGAAGTGATACTGCTCCAGGCTGGGGTCGGCCATGTAGGCATTGTAGTCCTGGCCACGTTTGCCGAGCAGGTTTTTCAGTGAGGCCAGGTAACCCACAGGTGCATCAAGCCAGACATAAAAGTATTTGCCCGGTGCGTCGGGAATCTCGATACCAAAATACGGTGCATCACGGCTGATGTCCCAGTCCCCCAGGCCTTCGCTTTGTGTACCGTCAGGATTGGTGCGAACACTGAACCATTCCTTGACCTTGTTGGCGACTTCGGGCTGCAGTTTGCCGTCCTGTGTCCAGTTTTCAAGAAAATCCACACAACGCTGGTCAGACAGCCTGAAGAAAAAGTGCTCCGAATTTTTCAGCACCGGTGTGGCACCTGACAGGGCTGAATACGGGTTGATCAGGTCAGTCGGTGCATAAACCGCGCCGCAAACCTCGCAGTTGTCACCATACTGGTCCTTGGCACCGCATCTTGGGCATTGGCCTTTGATGTAGCGGTCAGGCAAAAACATGTTCTTTTCCGGGTCAAAGAACTGCTCTATGGTTTTGGTTTCAATCAGCGAGCCTTCAGGGTTGTCACGCAGGTCGCGGTAAATCTGCCGGGCCAGTTCATGGTTTTCCGGCGAGTCGGTGGAGCTCCAGTTGTCAAAACTGATGTGGAAACCATCGAGGTATTCCTTGCGGCCTGCAGCAATGTCGGCCACAAACTGCTGCGGCGTCTTGCCGGCTTTTTCGGCCGCAATCATGATGGGCGCACCGTGGGCGTCGTCGGCGCCTACAAAGTTGACCTCATTGCCCTGCATTCTTTGATATCTCACCCAGATATCGGCCTGGATGTATTCCATGATGTGGCCAATGTGGAACTTGCCATTGGCATAGGGCAGGGCGGTGGTGACAAAAAGATTACGGGTCATCTGTAGTGCTTCTTTTGATGGCAATCTGCCATTTTAGGTGTCTTGGCTACACTGGCGGCCTATCAGGAAAGTTGAACATGCCCACGCAAGATCAGATTATTGAAGCGCTCAGACCCATTGTTGACCCCAACACCGGAAAAGACTTTGTCAGCAGCAAGTCCATCAAAAACCTGCAGATCACCGATGGTGATGTGGCCTTTGACGTGGAACTCGGTTATCCGGCCAAAAGCCAGATTCCGGCATTCCGCAAAAGCCTGATTGCCGCAGCAAAAAGTGTGGCCGGGGTTGATAATGTTTCGGTCAACGTCAGCACCAAAATCGCCAGCCACAGCGTGCAGCGTGGTGTGCAGCTCTTGCCGAATGTCAAGAACATCATTGCCGTGGCTTCGGGCAAGGGCGGGGTGGGCAAAAGCACCACGGCTGTCAACCTGGCCCTGGCGCTGGCGGCCGAGGGTGCCAGTGTGGGTTTGCTCGATGCCGACATCTACGGCCCCAGCCAGCCCATGATGATGGGCATTGAGGGGCGGCCTGAAAGTATTGACGGCAAAAACATGGAACCCATGGAAAACCATGGCATTCAGGTCATGTCGATTGGTTTTCTGGTGGCGCAGGATGAAGCCATGATCTGGCGCGGCCCCATGGCGACCCAGGCGCTGGAGCAACTGCTGCGCCAGACCAACTGGAAAGACCTGGACTACCTGATTGTGGACATGCCGCCCGGCACCGGCGACATCCAGCTGACACTGAGCCAGCGTGTGCCCATGACGGGTGCAGTCATCGTCACCACTCCACAGGACATCGCGCTGCTGGACGCCAAAAAAGGCATCAAGATGTTTGAAAAGGTGGGCGTGCCGATTCTGGGCATTGTTGAAAACATGGCGGTACATATCTGCAGCAAATGTGGCCATACCGAGCATATTTTTGGTGAGGATGGCGGCAAAAAAATGGCTGCCGAATACAAAATGGACTACCTGGGTGCCCTGCCGCTGGACATGCAGATCCGCCTGCAGGCCGACAATGGCCGGCCCACGGTGGTGGCTGACCCGGATGGTGAAGTCGCCGGCATCTACAAGGCTGTGGCGCGCAAGGTGGCCATTACCGTGGCGGCCAAGTCCAAGGACTTTTCAGCCAAGTTCCCGACCATCAAGATTTCAAAAGATACCTGAGCAGACTGACAGATGAACCTGCTGGCCTCGCTGCGCTACCTGGCCGCGCTGGACGAACACAAACACTTTGGCCGCGCGGCGCTGGCCTGCCACATCACACAACCGGCGCTGTCAAATGCGCTGCGGGCACTGGAGGAAGAGTTTGGCATTGCGATTGTCAAACGTGGCCGGTCTTTTGGCGGCTTCACACCTGAAGGTGAAAGAGTGCTGGCCAGCGCCCAGCGCATGTTGCACGAACGTGAGTTGCTGCAACAGGATCTGAACGGCGTGGCCGGCCGGCCGCAGGGTGTGTTGACCATTGGCGCCGTGCCAACGGCCATGCCGGTAGCGGCGCGCTTTACCGCCATGCTGCGGGCACGACACCCCGGCATTTCGCCGATTGTGCGTTCGCTGAGTTCTTCAGAGCTTGAAACCGGCCTTGAAAGCCTGGCGCTGGACATGGGGCTGGGTTACACCGACAGGCTTTCAAGGCGCGGGCAGCGCCTGCACCATGTACCGCAATATGTAGAGCACTATTTTTTGCTGCGAAAGGCTGCGAGCGCCCATTCGGAGCACATGCAGATCGGCCCCAAAGTCAGCTGGCTGGAGGCTGCCAGCCTGCCCCTGTGCCTTTTGACACGCGAAATGCATAACCGCACCATTGTTGATGCGGCCTTTGCAGAGGCTGGTGTGGCTGTCAAACCGGCGATTGAAACCAACTCCATCATGACACTTGCGCTCAGTGTGGTGGTGGGTGATGTCTGCAGCGTGCTGCCGGGTGCCCTGATAAGCGCCGTGCGTGGTTACCGGGAACTGGAAGCCCTGCCGCTGGTCAGCCCTGAAGTACGCACGGCGATTGGTTTCATGGTTCAGGCTGCAGGCCGCAACTCCCGTACGCTGGACGCCGCCCTGACCATGGCGCAAGACGCCGCCTGGTTGCGCCATGCGGCTGCGCACAGTGGTTTGCTGGTGGTTTGAATATTCTGGATTTGCTATGTAAATAATAGCTAAATGTGTCCGCTTGGCTGGCACAAGGGAGTGGTGTGATATAAAAAATGTAACTGCAAAGCCCTACGAGCGGAACGGACCCTTCTTGCCCCCTCTCCCTCTGGGAGAGGGCTG
>JAZKIK010000495.1:5901-9357 GCA_040384925.1 Pseudomonadota bacterium | reverse complement strand
CGGGGGGGGCAGGGCGCTACACGAAGTGAGCAACCGTGGGGGCTAAACTCCCTCTGTGTCACTTTTCAAATCTGCCTCCACTGTCTCTCTGTTCACGCTGCTTTCCCGCATCACTGGCCTGGTGCGTGAGTTGTTGATTGCTTCCACCTTTGGCGCGAGTGCCATGACGGATGCTTTTAATGTGGCGTTTCGTATTCCCAACCTGTTTCGGCGGCTGTTTGCTGAAGGGGCTTTCAGCCAGGCTTTTGTGCCTGTGCTGGCTGCTGCCAAGGAGCAGCAGGGTGAGGAGGCAACCAGACTGCTGATTGACCGGGTGGCTACGCTCTTGACCCTGGTCTTGCTGCTGACCTGTGCGCTGGGTGTGGCAGCCGCGCCTTTTCTGGTCTGGGCCATGGCCAGTGGCCTGAAGCAGGACCCGAACGGGTTCGAGGCTGCGGTTTACATGACACGCTGGATGTTTCCCTACATTGGATTCATGTCGCTGGTGGCCTTGTCGTCGGGTGTGCTGAATACCTGGCGGCGGTTTGCCGTACCTGCGGCGACGCCTGTATTGCTCAATGTGGCGATGATTGCTGCGGCCTGGCTGGGTGCGCCGTGGTTCAGCGCGCTTGGCATTGAGCCGGTTTTTGCGCTGGGTATCGGGGTGATGGCCGGTGGCGCATTGCAGTTGGCGGTGCAGGTGCCTGCACTGTCCAGGCTGGGTTTGCTGCCAAAAATCCGCTTGACCCCGGCTGTTGTGAAGGCGGCATGGGCAGATCAGGCCACCAGAAACATAGCGAAACTGATGGTGCCTGCGCTGCTGGGGGTCAGCGTGGCGCAGATTTCATTGCTGATCAATACACAGATTGCCTCGCATCTGACGCCCGGCAGTGTCAGCTGGCTGACTTATGCCGACCGCCTGATGGAGTTCCCGACCGCCATGCTGGGCGTGGCGATTGGTGTGGTGCTGACGCCTCAGCTGTCGGCCGCCAAGGCCGCCAATGACGCAGCAAAATATTCGGCCATGCTGGACTGGGGTTTGCGAATCGTGGTGGTGCTGTCTTTGCCCTGTGCGGCAGCGTTGTTGACCTTTTCCGAGCCGCTGGTAGCCACGCTTTACCACTACGGCGCATTTACCGACCGTGATGTGCAGCAGACCACCACGGCGCTGATGGGTTATGGTGCCGGTTTGCTCGGACTGGTGGCCATCAAGGTACTGGCACCGGGGTTTTATGCCAGTCAGGACATCAAGACACCCGTGAAGATTGCAGTGATGGTGCTGGTCATTACCCAGCTGCTGAATCTGGCCCTGGTGCCACGTCTGCAGCATGCCGGGCTGGCGCTGGCCATTGGCATTGGCGCGCTGATCAATGCCCTGTGTTTGCTGATTGGCTTGATCCGGCGCGGCAGTTACCAGCCTGCGCCGGGTTGGGTGGTGTTTTTTGCCCAGGTGCTGGGAGCCAGCATGATTCTGGCGGCGGTTCTGCTCTGGTCTGCCGAACATATCAACTGGCTTGGTCTCAAATCCGCATATCTACAAAGAATTGGGCTGCTTGCTCTGGTTTTGGCTGCATCGGCAGCTATTTATTTTGTGGCGCTTGCGCTTTCTGGCCTGAAGCTGCGGCAGTTGATCCGCCGCTGATTTGTGCTTTTTGGCACAGACTGGCGGTGCTAAGTCCTTTGGCGGCGCTACGGATAGCGTATTCACCACAGCATAGGCCAGCAAATTTGTGAGAAAGTAAGGCCATGCAATTAAATCTGGCCGTACCGTCTCCCTTGCAATACTTTTCCAGCCTGGTTGAAAGTGATGAACACTTCCCGCTGCTGGAGGCGGCGATCAGTCTGGCCCAGGACGAATACCCTGATCTTGATGTGCAGCAGGTTCTGGGTGATATTGACCAGCTGCAGGCCCGCGTCAAACGCCGTTTGCCCTCTGACGCCCCGGCGCTGCAAAAACTGCGGACGCTGAACCAGTTCTTTTTCAGGGACTTGAACTTTGGCGGCAACATCAATGACTATTACGACCCCGACAACAGTTACCTCAATGCGGTGCTCAAAACCCGGCGCGGCATTCCGATTACCCTGGCCGTGTTGTGGCTGGAACTGGCTGATGGTTTGGGCCTGAATGCGCGTGGGGTAGCCTTTCCTGGGCATTTCATGGTCAAGGTCAATCTGCCCAAAGGCCAGGTGGTGATTGATCCTTTCAGTGGCCAGTCGCTCAGCCGTGAAGAACTCTCGGAGCGGCTCGAACCCTTCAGGCGGTCCAGCGCGCTGGATGAAGAGTTTGAAATGCCCATGGGGCTTTACCTGCAGTCAGCGTCATCGCGCGAAATCATTGGCCGCATGCTTCGCAACCTGAAAGACATCCACAAAACCCAGGAAGACTGGCAGCGCCTGATCGCTGTTGAAGACCGGCTGATCGTGCTGCAGCCCGATGCCTGGGATGAATACCGCGACCGTGGCCTGGCCTGGGCCATGCAGGGCAAGGCCGAGCGCGCCGTGCCTGATCTTGAAAAATACCTGGCGCATGCCGAGGACGCACTGGACCTCGACGATGTGGCCGAACGTTTGTCCAGACTGCGCGACTGATTTTTTGGGCCTGCCCGGCTGCATGCCAGGCAAAAGCTCAGGCCGGATTCGCCTGTTTTAAAAAAGACGGCAATTTCAGACTGCTCTGTACGCTGGTTTGGGCATTTGGTTGAAGTGCCAGATGTTTGTTTGTCATGGCTTGGTGGCCTGATGCCGAAGCCTGCATCTGCCTGAGCGGTTCAGCCTGCCTGCTGAGCCTTGCGCTGGTCAGAATAGGCAGGCGTGGGTTGGCTGTCACGCTGGTGCTGCCGGGGGAGTGGCTTGAATCGTTGGCAGCCTGCGGTGGATAAAGCACCGGTTGCAGCCATTGCAACAGTGGTTGCCACTGCTGCAGGTCAAAAGCCGCAAGTTTGGGTGACAAATCAAAAATTGTCATGCCGTGTTCGAGGCTGCGCACATACAACTGGCTTTCACGCAAGGCACCCAAAAAAGTGATGCCCAGCGACTCTGACCATTCCTTGAGCGACTGCAGCGCGTGAGTTCTGCCGTCAATACGCATGCCCACAGTCACCAGCCTGCAGCGGCCACTGGCAATACGCGGCATGGTCATCAGTTCGGCGTGACAGGCGGCGGCTGATTCACGGTCAAAGACCGAATTGCAGACCGGCATGATGATGGCGTCAGAAAACATCACCACCCGCGCCAGTTCAAAACCATGCATGCCGCCGGGTGTGTCCAGCACCACGTGGGAAATGCCAGGCGGTACCCGCAGCAAATTTTTCTGATCCAGCGCCCACGGTGCGATGGAAGGCAGGCTGGGCGACCTTTTCGAGTTCTGGGATGGGTCGAATTGCGGCAGCGATAAGGCTGGCCTCGAGGAGGCTTTCCGAGGGAAGGCACAAGGCGAGCCGCTCTGGCGGATTCCCGATCCAGTGACCGGAAAGGAAC
>JAZKIK010000495.1:329-5891 GCA_040384925.1 Pseudomonadota bacterium | reverse complement strand
CGGGTCGCGGCGCTTGAGCCAGGCCCTTGCCGACTGCTGGCGGTCAATATCACCCAGCATGACCGCGCTGCCCTGACGCGACGCCCATGCCGCCACATGTGCGGCCAGCGTGCTTTTGCCGCTGCCTCCTTTTCGGTTGACGACTGCGATAACTGGCATGAAAGCTCCTGCGCGGCGGGACTCTGAAAATTGTTTCGAACCAAAGCGGAACGGCTGATGCAAAAAGGCACAGTTTGATACAAAACAAATCAAATGTCCAACAAATATCCGGGTCACCCGTTGCCCTCATTTTTTGACGGGTCTTCGCCAACGTATTGATCAATCAGTCTTGATGTGTAATCTGTGTGAGTATGAGTCGCTATAAAAATTATAGTAATCTGCTTAAAAACGAGACGGTGTACCGGTCAGACCAAACTGATGCCAGGCGCGACGCAACTGGGTGTCCGAGCTGAAACCGGCCATTTCTGCGGCCTGCGTGACGTTGCGGCCTGACTCCAGGGCAGCCTGTGCCACGGCCAGACGGATTTTTCGCAGGTAGTGCAGAGGTGCCACACCGGCGTGTTCCATGAACAGGCGGGTCAAATGGCGTGCCGAAGTGTGTGCCACTGCGGCCATGCTGGGCACACTCCAGTCATGTGCCGGTTGCTGGCTGACTGCATCCTGCACCCGGTGTACGCTTGCATTGAGATGCTTGCGGTAGTCCAGAAACGGTGACAGCTCAGGGTCTTGTGGCCCGCGCCGCAAGGCTAGCACCATGGTCTGGGCCACCTGCGCCGCCACCACAGGGCCGCAAACCGTGTTGATGCGGTGCAGCATCAAATCGATGCCCGTGGTGACACCAGCGCTGCTGTAGATGGGCGGATCTTCAACAAACACCCGGTTGGCCAGCAGTTTGCATGCCGGCTCAGCCGCCTGCAGTTCCTGCAGATGATGGTGATGGGTGGTCACACGCCGGCCGGCCAGCAGCCCCGCGTGTGCTGCCAGCACCGATCCGGCACATACGGTGACCAGTTCCAGCTCCCCGCTTGCCAGCCGCAGGCCGCGCAGCCAGTGCAGCATGGACCTGGCTGCATTGTTGTCAATATCAATCGTGCGTCCTGGCAAACCCAGCAGAACTATCCAGGTCGGGCGATCAAATTTGTCCGGCAATGGTGCCAGGCCCGCCAGATTCACGCCTACAGAGCTGACAGCGCTGGCGCAGGGGCTGATAAAACCAAGCGCAAACCGTGGCGGCAAACCCTGCGCAGCCAGAACCTGGTTGGCAATACGCAGGGCTTCAGCCGGACCGGCCCAGTCGAGCACCAGGCTGTCGGGCAGCAGGGCAAACAGAACCTGAATCGGTGGGGTAATGGCGTTTACAGCTGCTGTGGATGCTGCAAGCGGCTCAGAGCCCATCGTCCATGGCCCAGCGGTAGTCCATTTGTTGGGCTGTGCGTTCAGCCAGCGCCTTGCCGCCCAGGCGTTCGACCAGGTGCAGGCTCATGTCAATGCCGGCGCTGATGCCGGCCGAGGTGATGATGCGGCCCGTGTCAATCCAGCGCGGGCCACCCACCACATTGAGTGCCGGAAAACGCAAACGCAGGTCGGCAAGGTCTTCCCAGTGGGTGGTGACGTTTTCAGTGCGCACCACACCGCTGTTGGCGAGGAGAAAAACCCCGGTGCAGACCGATGCCGTAAAACGCGCCTGTGCCGTGCTGCGGGCAATCCAGTCGCGGGTGGCCACACATTCCATTGCGGCATCAACCACGCCACCAGGCACGATCAGCACATCACAAGGCAGGCAGGTGTCAAAACTGAAGTCGGGCAAAACCCTCATTCCAGCCCTGGCCTGCACCGGTTTGCCATCGCGTGACACACTGGCCACGTCAAAAATGGGAGGAATTCCGGGATTTTTGCGGCCAAACATGCGGCTGGCCGTGGTGAAAACCTCATAGGGGCCGGCAAAGTCCAGCGCCTCTACAGCGTCATATACAAGAATGGATACCAGCATGGGGTGGCTACTGCTCATGCACCGATTGTGGCTATCTCTTGGCTGTGTTCGCGTAATTTTTCTTCTTTTAGTCTCTTTTGCGGACTATAAATCGTTGTCAAAAGACTCAAATCGCTGAAAGTGGCGGCGGCAGGCGGTTTTTTCATGGTTCAGGCTCCTGGTGCAGAAGCCTTTGATCATGCTTGCCGCAGATCGGCCAGTCCGCTCGCCGGCGGACTGATACCGATCAAATCAGGACATGGTTTTCACACTACCGTCACAGCGGCACCGTCGCCAAGCGCTGCAATTACGCCAATTTCATACACTGTTTCACCGGAATCACGCAGGCTTTGGGCGGTGGCCTGCGCATTGGCGGCATCCACCACCACCACCATGCCAATGCCGTTGTTGAAGGTGCGGTTCATCTCAAAGTCCTCAATGCCCGCAGTTTTTTGCAGCCAGGCAAACAGCTCGGTTTGTGGCCAGCTGCCTTTTTTCAGGTGAGCGGCGGTGCCCTCAGGCAAGACACGCGGGATGTTTTCAAGCAAACCGCCGCCGGTGATGTGGGCCAGCGCCTTGATTGGGTGAACAGCCAGAGCGGCCAGCACGTTTTTGACATACAGGCGAGTGGGCTCCATCAGTGCCTGTTTGAACGGTTTGCCGTCCAGCGTGGCTGGCAGTTCGCTGGCTGCGCGTTCTATGCACTTGCGCACCAGGCTGAAGCCATTGGAATGCACACCGCTGCTGGCCAGGCCCAGCACCACATCGCCGGCAAGCACATCCTTGCCGGTCAGGATTTTTGATTTTTCGACCGCGCCGACGGCAAAACCGGCCAGATCGTATTCACCTGCGGGGTACATGCCAGGCATTTCAGCAGTTTCGCCGCCAATCAGCGCGCAGCCGCTCAACTCGCAGCCCCTGGCAATGCCGCCAACAACAGCTGCCGCCGTATCCACGTCAAGTTTGCCGCAGGCAAAATAGTCCAGAAAAAACAGCGGTTCTGCGCCTTGCACCAGAACGTCATTGACGCTCATGGCGACCACCGGCGTCAATGTCAACGCCAGCGTCTTTGTAGGAGAGAGGGGAATTCGTCATGTTGAAGGCCTTGTTCAGGCGTGTAGGGGCTGGTATGGCGGGCTTTTTGTGCGGTTTTTGACGGCGCTGCAAGCCCGATAGAATCAAGTGTCGATTCTAAAGGCTCTGCCCACGCGTCCGTTTCAGGTGCCTGCAAGTCGTTTTCGCACCGTTCAACCCAGCTTTTCATGCAATTTACCTCCACCCAAAAACGCGCGTCTGCCTGGTGCCTGATTGCCTCGCTGACGGTGCTGGCCTTGTGGTTGCTGGGCCCGGTGCTGACACCCTTTGTGATTGCAGCCGTGCTGGCCTACGCGCTGACGCCTCTGGTCAACAAACTTGACAGCCTGGGCAATGGCCGCATGCCACGGGTGCTGGCTGTGATACTGGTCGAGCTGCTTTTCATAATGACTGTCCTGGGCCTGGCCCTGCTGGTGGTGCCCATTGTGGCCAAGGAACTGCCCCTGATGCGCGAGCAGGTGCCACTGCTGGCCGACAGGCTGAGCACTGGCCTGTCGCCCTGGCTGGCGCAGTTTGGCATCCATGTGGCGCTTGATGGTGCCAGCATCAAGGTTTTTGTCCTCAAATACCTCAACGCCAATTATGAAGATGCCCTGGGTCAGCTTTTGTCCTCGCTCAAGCTGGGCGGCAGTCTGGCCTTGACGCTGATTGGCAATGTGGTGCTGGTACCAGTGGCGCTGTTTTACCTGCTGATGGACTGGGACCGGTTTGTAGCTGTGCTGCTGGAGTTGGTGCCCACACCCATGCGTGCCTCGTTTGACCGCTTTGCCGACGATGCCGATTCGGTGCTGGGCCAGTACCTGCGTGGCCAACTGCTGGTGATGCTGGTCATGGCGGCTTTTTACGCCCTGGGCCTGGCCCTGTTCGGGCTGGACCTGGCGCTGCCGATCGGCATATTCACCGGCCTGGCCATGTTTATTCCCTATGTCGGCTTTGGCATCGGGCTGCTGCTGGCTGTGCTGGCCGGATTGTTGCAGTTTGCGTCGATCAAGGCGCTGGTGATGGTGGCCGTGGTGTATGGCATAGGTCAGGTGATTGAGGGTTTGATACTCACGCCCCGGCTGGTTGGCGAGCGTATTGGCCTGCACCCGCTGACAGTGATTTTTGCCCTGCTGGCTTTTGGCCAGCTGTTTGGTTTTGTCGGTGTGCTGGTGGCCTTGCCTGCCAGTGCCGTGCTGCTGGTGGCGGTGCGGCGCGTGAAGCAGCATTATGTTTCCAGCAAACTTTACAGAGGTTGATGGATGTGGTCGATTTGATGGATAGGCGGAGGATGTTATGGCGGGCATGAAACAGATCGCACTCGATATCGGGCTGGCTTCGGTTCCGTCCCTGGGCAATTTTTTTGCCGGGCCCAACGAAGCAGCTGTCAAACACCTGGCCTTGTGGGCAGGCAACACCTTGCGCTCGCCTGTGCCTACCTATTTGTGGGGCGGGCCGGGCAGCGGCAAGACCCATCTGCTCAAGGCGGTTGGCGAAATCATCCGCGAGCAGGGTGCCCGCATCGGCTGGATGGACGCCTCGGTCATCGAGCCGCCAGAGTACGACGAAGCCTGGGCCGCAGTGATTCTGGACGAATGCCATCTTTACACCGCTGTACAGCAGCAAATGGCTTTCAACTGGTTTGTCAACGCCCTGAATTCTGCCGATGGCCAGCCGCGCTGGGTGCTGGCGGCTGGCAATCTGCCACCGGCCGACCTGGCCTTGCGTGAGGATTTGCGCACCCGGCTAGGCTGGGGCCATATTTTCGAATTGCAGGCCCTGACCGAGCCCGAAAGGCGCTCCGTGCTGCGGCGAGAAGCCGATGCACGTGGTGTGTTTTTGAGTGATGAAGCCATGGACTTCATGCTACGGCGCTTTTCACGCGACCTCAGCAGCCTGATGCAACTGCTCGACAAACTCGACGCTTATGCACTGCAAACCCAGCGCGCCATCACGATTCCGCTGATCAAGGCCATGCTGGAGAACGAATGAGCCGAACAACAACGATGACAAACAAAAGAAAAATCGCCCTGTTTGACCTTGACCACACCCTGATTCCGATTGATTCGGACTTTGAGTGGGGCGAGTTCACGATTGCGCTGGGCTGGTGTGACGCCACCGAGTTCAAACGCCGCAACGCAGAGTTTTTTGAGCACTACCGCGCCGGCACGCTTGATATACATGACTATGTGCGTTTTGCCACACAGGCCATCCGCGAGCAGGGCGCTGCTGAATCGATGGCTGCCCATGCCCGCTTCATGAATGAAATCGTGCAAAAAGCGATTAAAAAGCAGGCTTTGGCGCTGGTTGACGGTCACCGGCAGGCTGGGGATGAGCTGGTCATCGTCACTGCCACCAACGAGTTTGTGACAAGGCCGATTGCCACGGCTTTTGGCATCACCGAGCTGATTGCAGTTGAACTGGAGCGTGATGCAGATGGCAAGCTGACGGGTGAGATCAAGGGCACACCATCGGCCAGGGAAGGCAAGGTCACCCGGGTTCAACAATGGCTGGCGGCA
>JAZKIK010000495.1:0-319 GCA_040384925.1 Pseudomonadota bacterium | reverse complement strand
TACCGACTCCATGAACGACCTGGCTCTGCTTGAAAAGGCCACCCACCCAGTCGCGACCAATCCCGACGCACGCCTGCGCAAGCTGGCCGCAGAGCGTGGATGGCGCATACTTGACTTGTCCTAACCTAGAAACCGCAGTTGACCGCTTGTTACCCTTGGTAAAGCTTTATGAATATTGACATTCTTCACTTTGATGACGTTCACCTGTTTGGTGACAACGCTACGCACCCGATGGCACTGTGCTTGCCGCGCCATACGGCGTTGCTCCGCCTTGTGGGCAGTAGCCCACTGCGTTGTCTCGCCTTGTCTGGCGCGCCAA
>JAZKIK010000494.1:0-1608 GCA_040384925.1 Pseudomonadota bacterium | reverse complement strand
TAGGCGGCATTGGCGGCTCTGACGTGCATTGGGGCCTGGTGCTCGGTGTGCTGGCCTGTGTGGGTTTTGCCCTGTGGCTGCGCCTGACGGCCTCGGGTTTTGCAATGCGGGTGGTTGGCGGCAACCCGCGCACCGCACAACTGATGGGCCTGCCCGCCTCGCGCCTCATCGTCACCGCCTGCGCGCTGGGCGGTGCCGGTGCCGGGCTGGCGGGTGCGATTGAAGTTGCGGCGGTACATACCAACGCCAATGCCTCGCTGATTGCCGGCTACGGTTATGCCGGCATTCTGGTGTCCTTCATGGCGCGGCACAACCCGCTGGCCATCATTCCCGTGGCAATTCTGTTTGGCGGTTTTGGCGCAGCAGGCAGTTTGCTGCAGCGCCGTCTTGGTCTGCCGGATGCCTCGGTGCTGGTGCTGCAGGGCATTGCTTTTGTCTTGATTCTGGCCAGCGAAGCACTGCGCAATGTGGACTTCAAGGCGGTTTTTGCCAAACTGGTAAAGCCCGCAGGGCCATCTGATGTGCAAATAGCCATGGGAGAAAAAGTCGTATGAGCGCAGACCAGTGGATTGCCCTGATCGCCGGCATTGTGGGCGGCGCCTTGCGGGTTGGTGCCCCGTTTCTGTTTGTCAGCCTGGGTGAATGCCTGACTGAAAAGTCTGGCCGCATCAACCTGGGGCTTGAAGGTGTGCTGGTGCTCTCGGCCATGGCCGCGTTTGGCGGCGCCTACCTGACCGGCTCGCCCTGGCTGGGGGTGCTGATTGGCGCACTGGCCGGAGCGCTGCTGGCCACCTTGCACGGCCTGTTGTGTTCACTTGAAGGTGTCAACGACGTGGCCACCGGCATTGCACTGATGCTGCTGGGCACCGGCCTGGCGTTTTACCTGGGCAAACCGCTGATCCAGCCGCAGGCCCCGCAGATTCCGTCGATTGATCTGGGCAACTGGAGCGATTCATCAGCCGTGCGTGCCGCGCTGCAGGTCAATGCACTGGTGCCGATTGGCCTGGCGCTGGCTGTTTTCATGTGGTGGGGTTTTGCTCGCACCCGTCTGGGCCTGCTGGTGCGCATGGCAGGGGACTCAGCCAATGCCACAAGGGCCCTGGGTTATTCAGTCTCGGGCATCCGTGTGGCTGCCACCGCAGCCGGTGGTGCCATTGCCGGGCTGGGTGGTGCGTCGCTCACCTTGTTTTACCCCGGCAGCTGGAACGAGGGCATCTCCAGCGGCCAGGGCCTGATAGCCGTGGCACTGGTGATTTTTGCGCGCTGGAGCCCGCTGCGCTGTGTGGGCGCGGCCATGCTGTTTGGTGGTGCCGGTGCCATTGGCCCCGCGCTGCAATCGGTTGGTGTGGGCTGGGGTTACCACCTGTTCAATACCGTGCCCTATGTGCTGACGCTTTTGATTCTGGTGCTGACCTGCAAACCCGGCACCGTGCCGCTGGGCACACCCGGTGAGCTGTCTTCCAATCGCTAATTGTTGCTGACCATGACGACTGAATCCACGACCGCTGCCCTGTTTGTAAACGCCGAACCCTATGCCTGGCCCTGGAATGGCAATCTGCGCCCAGACAACACCGCCCTCATCGTCATCGACATGCAGGTCGATTTTTG
>JAZKIK010000493.1:0-9562 GCA_040384925.1 Pseudomonadota bacterium | reverse complement strand
CGCCGCTTCGTGAATAGCGGGCGTACCGGTTCGATCCCGGTCTCGGGCACCATGGCTTTTTTGTCCATATTGCGATTGGCCACACCCTCCACAACTGGTTAAGATAGTTTCATGCCTAGTTACAACACACCTTTTGAGATCCATGTGCATGGCGAGGTGCCTTTGCGCGGGGACGTTACTTTTGAGCAACTGCAAGAGGCTTTGAAGCCTTTGTGGAAGTATTCCGGTGCCAAATCATTGGCAGACGCGGCCGAAAGTGCTTATGAAGAAGAGCCGGGCATCCGGTTTGATGTTCACAAGCATTTGCTGCAAATGTGCTGGACAGTGCCGGGCGACGACGATTTTCGCCAGGCGCTTGACGAAATGTGCATGGGCCTGAATGAGCTGGCGCAGGAAGGTGCACCGATTGAAGTCACATTTTACGATGCAGACTTTGATGGCGACGAAGACGATGGAGGTGAAGATGCCCGTGATGACTTCGCCATGTATTTTGTAGGCCCCACACCGGCAGCGATCATGCAGGTGCAGCGTGACTTGCTGGTGCAGGACATGATTGGCTTGATGGAGCGCCATTTTGATGGCTCCGAGCTTGGTGAGGTGGTTGCAGCCGTGGACAAATTGTTTGAACAGCGTTTTGACTCGCTGGTCAACTCCATGCAGCTTGGCCAGCCGCCACGCGGCATGGGCGGCTCATCCGGCGGCAATGGTCATGGTGGTGGCGGTGGACGCAAACCGCGTCATCTTCATTAAACTGATTTCGCATCCCATCAATCGAGCCTGAAACCCAGCCCTTTCAGGTACACATCAATCACCAGTTCGCCGGTGGTTCTCAAGTCAAACGCCTGTGTATCCAGAAGCCAGTTCTGGATCAGACCGTCGACCATGGCGTGCAAACCCTGGGCTGCATGAGTGGTGGCAACGGGCATGTTCAGCTTCTGTGCTGTGGCTGCCAGCTTCAGCCCCTGTTCCAGTTGTGCCACAAAATCATTGCGCACTCTCAGATGGCGTAGATGCACGGCCTGAAGTTCATCAAGGTATTCCATCTTGCGCGTTGCCACTTCAAAAACCCTTCTGGTTCGCGCGTCCGTGGCAATGTGTTGCAGGGCTTTGAGCATGGCAGCACGAACATGTGCCAGCGGCTCGGACGGTGATTGCTGGCCAATATTCTGAAAAGCCTGCTCCAGTGGCAAGGTGACCCTTTCCATCATGGCGTTGAAAAGATCGGCCTTGTCCTTGAAATGCCAATAGATGGCACCCCTGCTGGTACCTGCCTGGCGGGCAATGTCATTGAGTGAAGTGCGCGACACTCCCTGGGCCTGAAACAGCAGTTCTGCTGCGTCCAGCAGGCTGTGACGGGTCAGTTGTGCGTCTTCTTTTGTGCGGCGGGCCAAATTCTTCTTTCAGTGGGGTGATTCTGCGGACTTTTAAATATACATTCATAAATGTACGTAAAATATAAAAATCAGTAGAAACCCTAGCCTCGGTACATCGGTCTTTTAGACTCTGATTGTTCTGTACCTCCTCTTTTGTTCCTGCACCTCTTTTTCTCCAAGGAAGCAGCATGCCCATGCCTGGTCTGACCCCGACTTTTTCTTCTGCTGCCGTGCGCTCGGCGCGTGTGCCTTATCCACAGCTTTTGATTTTTGTGCTGTGTTCGGCGCTGCTTGCCGGTTGTGGAAAAAGTCAGAGCGGGGCTGCACCAGGTGCTGCCGGCGCTGGCGGTCCACCACCGGCTGAAGTAGGTGTGGTCACTGTCACGCCGGGTGATGTTGGACTGCTGACCGAGTTGCCGGGCCGCCTTGAAGCCTCCAGGGTTGCGCAGGTCAGGGCGCGGGCTGCCGGCATTTTGCAAAAACGGCTGTTCCGTGAAGGCAGTGATGTCAAGGCTGGCCAGACCCTGTTCTCGATTGACTCTGCACCCTATGCGGCAGCTGCAGCCAGCGCCAGGGCAAGCCAGGCCCGTGCCGAAGCCAACGCGGCGCAGGCCAGCGCCCTGGCCGAGCGTTACAAACCACTGGTTGAAGCCAATGCCGTCAGCAAGCAGGAATATGCCAATGCCGTGGCGGCCCAAAAGCAGGCTGAAGCCGACGTTGCTGTAGCCAAGGCCAATGTGCAGACTGCCAGCATCAATCTGGGTTACGCTTCCGTGAGCTCGCCGATTTCTGGCCGCATTGGCCGTGCGCTGGTGACCGAAGGTGCGCTGGTCGGGCAGGGCGAGGCCACACAACTGGCCGTGGTGCAGCAGATTGACCCGATGTATGTCAACTTCACCCAATCAGCCAGTGAGGTAATGAAACTTCGCAACGCCATGGCCAGTGGCCAGTTCAAGCAGGCCAGTGGCCTGGAGGCTGCCAGCGTGCGTGTGGTGCTTGAAGACGGAACTGAATACGCCAAGCCCGGACGTTTGCTGTTTTCTGACCTGACGGTAGATTCAACCAGTGGCCAGATCACCTTGCGTGCCGAAGTCCCCAATCCGACCGGTGAACTGTTGCCTGGTCTTTATGTGCGTGTACGGCTGGAGCAGGCCCAGGCCAGCAATGCGATCACCTTGCCCCAGCAGGCTGTGACACGCACGGCCCAGGGCGACACCGTCATGGTGGTGGGTGAAGACGGCAAAGTCAGCCCGCGCCCGGTCAAGATCGGCTCGGCCAAAGGCAACCAGTGGGTGGTGCTGAGCGGTTTGAAGGCCGGTGAAAAAGTCATGGTTGACGGGTTCCAGAAACTTCAGCCTGGCGCAACAGTCAAGCCCGTGGCCTGGCAAGCGCCTGGGGCCAAACCTGCCGCTGCCGCATCGGCAGGTGCAGCGCCGGTAGCCCCTGTGGCCCCTGCAGCACCAGCGTCTGCTGCGGCAAAGTAAGGAGCTGAACGCATGGCCAAGTTTTTTATTGATCGCCCCATTTTTGCGTGGGTGATTGCCCTTTTTATCATTGTGATGGGCAGCGTGGCGGTAACGCAGTTGCCGATTGCACAATACCCGCCAGTTGCACCACCATCGATTGTGGTGACCGCCAGTTATCCGGGCGCTTCTGCACAGACACTTGAAGACAGTGTGCTCAGCGTGATCGAGCGTGAAATGAACGGCACGCCTGGCCTGATCTACATGGAAGCCGTGACCCAGGCCAACGGCACGGGCAATATCACCTTGAGTTTTGAGCCGGGTACCAACCCTGCGCTGGCGCAGGTCGATGTGCAGAACAGGCTGTCACGCGCCACGCCGCGTTTGCCGGCGGCCGTTACGCAGCAGGGTGTGCGGGTAGACAAGGCTAACGCCAACTTTTTGCTGTTCACGCTGCTGTCGTCTGAAAACCCGGCATATGACCCGATTGCGCTGGGCGACTATGCCTCACGCAACGTCATTCCTGAATTGCAGCGTCTGCCAGGCATTGGCCAGGCCACCCTGTTCGGGACTGAACGCGCCATGCGCATCTGGATTGATCCTGCCAAGCTGGCCGGTTTTTCCCTTTCCGCTGCTGATGTCACCAGCGCAGTGCGGGCGCAAAACGCCCAGATCGCGTCGGGCACGATTGGTGAACTGCCCAATGTTGCAGGGCAGGGCATTGCCGCCACCGTAGTCGTCAATGGCCAGCTTTCGGGTGTTGAGCAGTTTGGCAATATCGTGCTTCGTGCCAACACCGATGGTTCCACTGTCCGCCTGAAAGATGTCGCCCGGATCGAGCTGGGTGCACAGGCGTATGCCACCTCGGCCCGCCTGAACGGCAAGGCTTCCACCGGTATCGGTGTGCAGCTGACGCCAGGTGGCAATGCGCTAGACGCTGCCAAGGCCGTGCGTGTCAAGATGGAGCAGCTCAAGACCTACTTCCCGCCGGGCGTGAGTTACGCCATTCCATACGACAGCTCGAGGTTTGTCAGCATTTCGATTCGCCTGGTGGCCGAAACCCTGGTTGAAGCGGTTGTACTGGTGTTTCTGGTGATGTTTCTGTTTTTGCAGAACATCCGTTACACCATCATCCCGACCATCGTGGTGCCGATTGCCTTGCTGGGTACGTTTGCAACCCTGCTGGCGCTGGGTTTTTCCATCAATGTGCTGACCATGTTTGGCATGGTGCTGGTGATCGGTATCGTGGTCGATGATGCGATTGTGGTGGTTGAAAACGTCGAGCGCATCATGAGCGAAGAGGGGCTTGCGCCGCTGGAAGCCACACGCAAGGCCATGGGCCAGATTTCGGGGGCCATCATCGGCGTGACCGTCGTGCTGATCTCGGTGTTTGTGCCACTGGCATTTTTTGCCGGTTCGGTGGGCAATATCTACAAGCAGTTCTCTGCCGTGATGGTGACTTCGATTGCGTTCTCCGCATTCATGGCTCTTTCCTTGACGCCAGCCCTGTGCG
Source organism: Pseudomonadota bacterium (assembly GCA_040384925.1). Lineage (GTDB taxonomy): Bacteria > Pseudomonadota > Gammaproteobacteria > Burkholderiales > Burkholderiaceae_C > Polaromonas. The sequence continues at coordinate 5,213 of JAZKIK010000493.1, read as the reverse complement.
CCACCCTGCTCAAACCGGTCGAGGCAGGCCATAACCATGCGAAAAAAGGCTTTTTTGGCTGGTTCAACCGTGGTTTTACCCGTACTGCCAAAGGTTACGAAGGTTTTGTAGCCCGCTTGTTGAAACGTGCGGGCCGGTATCTGTTCATCTATGCAGCCATTATTGCGGTGGTTGCCGTGGTTTACACACGTCTGCCAACGTCCTTTTTGCCGGCTGAAGACCAGGGCACGATGTTGGTCAATGTCCAACTGCCGCCCGGTGCCACGCTGGAGCGTACCCGTGGTGTCATCGAGCAGGTTGAAGCCTTCATGCTCAAGCAACCCGAAGTGCAAAGCATGGTCGGTGTTCTAGGTTTCAGCTTTTCCGGCCAGGGCCAGAATGCTGCGCTGGGTTTTATCACCCTGAAAGACTGGTCTGAACGTGAAGGCCCAGGCCAGTCGGCGCAAGCCCTTGCAGGCCGTGCATTTGGCGCCTTGTCGGGCATTCGTGATGCGTTTGTTTTCCCGCTCAGCCCGCCACCGATTCCTGAACTGGGCAATGCCTCGGGTTTTACCTTCAGGCTGCAAGACCGTGGTGCTGCTGGCCACGATGCGCTGCTGGCTGCCCGCAACCAGTTGCTGGGCATGGCTGCAAAAAGCCCGGTATTGACGCAGGTCAGGCCAGACGGGCTTGAAGACGCGCCCCAGCTGCAAATTGATATCGACCGCGACAAGGCCAACGCACTTGGCGTGAGTTTTGATTCCATCAATGCGGCGCTGTCCACCAGCCTGGGTTCCAGCTACGTCAATGATTTCCCCAACCAGGGCCGTTTGCAGCGTGTGGTGGTGCAGGCCGATGCGCCAGCGCGCATGCAGCCTGACGATCTGCTCAAAATCAACACCAGCAATGCCAGGGGCCAGCAGGTGCCGTTCTCGGCATTTGCCACGACTCGCTGGGTCAAGGGTGCGATGCAGACCGTTCGTTACAACGGCTATCCGGCCATGCGCCTAAGCGGTTCTGCCGCACCAGGCTACAGCACCGGTGCTGCACTGGCTGAAATGGAAAAACTTGCCAGCCAGTTGCCAAGCGGTTTTGGCTACGAATGGACGGGCCAGTCACGCGAAGAAAAACTGGCAGGTTCACAAGCCATCATCCTTTACGGCTTTGCCATTCTGGCGGTGTTTTTGTGTCTTGCCGCGCTGTATGAAAGCTGGAGCATTCCGCTGGCCGTGATTCTGGTGGTGCCGCTCGGTGTGCTGGGGGTGCTGCTCGGAACCTTGTTGCGAGGTTATTCAAATGACGTTTATTTCCAGGTGGGCCTGATCACCATCATCGGCCTGTCTGCCAAAAACGCGATTCTGATCATCGAGTTTGCCAAGGACCTGCAGGCGCAGGGCAAGGGTGTCATTGAATCGGCGCTGGCTGCTGCTCACTTGCGCTTTCGGCCCATCATCATGACCTCACTGGCCTTCATGCTCGGTGTGCTGCCGCTGGCTTTGGCGTCTGGTGCAGGTTCTGCCGCCCAGCGCGCCATTGGCACGGGTGTGATTGGCGGCATGATTACCGGCACCATTCTGGCTGTGTTTTTTGTACCCATCTTTTTTGTGGTGATGCGCGGCCTTTTCAAAGGCAGCGAGCGGCAAAGGCAGATTTATGCTGAACACGCCAGGGCCGCAGGTATTGATGGCAATGAAGGCCACTCAGCAGGCGAGGAGAAAAAACATGCGTAAAACCATCAACACATTGCCCAAACTCTCGGCCATCTGCATCGCCGCCTTGCTGGCTGGCTGTTCGATGATGCCGACCTACGAGCGGCCTGCAGCCCCGGTTGCTGCAGACTGGCCGGTGCTGGGCACGGCGGCGGGCAACACTGCCGCCACACCAGCTGCCGACATTGAATGGCAGAGCTTTTTCAGCGATGCCAAACTCAGGCAGCTGATTGAGGCATCACTCAAAAACAACCGCGACCTGCGTGTGGCCGTGCTTAATATCGAGCAGGCCAGGGCGCAGTTCCAGATCAGACGTGCTGATCAGTACCCGACCATCAATGCTGCCGCCACCGGCTCACGCCAGCCTGGGCGCGCCAGCAATGGCGACAGTTTTATAGCCAGCACTTACACCGCTGGTCTGGCCGTCACGTCCTATGAAATCGACTTTTTTGGTCGGGTCGCCAGCCTGAAAGAACAGGCTTTGGCCCAGTACCTGGCCACCGAAGAAGGCCGTAAAACCACCCAGATCAGCTTGATTGCCAGCGTAGCCAACACCTATCTGAGCCTGCTGGCCGATGACGAACTGCTGGCCATCACCCAGCAGACGCTTGGCACACGTGAAGAATCCTACAAACTGGGAAAACTGAGGTTTGACAATGGCGTCACGTCTGAACTTGACTTGCGCCAGGCCGAATCGCTGCTTGAAGCCGCCCGCTTGTCTTTGGCCCAGCAGGTTCGCCAGCGTGCCCTGGACATCAATGCCCTGACCTTGCTGGTCGGTCAGCCGCTTGCAGGTGAGCTGTCATTGCCAGGCGGAAAAAGCCTGGCCGACGCGCCCATGATGCGTGACGTGCCCGCTGGTTTGCCATCTGACCTGCTGGTACGCCGCCCTGATGTCAAACAGGCCGAACAACAGCTGATAGCCGCCAATGCCAATATTGGCGCAGCCAGGGCAGCGTTTTTTCCGCGCATCTCCCTGACCAGCAGCGTGGGCAGCGCCAGCTCTCACCTGACAGACCTGTTCAAAAGCGGCTCCTACGGCTGGACCCTGGCACCCCAGTTGGTCTTGCCAATTTTTGACGCTGGCCGCAATCAGGCCAGCCTGGGTGCGGCCAAGGCCAGCCGCGACATAGCCGTCGCGCAATACGAAAAATCAATCCAGACCGCTTTTCGTGAAGTAGCCGACGCCCTGGCCGGCCGCGCCACCCTCGGAGAACAGCTGCGCGCAGCCCAGGCCCAAGCCAACGCCGAGGCCGTACGCTTCAAACTGGCCGACCTGCGTTACAAAAACGGCATTGCCAGTTCGCTGGACGCCCTGGACGCCCAACGATCCTTGTTTACCGTGCAACAGGCGCTGGTGCAAACCCGTCTGGCGCAGCTGCAAAGTCAGGTGACTTTGTACAAGACGCTGGGTGGGGGGTGGACGGAGCCGGTACAGGCGGTTGCCGCGACTGCACCTTGAGTTGATTCCTTGGTTTTGCTCCTTCCCCTTTTGGGGGAAGGTAGGGATGGGGGGCCCCTGGGCACTGGCTGTACCGCATTTGTACTCACTGGTCCAGGCCCTTATATTGTTTTGATGGTGAATCAGACACCAGGAGCCGGTTTCAATTGCAAAGTATCAGTCTGCCGCAACAAATACCCGATGTGCTGATCCATTAAATTCCACAGGAGCTGGCTGGCCCAGCCTTTTTGCCCTTGTCCTGGCAAGTTCATGATTCATCTCTGCCGGTATGAATGTGACTGCCTTGCCAGCCAGCCGGGCCGCCTGCAGCTCGTCTCTGGCCACATCGCCTCCGCCTATACCCGCCAATTCTTCACTGATTTCAACAATCGCAGCCGATGTGGGTGAAAGTGCCGAACTGTCGGCAAGCCTGCCGCCCCAGCATTCGTCCTCGATGTAAATGATGTGATCAACATATGCTGACATCCGTACATTCTGCACTTTGGCCAGGGTCGAGACCATGCCAAGGGTGGTGAAACCCAGGCTTTTGGCTATCGGGTAGACCGCACCGATTCCTCCTGCGGTGGCACCGATATTGATCAGGGTGACGGCGGGGTCTGCACCTGCAAGAATTCGCCGTGCATGTTCAAGCATGGTTTCCTGATGTTCGTAACCGGCGCCAGAGTAGCCCACCAGGGTCAATACCACCATCTGCCTGTCCCTGAGCATCTGCCTGAGTGTGGAAAGAGTCAGCTCGGTCATTGGGTCGGCCATCTCAAAAAGAAAGCGCAGCCACTTCGCTGCGCAAACCCAGCCATTGGCTGGCTGCTGTCTGCAGTGCCAGCGGTTGACCGGTTGTCAAAAGCTTTACTTTTTCGGGGTTTGAATCTACGGATATGGCCAAGCCGGCAGCAACAGCGCCAGCCCCCACCAGCCGCCGGGCCTGCCTTGCCACCGCCTCACCTGTTGCCACCAGTTGCACACCCTCCGGCAGCAGGGCTGCCAGACTTTCGCTGACAAATGGGTAATGGGTGCAACCCAGCACCAGTGTGTCGATTTCGCCATTCTCCAGGCCAAATTTTCCCATTGCACCGGTGTGGCGGGCGCAGAGGGCGATGGCCTCCTCAATGTTTCCAGTGCCGGCGCTGCGTTCTATGGCGTCGGCCAGGCCATCGCAGGGCTGGACCACAAAGCCGGCCATACCTGTCTGCGCCTGCAGCAGTGCGCGGAACTTGCTGCTGTTCAGGGTGCTGCGGGTGGCCATCACACCTATTCGGCCAGTTTTGCTCAGGGCCACAGCGGGTTTCAGCGCCGGCTCCACGCCTATGATGGGCAAATCAGGGTAATCAGCGCGCAGCAGGTCGATGGCGGCCGCGGTGGCCGTGTTGCAGGCAATCACCAGCGCCTTGATGTTCTGGCTGACCAGATGGGCGGCAATGGTTTTTGACCGGTCAATGACATGCGCTTCATCCCTTTCGCCGTAGGGCGCATGACCACTGTCGGCAATGTAGATGAAGTTTTCAAGCGGCATTTCGGGCTGCAGCGCCTTGAGCACGCTCAGGCCACCTACGCCGCTGTCAAAAACGCCTATGGGGGCATGGGTAAGGCTCAAGGTCATGGTTGCGGAACGAACTGGCGTGCTGCGCACCATCGGTCAAAGGTTGGCCGCAGATCATCTGGAATGGCGAATACAAAATCAACATTCATTGGGTGGCTGGCTTGCATAAAGTGGCGCACGGCGTCGAGCAAGACATCCCCCTGCCTACGGTCTTTGTCACGCTTGACCGGATTGCGTTCGGGTTTGTCTGCCAACCAGAGTTTGTGCAGGCCCATAAAACGCGGATCAGGGACGGTCAGGGGGCAAGCTCGCCCGCGCTCTGTAGCTACAACAGCGCTGACGGGGCTGCCCAGCAGCAGCCACTCTTGCTCAATCAGCGTTTGCGTGGGCGCAAAGGCTTCTTCTTTTGGCAGGGGATGGCAACTCGGTGCTGCCAGCAGTTCTACCTCATAACCGTCAGCATCCATCGCTTGGTAGGGCTTGCGGGGATTGATTTTGTAGCTGGGATCTATGCTTTTCAAAACAC
>JAZKIK010000492.1:9788-10098 GCA_040384925.1 Pseudomonadota bacterium | reverse complement strand
GGCAACGACTTTATCCAGACGGTGCGCGGACTTGGTTATCTGGTGCCCAAACAATGAAAGCCTACAACTCCCATTCGCTCAAAGGGCGCTTGCTGTGCTTTGTGCTGATTGCGATCTTGCTGGCTGCAGTTTTGCAGGCCTTCACGGCCTACCGCGGCGCCTTGCAGCAGGCTGATGCGATGTTTGACGACCATTTGCAGCAGGTGGCGCGTTCAATGCGAAGTGGTGCGCCAATGGGCAGGCTGTCAGAAGAAGGTGTGGACGATGCGGGTTTTGACTTGTATGTGCAAATCTGGGGTCAGGACGGCAC
>JAZKIK010000492.1:2277-9778 GCA_040384925.1 Pseudomonadota bacterium | reverse complement strand
TTCGAGCGCGTCTATGACCTGACCGACCGCGTCCTGCCGCGCGCCGTGCTGGGGTTTTCTGATGTGGAAGCCCATGGCAACCGCTACCGTGTCTATTCGCTGCAGACCCCGGTGCAAACCGTGCAGATTGCCCAGGACCTGAGCGCCAGAACAGCACGCGCGCAGGCACTGGCCTTCAAGGCAGTGCTGCCCTTTGTACTGCTGACGCCGCTTTTGATGCTGGCCGTCTGGTGGGTCATCAACCGGTCTCTGGCACCGATCGAGCGCGCGCGCCGCCAGGTGGCTGGTCGGGCTGCAGACGACTTTTCACCGCTGAACAACCAGGATTTGCCGGACGAGGTGCGGCCGCTGGTTGATGAGCTGAACCTGTTGTTTGGCCGGGTGCGCCAGGCTTTTGATGCGCAAAAGAACTTCGTCGCCGATGCCGCGCACGAGCTGCGCTCACCACTGACCGCCATCAAGCTTCAGGCCCAGTCGCTACGGCAAACCAGTCGCAGCGAAGATGACGACCCGGCCGTCCGCCAGGCTGGTGTAGCCCGCCTCAATCAGGGCATAGACCGCGCGATCCGGCTGGTTGAGCAATTGCTGACACTGGCACGGGAAGAAGCAGGCACCGGGCAGCCCGCGTCCACCAGCACGACAGTTGACCTGCAGGACATCATCAAACTTGCCGTGGCCGATGTCTTGCCGCAGGCGGCACTCAAACACATTGACCTGGGCCTGGCTGATACACCCGGCGCGGCGCTACGGCTGGTCAAGGGCCAGAAAGAGGCCCTGCGCATGATGCTGCGCAACCTGCTGGACAATGCCGTCAAATACACCCCCGACTCGGGCCAGGTCGATGTTTCAGTTCAGACTGACGGCCAGCAGATCGTGTTGACGGTAGAAGACAGCGGCCCCGGCATCACACCTGAAGACCGCAACCGGGTGTTTGACCGTTTTTTCAGGGCAAGTGATGTGGGGCTGGAGCCTGGCAGCGGCCTGGGGCTGGCGATTGTGGAACGGCACGGTGCCGTGATTTCGCTGGGCGATTCGGCCAGGCTGGGCGGGCTGAAAGTGGATCTGCGGTTTTCGGCGGCTGGCTGACGAAAGGCCTTTGGCAAACCCCGGTGTGAGGGCTGCTTGTTTGTCCCTGCTTCAGCCCACGCATGGGGCAATCCCACTTGTATCGCCCTTGCCGTCGTAATAACATGGTTTTAAGTTGCCGCCTGCAGCATTCGGCGGGTCAACCAGCTATATGGGGTAGAGAGGGAGATCAATGACAAAAGGTCTGGTTTGAAATCGGGTCGTATCAGCATACGTGCCAGCCTGATCGGGCTGGTGCTCATCTGCCTGTTTCCGGCCATTTTGCTGGCGGCTGTTTTTGTTTACCTTGACCATCAAAGCGAACGCGCCAAACTGGTACGTGAATCACTTTCCACGGCGCGCGCCCTTGTGGCCGTTGTGGACTCAGAATTTGCTGCTGCCGAAACCTCAATGTACACGCTGTCAAGCTCGGTAGCACTTAAAAACGGCGACATGGCGGCTTTTTATGACAGGGCCACCGAAGTCCTGAAGCGCAACCATGTCAACAATATCGTACTGATTGCGGCCAATGGCCAACAGCTTGTGAACACTGCCCGTCCCTGGGGCACGCCGCTGCCCAAGGCGCTCAACACAGCCCAGTTGAATTACGTGATCAGCAGCGGAAAATCGAATATTTCAGACCTGTTCACCGGACCGGTGCTGGGCAAACCGCTTGTCAATGTGGCGGTGCCGGTGTTTGAGGGCAAAAAACCCGTATATTCGCTGGTTGCCGTGTTGCTGCCTGCCGCTTTGCAAAAAATCCTGCAAAAACAGCGCTTCCCGGGCAACCGGAACGTGGCAATTTTTGACGGCGCGGGCAGCGTTGTGGCCTTAAACGGCGACGTCGACAGATTCCTTGGCAAAAAAGTCAATCCAGGGCTGCTGGCGGCGCTGCAGCAAGCGGATGAAGGGTCGGTAGAGACAATCAACAACCTTGGCGTTGAGGTCATCACGGCTTTCACACGCTCGCCCACATCACGCTGGGGCGTCGCCATATCCATCCCCCGAAATACGCTTGTGGCCGAGCTTTCCAAATCCATGTGGTGGCTACTGGGTCTGGGTTCGCAGCTTTTTTTATGCTGCGCCGGGCTGGCTTACTACATTGGTGGCCGCATTACCCGGGCCATTCGGGATCTGAGTCAGCCCGCGCGCCAGCTCGGTTATGGAAAGGCAGTGGTGGTGCCGCCGCTGCCCATAGGTGAAGCTGACGAAGTTGGACAAGCCATCACCAGGGCTTCAGGCATGCTGACCACCGCCAGGCAGGCCCTGACCAACAGCGACGCGCAAATGCGCGGCATTGTCGAGTCGGCAACAGATGCAGTCATCATTCTTGATGACAACTGGAGCATCGTACTGTTCAACTCGGCAGCCGTGAAAATGTTTGGCTGCAGCCGAGAAGCAGCCATTGGCAACAGTTTTTCGCGTTTTGTGCCGGAACGCCTGCGGGCAGATTTTGCTGTACAGCTGAAATCGCACCGAACACCCCAAGCTGGCACCAGGGACCTTGACGCCATTAAAATTGCGACGGTCACGCGCAGCAATGGTGAAGAATTTCAGGTGGAGTTGTCTTTTCCACACAATGTTGAGGGCCACAGCCGGCTCAACACCCTTATCCTGCGTGACATCACCAATCGCCTGCAGACGCAGCAAGCGCTGGAACGCAGCAATCTTGATCTGCAGCAATTTGCGTTTGTCGCCTCGCATGACCTGAAAACACCACTTCGTTCCATAGGCGGATTTTTGCAGTTGCTCCGAAAAAACCATGGCGACAAACTCGACGACAAGGCCAGGGCTTTGGTCCAGCGCTCACTTGATGCCACCGCCCGGCTGGAGCAACTGACCGAGGACCTGCTGTCTTACGCCCGAGTCAACTCGGAGGCCAAACCCTTTGCGCCGCTTTCATGCACAGAGGTGGTCAATGACGCGATCAGTCTGCTTGACAGCAGCATCAACGAAACCGGGGCGGTGATTACCTTGGGCCCGCTACCCGACATCATGGGTGACCGCACACAACTGGTACAACTTTTTCTGAACCTGCTGGGTAACGGCCTCAAATACTGTCGGGGACGGTCGCCAGTCATTCATGTGTCATCATCAAAAAATGCGACTGAGTGGCTTGTTTCAGTGGCTGACAATGGCATTGGTATCGAAGCCCGGCACCACGAACGCATTTTTGAAGTTTTCAAACGCCTTCACAACCAGAACGACTACCCTGGCACTGGTATTGGGCTTGCGGTGTGCAGACGGGTTGTGGAGCGTCATGGCGGCAGCATTTGGGTTGAATCCATTCCCGGCGAAGGCAGCACCTTTTACTTCACGATTCCCGAACTTTTTTCTGAAAGTGGCATTCATGATGCTGAAATCTCTCTCTGAAAGCCGTCTGGCGCATTTTTTACTGGTCGATGACAATGAAGACGATGTTTTTCTGACGCGGGAGGCCTTCGATTCGTCCAATCTGAAGGTCCATCTGCACCACGTGGACAACGGTGAAAAGTGCCTGCAGTTTCTGCGTAAACAGGGCCCTTATGCAGATGTCCCGATGCCTGACCTGATTTTGCTGGACATGAACATGCCAGTGATGGACGGCCATCAGGTGCTGACCGAAATCGTCAGTGACGCAACACTGTGCCACCTGCCCGTGGTAGTGCTGACCACGTCCTACGAAGCCGCCGATATCCGGAAGATGTACAACCTGCGTTGCAGCTCTTACATCACCAAACCGCTGGATTTCGATAATTTTGTCAAAGCCATACAGCAGATGACAGGTTACTGGCTGACGGTGGTGGTGCTGCCGGACAAGTGATGAAGGCCCTCGCATAAAGATCACAGACACCGGTACAGACACCGGCACCTTAAGCCCCGCCTAAGACTGCATCCTCATAGTTACGGACATCAGCAACAAAACTGCTGGCGAACCGATCAACACACTAATGAAGGATGAGTTTCATGACTTACAGCGCGCTTAAAAATACCTCTCTTGTGGTGGCCCTGCTGACGGCGGGCGCCATTGGTGGTGCGGGTGTCGGTGCTTTTAATGCACTGCACACACCGTCTGTCGCGGCACCGCTGGTATCAGGCAGTGCCGCTGGTTTGCTCAGCCCGGTATTGAACACTTCAGGCACGGCTTTGCCTGACTTTCCGCAAATTACCGAGCGTTATGGCCCGGCAGTGGTCAATATCAGTGTGACTGGCACGACCAAGGTGGCAGACAGCGGCAACAGCGCCGACGGTGATGAAGAAGCTTTTTCTGGTGACCCGTTTCTGGAATTCTTCCGCCGTTTTCAACAAGGCCAGGGCATGAACCCGGACCAGCGTCGGGGCATGCCGCAGCAGGAAGCGCCTTCACGCGGCCAGGGTTCGGGTTTCATCGTCAGCAGTGACGGCATTATTCTGACCAACGCCCACGTGGTCAAGGATGCCAGGGAAGTCAGCGTCAAGCTGACCGACCGCCGCGAATTCCGCGCCAAGGTGCTGGGTTCTGACCCCAAAACCGACGTTGCAGTGCTTCGTATCGACGCCAAAGACCTTCCCGTGGTCAGCATTGGCAAAACCAGCGAGCTGCGTGTGGGCGAATGGGTGCTGGCCATTGGCTCACCATTTGGTTTTGAAAATACCGTGACGGCTGGCGTGGTCAGCGCCAAGGGCCGCTCCCTGCCTGACGACAGTGCCGTGCCGTTTATCCAGACTGACGTGGCTGTCAACCCCGGCAACTCGGGTGGGCCACTGTTCAATGCGCGTGGTGAGGTGGTCGGCATCAATTCACAAATCTACAGCCGCAGTGGTGGTTACCAGGGTGTGTCGTTTGCGATTCCGATTGATGTGGCTGCCCGCATCAAGGACCAGATTGTGGCCACTGGCAAGGTTGACCACGCCCGTCTGGGTGTTGCGGTGCAGGAGGTCAACCAGGCGTTTGCCAACTCCTTCAAACTCGACAAACCCGAGGGTGCGCTGGTGTCCACGGTTGAAAAAGGTGGCCCTGCCGACAAGGCGGGTCTGCAGTCTGGCGACGTGATTCGCAAGGTCAACGGCCAGGCAATTGTTTCGTCTGGCGACTTGCCTGCCGTGATTGGCATGGCATCACCGGGCGACAGCGTGAAGCTCGAAATATGGCGCCAGGGCGCAGCCAAAGAGCTGACGGCCCGACTGGCCAGTGCCAGTGACAAGACTGAACAGATCGCCAGCAAAAAAGAGGCGCTGAACCAGGGCAAACTGGGCCTGGCACTACGCCCGCTGCAGCCTGATGAAAAACAGGAAGCAGGTGTGGACAGCGGTTTGCTGGTGCAGCAATCCAGCGGCGCGGCAGCCATGGCTGGTGTGCAGTCTGGTGACGTGCTGATTTCAATCAACGGCATGCCGGTTAAAAATGTTGAGCAGGTACGTGCGGCGGTGGCCAAGTCTGAAAAATCTGTGGCGCTGCTGATTCTGCGTGGTAGCGACAAGATTTTTGTCCCGGTCAATTTGGGATAAAAACCGGGTTTTCTGGCAAATCAGGCAAGCGCTGAGCGGAACCATTGGCAAAATGGCCTTCAAAGCTGTTTTGCCATCTGGTTTTTTCATGAACATCCGTTTTTCATCCCCTACCCACTTGCGCCGCACTACAGGACTGTTTTTTGCACTGCTTGTGGCCACCACGTGTGGCCTGGCCGGTGCAGAAAACGGCCCGACCAATCCGGTCAACCTGGCTGCAGCGCCAACAACATCACCCGTCAGCAGCCGCTGGCAGAGCAGCGTAGCGGCTTTTGCAGCGGCCGACCGCGAAAAACTGCCTGCCAACGATGGTGTGCTGTTTGTCGGCAGTTCCACCATACGCATGTGGACCAGCATGGCGCAGGATTTCAGGCAGTTGCCTGTGGTCATCAACCGCGGTTTTGGCGGCTCCACCATGGCCGATTGTGAACGGCTGGCGCGCGAACTGGTTACACGGTATCGCCCCAGACAGGTGCTGGTGTATGCCGGTGACAACGATCTGGCTGAAGGCCGCAGCCCGCAGCAGGTGCTGGCAAGTTTTGTAAGCTTTGTGCGTGTGGTGCGCGGTGAGCTGCCGCTGGCCCGCATCACCTACATTTCCATCAAACCCAGTCCGTCGCGGGCGGCTTTGCTGCCAAGGATACGCGAGACCAACCAGTTGCTTGCCGCGTATATCGGCACGCTTGAAAACACCGCTTACATAGACATTTTCAGCCCCATGCTGACAGCCGATGGACATACCAGGCCAGAGCTGTTCAAGTCCGACATGCTGCACATGAATGATTCGGGTTATGCCCTGTGGCAGTCTGTCATCAACTCGCACCTGATGCCATCGGCCCTGATGCCGGCCGCTGACCTGCAGCAGGCTACAACTTCGGCGGCACCGGCACCTCTACCGCGCCTGCCGCAAGCGCTACCGGCGTTACCTTGATGCGGGCAAGGCCAGGCTGCTGCCTGGCGCTGCGTTCAGCGGCGCGCATGTCAATCCAGGCGCTGCAGGCGGCCACGGCATAAAGCACGGCAAAACAGGCGGCAAGAAGCAGGCCGTCAAGCCACCAGGGCCGGTCATAGGGATTGCCGCCAAAAACAGCCAGCACAAGTAACACTATCACAAGGTGCGCACAAAACACCGGCAATGAGGCAGCGCCCATTTTTTGCAGCCAGCGCTGGCGCTCAAAATGACGGGCCAGCAAAGGGCCGAAACCCAGTATGACAATGTAGAGTGCGACCAGATTAAGCAAGCGCAGCGGCCCCAGTGCCCACTTGTCAAACAACAGGTTCAGCAAAGCGTTTTCGCCAAAAGGTGCCTGCCCTTGCACATGGCGCCAGACCAGACAGATCAGGGCCAAAACGGCGGCACCTGTCAAAGCCCACAAAGGGAAAGTAATGGGTTTTGCGTCTGGCAGATTCTGCCTGGCACCCATCCACAGCCCCACCACCCATAAAAGTTGCCAGGCCAGCGTCACAAAAGCGCCGGTTTCACCAATGGGCACATTCACACCAGCCGCACCGGCCATAAACTGGTAAATCCAGCGCCCCAGGCCAAACTGCGCGCCCAGCCACAATGCAACACTGGTGCACAGCACTGCCTGCCAGCCATGCCGCATGGCCCAGGCCAGCACCCAGGGGCTGGCCAGCATGAAAAGAATATAAAGCGGCAGGATGTCGAGCAGCGGCGGCTGGTACACCAGCAGCAGGCTGGCTGCCAGCGCACTGTAGGGTTCATGCAGGTAGTAGGACATCAAGTCCTTGACAGCGGGCTGGTCAATCTTCAAACCCAGCGCGGCAATAAAACTGAACAGAAACAGCAGGGTTGCTGCCTGACACAGGTAAACCTTCAAGGCGCGCCGCCAGAAGGCGACACGCATGGCATCAATACCGTCGCGGTAAGCCAGGCGGCTGTACACCAGCCCGGCAACATAAGCCGAAAGCAGTACAAACCCTTCGGCCGCCGATACAAAACCAAATG
>JAZKIK010000492.1:0-2267 GCA_040384925.1 Pseudomonadota bacterium | reverse complement strand
AAGTAAGCCGGGTAGGCAGATGCGTGACCGTCATCAGCAAGAGCATCAAACCCCGCAAGGCGTCAATTTCCCAGCTGCGGCGCTTATTCATGGCGGTTCATGTCGCAAAAACCTGTAATTTTGGTGTGAATTTCTAAACAGCTGGCAGTCAGACAACTGAGCGCCCTGTCTTGTGATGTTAAGTTGAAGCAAGGGTTCCCCCTGATCAGCAGGATTCAACAGGCGCTGGCAGAAAAATCCTACATTCCAGACGCCGCCCTGCACTGAAGGACCAGCAATGCGAAACGACACCAAAATCGACTACCCTTGCAGCCTCAAAAGAGGAGAAGTCGTGCCCGCAATTCAAAACGCAAAACTGGCCGCAACACTGTTTTCCAGGCTTGCAACACTTGTTCTGGCTGCATCTGCATTGAATGCCCATGCGCTGCAGATCGTCAGCTTGTCACCACAAGGCGAAGTGGCACAGATTCGCCAGGTGGTGGCCAAGTTTGATGACAGTGCCGTCAATTTTGGCGACCCCAAGGCCCCTGCCCCACTGAGCCTGAGCTGCAGCGATGTACAGGCCGCCAAGGGCAGTGGCCGCTGGATCAGTGACCGTGAATGGGCTTTTGAATTTGAAACCGACCTGCCACCGGGCGTGAATTGCACGGTCAAGGTGGTTGCCAGCATGAAATCACCGTCAGGCTCGGCACTGACAGGCGCCAGCAGCTACAAATTCAACAGTGGTGGTCCATTTGTCACCTCCTTGCTGCCAGGCACCTACGAACGCATTGACGAAGAGCAGTACTTTTTGATGCAGTTGAATGGTGCGGCCACACTCAAAAGTGTTCAGGACAACGTCTGGTGTTCGGTTGCCGGTCTGGGTGAGCGCGTACCGGTGCGGCTGATTGCCGGCAAGGAGCGGGACGACCTGCTGAAATCCCAGGGTCTGACCAAAGCTGCAGCCACAGACCCCTTGAAATATGTCACGCTGGCCTGCAACCGGCGTCTCAGCGCGTCAGCCAAGGTGCAACTGGTGTATGGCAAAGGTGTCAGCACGCCGGGCGGCATGCCCAATACGGTTGAAAAACGCTACAACTACCAGGTACGCGAGCCGTTTGCGGCCAGCTTTAACTGCGAACGCGAAAACGCCCAGGCTGCCTGCCTGCCGATCCGGCCCATGAGCCTGAACTTCAACGCGCCTGTAGCCCGCAAGCTGGCAGAGGCGATTCGCCTGAACTCGGGCAAAGACTCGCTGAAACCAGCATTTGATGCAGAAAGTGGCGACGCAGCCGATGTGGTTAACAGCATCAGCTTCAAACCGATGTTTGCAGAATCAGCCCAGTACACACTGGAGTTGCCAAAGGACTTCAAGGATGCATCAGGCCGCACTTTGCGCAATGCAGACAACTTTCCGCTCAAGGTAGCAACCAGTGGCCAGCCGCCACTGGCCAAATTTGCAGCTTCACCGTTTGGCATCGTCGAGCGTTTTGCCGAGCCGGGCAGCAAACCTGGTGACCCCGCCCTGTTGCCGGTCACCTTGCGCAATGTCGAGGCGGCTTTGAACATCAAGGGCCTGACGCCAGCCCAGCCTGGCAAGGTCAGCGACCTGCAGCCCAAAACCGATGCCGAGATCATTGCCTGGTTTCGCAAGGTGCAGCGTTATGACGACTATGAAGTCGAGCGCAAGCAGGCGTCGATTGACAGCAAAAGCCCACTGCCCAAGGGGTTTGACGAGCAAAGCAATGGTTTTGTGCAGTCGCGCATGGTGTCGCTGCTGGCGGGCCAGCCGGGGGTTAAAACGCTGGATTTGCCCAAACCGATGAATGCTGAAGCGAGGCCGTTTGAAGTGGTGGGCATTCCGCTGACGGCTGGGTTTCATATTGTTGAAATCGCGTCGCAAAAACTGGGCAGCTCACTGCTGGACGAGCGTTACGGCACCAGCCGCACCATGTATGTACGTACCTCGGCGCTGGTGACCAACCTGGGTGTGCATTTCAAGCTCGGCCGTGAAAACGCCCTGGCCTGGGTCACCACCCTCGACAAAGGCGCACCAGTTGCTGGTGCCACGGTGCGTGTGTCTGACTGCAAGGGCGCAGAGATTGCCAAGGCCATGACCAATGCCCAAGGCATTGCCAACTTCACAGGCATATCGCCTGACCCGGCGCAATGTTCAGGCAACAACGGCAATGCCTACTTTATAAGCGCTCGGGCAACAAACCAGGGCACGGAGGACATGAGCTTTACATGGAGCGACTGGCACCGCGGTATTGAAGCCTGGCGTTTTA
>JAZKIK010000491.1:3386-10908 GCA_040384925.1 Pseudomonadota bacterium | reverse complement strand
AAGGTGTCTGAAATTGCCCCTGTGGTGCCGGTTCCGCAGCCTTTGCTTGATGCCTCGGGTGTGATGGTGGATGCGGGCGACAAATGGGTTGAAGTGATACAGCAGCGGCATGAGCCTGAACTGATGGTGTTTGCCAACCTGCTGAGCCCGGCTGAGTGTGACGCACTGATTGACGCCGCCAGGCCGCGCCTGTCGCGCTCGCTGACGGTGGACACCCAGACCGGCGGTGAAACCCTGCATGCTGACCGTACCAGCCAGGGCATGTTTTTTGCGCGCAGCGAAGACGCTGTGGTGCAGCGGGTCGAAGCGCGAATTGGCAGGCTTTTGAACTGGCCAGTGCAAAACGGCGAGGGCCTGCAGGTGCTGCGTTACCCGCCAGGGGCCGAGTACCGGCCGCATTACGATTATTTTGATCCGGCAGAACCGGGTACCCCGGCGATTCTCAAACGCGGCGGCCAGCGTGTGGCCACCTTGATCATGTATCTGTTTGAGCCGGAAGAGGGCGGTGCCACCGTTTTCCCCGACATCGAACTCAAGGTGCCGCCCAAACGCGGCAACGCCGTGTTTTTCAGCTATGCCCAGGCGCATCCGGTCAGCCGCACCCTGCACGGCGGCGATCCCGTGGTGAAGGGTGAAAAGTGGATTGCCACCAAATGGCTGCGCGAACGCGAATTTGTCTGATAAATCGGCAAATACCAATCAAATCAATCTATAGCGCAAACCCTGCGGCCCTGGTCAACCATGAAAATAAGAGCAAACGGAATTCACCTTGAAATTGAAGACAGCGGCGCTGGCGAGTTGCCGACTGGGCAGGGCCGGCCTGTGGTATTGCTGGTCATGGGTTTGGGCATGCAATTGATTGCCTGGCCGCCTGCGCTGGTGCAGGGGCTGGTGGACGCTGGTTTCAGGGTCATACGCTTTGACAACCGGGATGTCGGCTTGAGCCAGCACTTCAACGAATTTGGCAAACCCAATATGTTGTGGCAGGGGCTCAAATACAAACTGGGCCTGCGCATCAAGACGCCCTACAGCCTGCACGACATGGCGGCAGACGCGCTGGGCCTGCTGGATGCCTTGCAGATTCAGAAAGCCCACGTCGTGGGTGTCAGCATGGGCGGCATGATTGCCCAGCGGCTGGCACTTCACGCCCCCACACGTGTGTTGAGCCTTGCAAGCATCATGAGCAGCAGTGGCGCACGCGGCCTGCCCCAGGCCACGCCAGCCGTCACACGTCTGTTGCTGGGTGGACCCAAGGACACAGGTTTGCAGTCCATTGTCAATTATTCAATGAAACTGCTCAAGGCCATTGGCAGCCCGGCTTTTCCGACTGACGAAGCTGCCTTGCGTGAACGTGTAACCATCGCCACCCGGCGTTATTACCACCCGCAGGGCATCAGCCGCCAACTGGTGGCATCAGTTGCCGACACCAGCCGTGCTTCAGAACTGGCGCGCATCACCACCCCCACCCTGGTGATACATGGCAGGGCCGACCCGCTGGTGCCTTTTGCCTGTGGTGAGGACACGGCCAGGCGCATTCCCGGTGCCCGGCTGGTGGGCATTGAAGGCATGGGCCACGACTTGCCACCCGGTGTGGTCGAGCGCCTGCTGCCACTGCTGATTCCGCACTTTCGGACTGCCGTACCGTCCTGATTTTTTATTCGACTGAACCCGCTCCCAATGAACCTCCCGGAAAACTCCCAGCTTGGCAAAAGCTCTGCTTATATTGACCAGTACGACGCCTCGCTGCTGTTCCCTATCCCACGTGCCACCAAACGCGCCGAAATTGGCATTGATCAAAACCCGCCGTTTTTTGGCGCCGACATGTGGACAGCGTTTGAGCTCAGCTGGCTCAACATGCGCGGCAAACCGCAGGTGGCCTTGGCCCACATCACTGTGCCCTGCGAGTCGCCCAATATTGTTGAAAGCAAGTCCTTCAAGCTGTACCTCAACAGCTTCAACAACAGCCGTTTTGCCGACGCGCGTGATGTGCGTGAACGTATTCGCGCTGACATCAACGCTGCCGTGGGCATGGGCGTAGGCGTCAAGACGCTGGGCCCCGAGCTGTTTGACCGTGAACCGGTGCATGAAATGAGCGGCCTCAATCTGGACCGGCTGGATGTGGAATGCCTGCATTTCACCCCTGCGCCGGAACTGCTGTTCGCCGAGTTTGACGAAGCGCCGGTTGAAGAAACCCTGACCAGCAACCTGCTTAAAAGCAACTGCCTGGTCACAGGCCAGCCCGACTGGGGCAGTGTGCAGATCAGCTACGCAGGCCCCCAAATCAACCAGGAAGGGCTGCTGCAATACATCGTGAGTTTTCGCAATCACAACGAGTTTCACGAGCAGTGTGTGGAGCGCATCTTCATGGACATCTGGGCGCGCTGCAAACCGCTCAAGCTGTCGGTATACGCCCGATACACGAGGCGCGGCGGTCTCGACATCAACCCCTTTCGTACCAGCCATCCGCAGGCCTTGCCGCCCAATATCCGCATGGCGCGGCAGTGATGTTGGCCTTCTGTAGGTCGGCATGGCGTTGCGTAAGCCGACTTCAATAAACGCCGCTAACTCTCATGTCCTGGCCGACCAGGCAACTCCGCCTGCATATCCTGCAGGCCACCGCCCAAGTTCAGTAACAAACGCTGCAACGCTAATTGCAACGGGCCAGATACAAATGATTTGAATCTGGTTTACGGGTCGTCGCGTAATTCTTTACACAGCGACCGCTGTTACTCAACCATCAGGAGAGACACCCATGAAACATGAAATAAGACAACTGGCCAAGGCCTGCCTTTTATTGGTCGTAGCCGGCGGAGCCTTTGCTTCCAGCCACCGGGAGGCTCCTTTCATCACCACCAGCCCCAAGGTTGATGGAACTGACTTTTACATGTTTCGCAGCTACGAAGGCATTGCCGCCAACGGCACTGGCGGACGTTCTGACTATGTCACCCTGCTGGCCAACTACCAGCCGCTGCAGGCCCCATACGGTGGCCCCAACTACTTCACGCTGGACCCGAACGCGCTGTATGAAATGCATGTTGACAACAACGGCGACGCCAAGGAAGACATCACCTTCCAGTTCAGATTCAAAAACGCCCTCAAGGGCATTCCGCTGACGATTGGCTCGGCCAGCGTGCCGATTCCGCTGGCCCAGGCCGGTGCGGTCAGCAACCTCAATGACGCCAACCTGAACGTCAACGAAACCTATACCGTCAACATCGTGCGCGGTGACCGCCGCAAAGGCACGGTCAGCGCCATGACGAAAGCCGGTGGCGGCGTGACTTTTGAGAAACCGGTGGACAACATTGGTAGCAAAACCATTGCCGATTACCCTGCTTACGCTGCAAAACACATACACACCGTGACCATTCCCGGCTGCCCTGCCGGAAAAGACCAGGGCAAGGTTTTTGTCGGCCAGCGACAGGAAGGCTTTGCCGTCAACCTCGGCACCGTGTTTGATCTGGTCAATGCACCGGCTTCCGTACTGCTGGACCCGGCCAATAAAGATGCGGCCGGCATGGGCGGCAAACACGTCATCCAGAAGGCAAACGTCACCACACTCGCGCTTGAAGTCCACAAGGACTGCCTGACGGCTGGTGGCGAGCCTGTGATTGGCGGCTGGACCACAGCCAGCCTGCGCCAGGCGCGCTTGCTGAACCCGGCACCCGCTTCAGGCAACGGCAATGCTGAAAAAGCCGGTGGCGCGTGGAGCCAGGTGTCACGTCTGGGTAATCCGCTGGTCAACGAACTGGTGATCGGTTTGCCTGACAAAGACAAGTTCAATGCCTCCTCACCCAAAGACGACGGCCAATTTTTGACCTACGTGACCAACCCGACCCTGCCCGCACTGCTGAGTGTGGTGCTGGGTGCCGATGTAGCACCTAAAAACCTGCCGCGTACCGACCTGGCCACCACGTTTTTGACCGGTATCACCGGCGTCAACAAACCAGCGGTAAACCCTGCACCGTCGGAGATGCTGCGCCTGAACACCGCCATTGCGCCTGTGCAGTTTGCTGACCAGAATCGCCTGGGTGTGGCCGGTGAGGTGTTGCGTGTGGGCGGCACTGCCAACCTCGCGCAAGCCAAGGATCTGGCCGGTTTCCCCAATGGTCGCCGTCCGAAAGATGACGTGGTAGACATCGCGCTGGTGGCTGTAGTGGGTGGTTTGTGCGCCATCAACGGCAGCAATGATGCGCTCAAACTCAACTCGGTGCCTGGTGTTCCGTCAGCCACGTCCAAGTGCGACGCATCAGCATTGACCGCAACCATGAGCGCGGCTGGCCCAAATGGCTTGCCCAACGCCGCCAATATTCATGACGCAGTTGACCAGGCCACGGTGCCGTTCTTGACAAGCTTTCCCTACCTGAACACGCCAAATTCCGGCTCCGCTGCTTACTGAGCAGCAAGGAAAAAACATCATGCACAAGCTCAATTCAAGACTGATGCTGGCTGCCGTGCTGTCTGCCGCTCTGGTAGCCGGTTGCGGGGGTGACGGCAGTGCCGCCCCGCCCATCGTTGCACCAGTGCCTACGCCGACGCCAACACCGGTAGCAGATATTTCAACCAGTGTTTCAGACCTGTTTGCCTTTGTCAGCGCCCTGATTGCTGGAACCAGTGACAGCAGCGACCCGATTGACATCAACCCGCTGACCCTGGCGACTGACAACGCCGCATCGCCTACGCCGCTGAATTAAAAAGTCGGCGAAACCCCAAAAAAGGCAGCCTGCAATTTTGCAGGCTGCCTTTTTGCTTTGAGCTTTGGGTCATGGCCAGGGATAGGGGTCAGCTCAAAACGCTGTGGTGATGTGTCTGCCATCGCCGACACCTTCAGCCCTTGATTTCAAACAGATTTTTCTTTTTTCATCAATACCTGTCGGCAGAAGCAGACAGCAGGTGGACAGCAGCATGGCGCTAGATCGTTGATTTTATTGAGTTTTGTTCGTGGCACACATCTTGGGTAAGTAGCTGCATCAAGCCTTTGACTTCCATGTCCTTTTGTACGGTACGCGGTCATGAAAGTTATTTCACCTTAACCCCAAGGATCCCACATGCCCGATACCACTGCCCCGCACGGAAGCTTTCTGCCCACACCGGTTTTCGCAGCGCCCATCACCAACCCCTACGGCCTGGGCAGTGCCAATGATGCCAACGCCGTCAGCCCCAGCCTGGTGGATATCGACGGCGACGGTGATCTGGATGCCTTTATCGGCCGCAGTGACGGCACCACAGTGCTCTACCTGAACACCGGCACAGCCATCGCGCCGGCCTTTGGTGCCGCCCTTGCCCATCCCTACGGCCTGGAAGATATGGACATCGTGGCCCACCCCACGCTGGTTGATATTGATGGTGACGGTGATCTGGATGCGTTTATTGGCGATTTCTACGGCGACACACATCTGTTTCTGAATACCGGAAGCAGCACCAGCCCGGCTTTTGCGGCCCCTACCACCAACCCCTATGGCCTGAGTGATGTGGGCAGCCTGGGCAATGCCAGTTTTGTGGATATCGACGGTGACGGCGATCTGGATGCCTTCATTGGCGAGTGGCAGGGCAACACGGTGGTGCAACTGAACACCGGAACAGGCAGCAGCCCGGCTTTTGCTGCCCCCGTCACCAACCCCTATGGCCTGGGTGATGTGGGCTCCAACGCCAGCCCGGACCTGATAGACATTGACGGCGACGGCGATCTGGATGCCTTCATCGGCAATGACGCTGGAAACACGCTGCTTTACATGAACACCGGCACAAGCAGCAACCCGTCTTTTGCCGCTGCCATCACCAACCCTTTTGGCCTGGGCGATGTGGGCAAGATGGCCACTCCCACCTTGGTGGACATCGACGGCGACGGTGACCTGGACGCCTTTGTCGGCAACTATGCCGGCAACACCGTGGTTTTCATCAACACCGCCAGCCCTGTGGCACCGGTTTCATCTGCCACCGCCAACGGCGCTTATCATGCAGGCAGCGTCATCACCGTGACCATTGCCTTCAACGAAAAGGTGATTGTCAACACCAGCGGCGGCAAACCCACGCTCGCGCTTGAAACCGGTACCACCGACCGTTTTGCAAGCTACCTAAGTGGTTCGGGCACCAACACCCTGACTTTCAAGTACATCGTCCAGGCCGGAGACACCTCAGCCGACCTGGACTACAAAAGCAGTGCTGCCCTGGCGCTGAACGGCGGCACGATTCAGGACGCTGCAGGCAACAACGCCATTCTTGCTTTGGCTGCACCCGGTGCCACCGGCTCGCTGGCCGCCAATGCGGCGCTTGTGATTGATACCACCGCCCCACATGGCAGCTTTCTGCCTCCACCGGTTTTTGCCGGGCCGATCACCAACGCCTTTGGCCTTGGTGATGTGGGCTTTTATGCAAAACCCAGTTTTGTGGATATTGACAACGACGGTGATCTGGACGCCGTGATTGGAAAATTCGATGCCAACGTAACTGGCAATACGCTGGTTTCCCTTAACACGGGTACGGCGAGCAGTCCGGCTTTTGCTGCGGCCACTGTCAATCCCTACGGTTTGGGTTTTGACGGGGGCATGAGCAGCCCCAGCTTTGCGGACATTGACGGCGACGGTGATCTGGACGCCTTCATTGGTCATGTTTACGGCAACACACTGGTGTACCTGAACACTGGAACTGCCAGCAGTCCGGCTTTTGCGGCCGCCATGACCAATCCCTATGGCCTGAAGGACGTTGGAGTGAACGCCGTGCCGAATTTTGCCGATATTGACGGTGATGGTGATCTGGATGCCTTTATCGGTGAGGGTTACGGAAACACGCTCGTGTACCTGAACACTGGCACAGCCACCAACCCGGCTTTTGGCAAGGCCGTCGTCAACCGTTACGGGCTCGGTGATGTCGGCGACTATGCAAATCCCAGCCTGGTGGACATCGACAGCGACGGTGACCTGGATGCCCTGATTGGCAACGGATTTGGCAATACGCTGCTTTACCTGAACACCGGCACAGCCAGCAAACCGGCTTTTGCTGCCCCCACCACCAATCCTTATGGTCTGGCTGACGTGGGCGGTTTTGCCAGTCCAAGTTTTGTTGATATCGATGGTGACGGTGACCTGGATGCGCTGGTTGGCAACGCGGAAGGAAATACCGTGGTTTTCATCAACACAGCCGGCCCGGTCGCGCCTGTTACATCCGCCCTGGCCAACGGTACTTATCACGTTGGCAGTGTCATCACCATCACCGTGTCGTTCAACGAAAACGTCATCGTCAATACCAGTGGCGGCAAACCCACACTGGCGCTTGAAACCGGTGCTATCGACCGCTTCGCCACCTACACAGGCGGATCAGGCACTCACACCCTGACTTTCAGCTACACCGTCAAGGCCGGCGACACGTCTGCCGACCTGGACTACCTGAGCAGCTCGGCCCTGGCACTGAACGGTGGCACGATTCAGGACGCCGCTGGCAACAACGCCGTCCTGACTTTGGCCGCGCCTGGCGCAGCCGGGTCCTTGGGCGCGAACAAGGCGCTAGTGGTTGACGGCATCAACGACAT
>JAZKIK010000491.1:0-3376 GCA_040384925.1 Pseudomonadota bacterium | reverse complement strand
TTCCCACTCGATGACCGAGCGCGCCGACAAACCGACGCCATTGCAGCAGATCGTCACCAGCCGGCTGGCCGCCCTTAAGCGCAATCCGTTCGAGGCCGCGCGGATCGGCGGCCTGCAGCGCAACTTCATCAACGACATCCTCAACGGCAGTGCTGGTGCCGACAACCTGGACGGCGGTGTGGGCGCAGACACCATGACAGGCGGGCAGGGCGATGACCGCTATTACGTTGACAACGCAGGCGACAAGGTGGTCGAGACGGACGCAACTGCAGCTGGCGGCGCTGACACCGTGTACAGCACCTTGAGCGCCTACACCCTGACCAGCAATGTCGAGCGTGGAGTCATCAAGACCAGCGGCGCTGCAAGCATGACAGGAAACGATGTTGACAACAGCCTGTATGGCGGTGCTGGCGACAACATGCTTTCAGGCCAGGCTGGTGATGATTACCTCAACGGTGGTGCAGGCAAAGACAAAATGCTAGGTGGGCAGGGTGCCGACACCATGGTTGGCGGTGACGGCAATGATGCCTATTACGTAGAAAACGCCGGAGATGTGGTGACCGAAACCCAGGCAAAGGCCGATGTGGGCGGCACGGACAGCGTGTACAGCTACCTGGCCGCCTACACCCTGACCAGCAATGTCGAGCGCGGTGTCATCAACACCATGGGTGCCGCCAACCTGACAGGCAATGAGCTGGGCAACAGCCTGTATGGCAATACTGACGCCAACAAACTGGTGGGGGCTGCAGGCAATGATTACCTGAGCGGCGCTGCCGGTGACGACGTTCTGCTCGGTGGTGCAGGTTACGACAAGCTGCTGGGCGGCGCTGGACTGGACAGGCTGACGGGCGGCCTCGATGCCGACACCTTTGTGATCGATTCAGGCGGTGGCCGTGATGTGATTACCGACTTTTCATTCATCGAGGGTGACAAGATCAGCCTGCGCAGCAAGCTCAACGGATCGGGCATCACCGATGGCACCAGCGCACTTGCGCACTTTAATGATGTGGACGGCAAGGCCGTGCTGGACATGGGCGATGGCAATATGATGGTGCTGCTCGGTGTGCAGACGGCTGAGCTCAGTGCCGCTGATTTCCTGTTCTTTTGACTTTGGGAGTTGGTCGCCTGATGTGGGCTTCAGGGATGATGCCTGTCAGCGGAAAAAAGACCATGCGCCCGCCAGCCTGGCCTGCCTGCGGCGCAGAGCCCTGGCCCGGCCCAAGCAAGAAAAGGAAAAAAGACCGCCAGGCAAGCCGGCAAGGGACTTCACCCACCTGCGGCGCGACCATCGGTTTGCCCCGTGCGCACCGGGTCCTATACATGGCCCTCATTCAGGCAGTAAGAAAAAAATATTAAAAATAAGCAGGCATTTACATTTCCAGGCCCACGTTTCCAGTTGAATATTGGTACTATCTTCAAGCAGAAAAACGTCTTGTTGCAGTTGCACGGCAACCCAACCGGCGGGCCTCGCGCGCAGTGCCTCCCGAAACCGTGTAGTGAATGGCAATTTGCCGGTGTTGCGGCCATCTTTTGGGTGCTGCATTGACCGCTTTTCCATACCACAGTGCCTGTCAATACGCGGGTTAAAAGGACGTATGCAAGCAAACAGTTACCCCGCGCCAAGACCGTGCACACATTCCAAGGTACTGGCTGCGGCACGCGGGCGTGGCGCTGCCAGCCCAGATGTTCGGGCGTCATTGCAAGACCGGCCTTTCGCTGGTCAGAGCTGCCATCGGCGTGACCCCTCATGCGCAGCTTCTGGTCGTGTGGAGTCACGCTCTTTCCGCTGCTTTATGCTTCGACGCGCCACGCCATCCTCTCCGCAAGCCCCGAGGCCCATTTCGCCAGGTGCCGCATTGTGAGCACCCGCCCGCGCTTTTCAGACTTGAACCCATTCAGGAAATAACCGATGGCAGACACTACCGCCCCTCATGGAACACTTGCCGGCACGCCGGTTTTTTCTGCCCCTGTCATCAACGACTTTGGCCTGGGCAATGTGGGTGCCAACGCAAGCCCCGGTTTTGCAGATATCGACGGCGATGGCGATCTGGATGCCTTTATTGGCAACAATGACGGCAATACTCTTGTCTATCTGAACACCGGCAGCTTTGGCAGCCCGGCATTTGTGTTGTCCGGCAACAACTACGGTCTGGATGATGTGGGTACCAGCGCCAGCCCCAGTTTTGCAGATATCGACGGTGACGGGGATCTGGATGCCTTTGTTGGTACGGCTGACGGCAACTTGCAGGCCTTTGTGAACACCGGCAGCGCCGGCAGCCCGGCATTTGTGCCGGTCGGCACCAACCTTTACGGGCTTGACAATGTGGGCTTTTTCGCCAGCCCCAGCTTTGTCGATATCGATGGCGACGGTGACCTGGATGCCTTTATTGGCAACAGCAGCGGCAACACGCAGTTCTATCTCAACACCGGCAATGCCAGCGCTCCAGCATTTGTGCTGGCCGGCACCAATCTGTACGGCCTGGACGATGTGGGTGATTACGCCAGCCCCAGCTTTGCAGACATTGACAGCGACGGCGACATGGATGTTTTGACCGGTGACGTTTCTGGCAACACACAGGTCTTTCTGAACACCGGCAGCGCCAGCGCCCCTGCATTTGTGCTGTCCGGCACCAATCCGTACGGCCTGGGCGATGTGGGCGATTACGCCAGCCCCAGCTTTGTTGACATCGACGGCGACGGCGATCTGGATGCCTTCGTTGGCAATCAGGCAGGCAACACACTGGTCTTTCTGAACACCGGCAGTTTTGTCGGGGCACCGGTCAGGTCCACTGTGCCCAATGGAAGTTATGGCATCGGCCAGGTCATCACGCTCACTGTCGGATTCTCCGAAAATGTCCTGGTGGCCGGTGGTGTGCCCACCCTCCTGCTGGAAACCGGCAGCACCGACCGCGTGGCCACCTACAGCAGTGGTTCGGGCACCAATGTCCTGACTTTTACCTACACGGTGCAGGCCGGAAACAGCGCTGCCGATCTGGACTTCACAGGCACTTCGGCATTGGTACTGAACGGTGCCACCCTGCAGGATGTGGCCGGCAACAACGCTGTCCTGACGCTGGCCGCGCCCGGCGCTTACGGCTCGCTGGCTGCCAACGCGGCGTTGGTGATTGACGGTTTTGCGCCTGAAGCAACACTGGCGGGCGGCCTCATCAACAATGCCGGCTCGGCCACCGTGCAAAGCACGGAAGCCGGCACCGCCTACCTGGTCAGCACCACGGTGACGGTATCGGACCTGGCCAGCATTGCCAGCGCGCCTGATGCCAACTGGAATTCCGTGGCGGTTGACGCCAACACTGCTACCGCGCTCGCCGCCACTGGCCTGGGTGACGGCAGCTACAGGCTCTACACTGCTGACGCT
>JAZKIK010000490.1:452-5554 GCA_040384925.1 Pseudomonadota bacterium | reverse complement strand
TGCATAAACACCGGGTTTGCGCAGGCAGACACCCAGTGCCAGCGCCATTGCCGCCATGGGCCAACCGCTGTTGGGTGATGGGGTTTTGCGGGCTTCATCTGCAAGAAACTTGAGATGGCCCCCTCTGGTGACCAGAACCAGCAGCAAGGCTGTGATACGCGCTGGCAACCACGACAACACATCGTCAGCGCGTGCTGCCCACTTGCCAGCCCATTCCCAGTTTTTGCCTTGGCGCAAGCCCTTGTAACCCCACATCGCATCGGCGGTATTGGCAAAACGGTAAAGCGCCGCACCGGGCAGGCCAAAAATCACAAACCAGAAGATGGGCGCGACCACCGAATCGTTCAGGTTTTCGGCCAGAGATTCAATTGCGCTTTCACGCACCTCGCTGGCTGAAAGACTGGCGGTATCACGGCTGACCAGCCAGCCCAGGCGCTCACGCCCGGCTTCGAGTGATACAGACAGTGCATCTTCAACCGCCTGAACCTCGCTGCGCAGCATCGCGAAAGCCAGCATGGGTTTCAGCGCCACACCCAGAAGAATCACTGCAAGTACTGCAGGCAACTGCAGAATCGCCCATTGCAGGCCGCAGCTTACTATCAAAACAATAGCTACCCCTGACAACCAGACGAGTGCACCCAGACCAAAGGCATTCAAATCCCGGTTTTCCGGCGGTTTTGATGAATCTGGCAACACAAAAGGCGCAAGCCGGTTCAAAAAATTGCCCATCCACACGACAGGATGCCAGCGGGTCGGTGGTTCGCCGAGGTAATGGTCAATGGCCAGTGCAATCAGCAGTGCCGCAGGGAAAACAATCGAATTCAACTCAGTCATGCGGTGAATCCACATCAGGCAAAGCCGCCAGCGCCTGCTGTACCCAGCCAAAACCGATGCGCTCCTGCTCCAGCCGCAGGCCGGGGCGAATACGGTGGTCGCGCAGGCTGTCGTAAACCCCCTGCTCGTCCAGAGTCAGGCGCGGCAGGTCGCGGCCTTCTGTTTTGGGCTCTTCTCCCCAATGCAGCGCATGGGCCAGCAGGGTTTGGTCGTCCATCAAAAACGATTCAGCCTGCGGCAAGGTGGTGCGCAACTGGTCAAGAATCGCAAAACCGTGGGTGTCGATATCACCCCAATAAAAGATTCGGCATTTCTGCAGCCACCGTGCACCGGCCAGCACGTCAAAACCATAACCGCTGCCAAAAATCACCAGGCTGCCGGCTACCGACGGAAAAGCCAGAAAGTTGACTTCGTTTTCAGTGATAAACACGCGGCCTACAGGCAAGTCCAGTTGTTCAAACAGGCTCTGTGTCACACCAATATCCTGATCGGCCTGGCCAGGTTGAAGCGGAATCAGCGCCAAAGCCGGATCAAGCAGGCGAAACCGGATGCGCAAGGGTTTGTCCTTGAACCCGTAACGACGGCAAAACTGGCTCAGGCCTGAATAGCCGCCCGCAAGTGCATCAATCGCCTCGGGCGGCAAAGCCAGCTCAAACAACTCGGCCAGCACGCCGCGATTGGTTTCGATAAATTTGCTGTCAATACCTTCAATATCGACCTGCCGCAGGTAAATGCCTGGGCGCTTGTGATTTTGCAGCCAGCTGACGACGGCCAGCAGGCGTGGCCAGATGGCTTCGAGCGCCAGCGCATTCAAAGGGCGTTTTTGCAGCCAGGGCAACAACACCGGGTTTTGTGCCATGGTCAGTTGTTGCAAGGCCGCAAAACGCTGGGCCTCTTTTTGTTTGCCAATCAGCGCCAGCGCGTCGGCCAAAGAATCGACCCAGGCCTCTAGAGGCACGCTGTTGTAGCCCAGAATACTATGCCGAAACTCACGCTGAACAAAACGCAGCCGGGCACTGCCCTGACGCAAATTGGCCATCCAGCTACGTACTTCATCAAAACGGGCGCTCATTTCTGTGCTGCTGGGCACGGTAAAACGCAAACGCAGCGGGAAAACCGTTCCACCAGCTTCTGGTGGCTGCAGAAGCTGGCCTTTGTCCCAGATTTTTTGCAACTGGGTGCGCAGGTCTGTGGGGGTGGTCCAGCTCACAAGCCAGTCCCAACAACGGGGCTCAGGCGTGTTTTCTCTGCCCGATACTCCTCAATCGTCAGATTCCGCAATTTGGAATCACGCCCTTCGTCGTTCTGCACAAACCCGACGCTGGATACAAAGGGTTCAATGATGTGGATTTTTTGCAGAGGGGTGACGATCAGCAGTTGCAGGTTCAGCTGTTTGAAAAGCTGCAGGCCGTATTGCGCCGACTCGTCGGAGCCACGGCCAAAGGCTTCGTCAATCACCACAAACCTGAAGCTGCGCGACCTGATCTCTCCTCTTTGCTCCAGTATTTCCAGGCCAAACTGGTAGGCCAGGCTGGCGGCCAGAATGGTATAGGCCAATTTTTCCTTTTGACCACCCGACTTGCCGCCCGAGTCTGAATAATGTTCATGCTCGCGGTCGTCGTCTTTCCAGCGTTCGCTGGCGGCAAACACAAACCAGTTGCGCACATCGGTGACCTTGCTGGCCCAGCGTCTGTCCAGTTCGGCCAGACCCGTGCGCCCACGCAGGCGTTCAATGATTTGCTTGACCTGAAGGAATTTGGCTTCCGAATACTGGTCGCCTTCAGATTTGCCGTCATGCCCGGAAAGTGTGCCGCCAAGGGTGCCGTCCAGGCAGGCGCGCAGCTCATTCTGAAAATCACGCACATCCGCGTCTGAGCTGAGCTGGGCCACCAGCACGATGTATCGACCGGGGTTGTAGTCAATTCTGGTCAAGGACTGGTTGATCAGCGTTATGCGTTCCTTGATGGTTTCGCGCTCGCGACTCAGTTGCGAATGGAAGTGCGCGACTTCACGAATCGTGTTTTCGTTCAGCAGTTCCTTGAAGCGCGCTTCAAAACGCGGCAAATCGTCAGCCGCAAGTTTGCTCAGCATGCTGCGGTAGTCACCCGCTGCGTCCACGGCCACATCCACTTCCTGCGTTTCCAGCAGGTAACGGCTGCTGAAATCGTGCATGGCCTTGAGGATGTTGTCTCGCAGGCGAGCCAGGCGTTTGTCTTCAGCTTCTATGGTTTTTTGCAGCCAGTCGCGCATTTCGCGTTCGCGGTTGTCGCATGACTCCAGGCTTAACACCTGTTCACCCAAAGCCTGGTGCTGCAGCTGGGTCAGGCGTTCGCTGCCTGCAAACTCGGGTGCGTCGAGCAGCAGCGCCTGGGTCAACTCGCGCAAGTCCTTGCTGCTGCTGATTTTTTGGGTAGTGGCGGCGCGTTTTTCACGCAAGCTGTTGAGGGCGGTTTCGGTTTTGGCCTGTTCCGCTTCGAGTGCGGCCAGCTGGCTGCCAAGTTCGCGCATCAGGTCGGAGGCGGCCTCCAGCCTTTCACGTTCAGCCTGAAGTTTATGCACCTCAAGCGCCAGGCTGGCCCAGTCCAGCTCGCTGTAGTCATTAAAATCCATCAGCCGGGCCAGGTCCTTGAGGCGTTCACCATGGGTTTTTTGCGCCGTTTGCAGACCCGCAATCTGCGCGCCCAGGTCGGCCAGCCGCGCTTCTCGCAGCTTGAGTTTGCTGCTCAGGGCGGCAATCTTCCCGGTATTGGTCCAGCCCAGAACGTAGCGGCTGCGGTCGTCGAGCCGGTGGCGGTCGTCTTTTTCGTGGCGTTCGCCCGCAGCCTTGATCTGCCCGGCACGGGTAATGGCTTTTTCTTCACGCCGAAACTGCTCTTGCGTAGCACAACAGGCGACGTTGAACCGCTGGCTGACTTCAGCGTCCAGCCATTTGTAAAACGGTGAATCGGGTTTGACTGCAAGTTTGCGAACCACGGAATCGGGGAGCGCACTTGAACCCGCTGTCTGGTTTTTGTTTTTGACCCTGAAATAGACCAGCCGACCCTTCAGGTGGTTTTTTTCCACCCATTCGGCCACCTGCGGATAAGCCGCGTCCGGCACCAGCATGGACAGGCCAAAGTTGTGCAGCAAGCGTTCGATGGCACCTTCCCAGTCGCGTTCTTCATCTCGTACCTGCAGCAACTCGCCCGCAAACGGCACGGCTTCTTCAGTCAGCCCCAAGGCGCTGCAGATGGCAGTGCGCATGGCAATTTGCTGGGTCGGGATATTGCTGCGGCGGCTTTTCAGGCTGGAAATTTCTTCACTCAATGCATCACGCTCTGCCCTGCCCTGGGCAAATTCAACACTCAACTCGGTTAACTGGTTCTGGGTGGCTGTGGATTCTGTGTCTGCCGCAGCCTGCAGCTGCAGACAGGTCTGGCGCTGGGCCAGCAAGTCTTCGGCATTGGCGACCTGCAGCAGGCCCAGGCTGCGGCGCAGTTCGTCATACCGTGCGGCATTGGATTTGCGGCGGGTGATACTCTGCTCATGGCGGCTGGTGTCTTCAGCTATGCGGCTGATGCGATCCCCGCCGCATTGGGCAATGCTGAGCCTGAGCGACCTGTCCAGGATCTTTTCGGCTTCCCGTTTGTCCGCAAGCCGCTCGACTTTGGCGTTTTCGCTGTTCAGATTCTCGCCCAGCAACTGCAGGCGCTCATCAAGCAGCGTGAGTTTCAGTCTTGCAAAATGGTGTTTCAGCCCCCCCCTGGCTGCGCGCAAGTCATCGACCTCGGCCAGAAGTGCTGCATGTTTGTCGCAGTCTGCAACCAGCGGTGTGAGCAACTCGACCTGCTGTTTGGCCTTCAGCACTGCTTCGTGGGCGCGGTTGAGGTCGTCAAAATGGGCAATCAACGCCAGCACACGCGGTGCCACATCAAAAGGCTCCAGCATGTGGTGGCGCACAAAGTCGGTCAGATTGCCGACTGATTTCATGGACACGGTCTGGTGAAACAGCTCCAGCGCCTGTTCACCCTCAATGCCAAAACGACGACGAAAATACGCGCCATAAGGCGGAAAACTGTCAAACAGCTCAACCCGGCCTTTGCGCAGGCGTTTTTTCAACTGGGAAATATCGGTGCCAAAACCTGAAAAATCGCTACTCAGCGACAGCGCCTTTTCAGCCACCGCATAAAAACGCTCGGGCTGGCCATAAGCATCCTTCATCCAGAATACCTGCGCCAGCGTGACGGTCTGGTCAAACCCTGCGTTGTGGAACACACCCAGAATGACTG
>JAZKIK010000490.1:0-442 GCA_040384925.1 Pseudomonadota bacterium | reverse complement strand
TTACGCTCGGACTTGTAATGACCCAGCACATAAGATCGCAGAGAACGCTCCCGTGAGTCAGCGCCGGCGGCCTTGTTGTAGGCAATGCGCTGGGCTGGCACCAGCAAGGTCGTGATGGCATCGACCAGGGTGGATTTTCCCGATCCGATGTCACCGGTCAGCAAGCCGTTTTTGCCGGCCAGGTCGAGTGCCCAGACCTTTTTGTCGAAAGTGCCCCAGTTGAAGACTTCAAGGCGCATGAGGCGAAAACCTGCAAGGGTGTCGGCTGGCGTGTCCAAGGTGTCTTCGATGCCGGGGAGGTTTTGCTCAAGCATGGAGAGCTACCCTTGTATTTGGGCGTTTTACTCCCTCTCCCCCCTGGGGAGAGGGCTGGGGTGAGGGGCCTGCGGCGGTGAAACAAGCATCCGCATGACACGCCGGGCGCTGGCCCCCATCCCAACCT
>JAZKIK010000489.1:0-8003 GCA_040384925.1 Pseudomonadota bacterium | reverse complement strand
TTCTGGCAACCATCGGCATTGCTTGTTGATCTGGTCAAGCGCAACGAGTCATTCGATGCCCTGAATCATTGAAGCTGCCAACCCGGCTTTTCCAGGCTTCAGGCAAAAAGCGGACAAAGACCATGCGGTGAAGTCCTGCATGCATCCAGTTTTAACTCCATTCAATTCAAAGGAAATTTATGTCTGACGCATTTATTTGTGACGCAATTCGCACGCCCGTGGGGCGATATGGTGGAGCGCTTGCGACGCTGAGAGCGGACGATCTTGCGGCCTTGCCCCTTCGTGCATTGATGGAGCGAAATGACTCTGTGAACTGGCGGGAGGTCGAAGACATTGTTTATGGCTGTGCAAATCAGGCCGGCGAGGACAATCGGAATGTTGCCCGGATGGCGGGCCTGCTAGCCGGATTGCCTTTGGAGGTCCCTGGAACCACTGTCAACCGCCTTTGTGGCTCCAGCCTGGACGCCGTCGGCATGGCCGCCCGTGCGATCAGGTCGGGCGATGCCGATCTGATGATTGCTGGTGGTGTTGAAAGCATGTCCCGGGCACCATTTGTGATGCCAAAGGCCGAGGCTGCGTTTGCGCGCACCAATGCGGTCTATGACACCACCATCGGCTGGCGCTTTGTCAATCCATTGATGAAAAAGCAGTTTGGAATCGACTCGATGCCGGAAACCGCAGAAAACGTCGCTGATGACTTCAAGGTGTCCCGTGGTGACCAGGATGCATTTGCGCTTGAGAGCCAGCATCGGTATGCGATTGCTCACGCAGCTGGCCGATTTGATGATGAGATCATGCCGGTTTTGATGCCCCAGAAAAAGGGTGATCCGAAAGTCTTCAGTCAGGACGAACATCCGCGTGCGGACACCACACTGGAGTCGCTCGCGAAGCTCAAAGGAGTGGTCAGACCAGATGGCAGCGTGACGGCCGGCAATGCGTCTGGCGTCAACGACGGCGCTGCAGCGTTGCTGCTTTCCTCGGCGGCGGGTATATCGCGCCACGGACTGAAGCCCCTTGCACGTGTGCTCGCCTGCGCATCTTCTGGTGTTTCTCCAAGAGTCATGGGAATCGGCCCCGTAGATGCGGTCAGGCGCGTGCTTGAAAAGACTTCCCTGAGGCTTGATCAAATGGATGTGATTGAGCTGAACGAGGCCTTTGCCGCCCAGTCACTGGCTGTGCTGAGAATGCTTGGACTGCCAGAGAACGCCCAGCATATCAATCCGAACGGTGGTGCCATTGCAATTGGTCATCCCCTCGGCATGAGCGGGGCGCGACTGGTTACAACGGCAATATATGAGCTCAAGCGTCGTCAGGGGCGCTACGCACTTTGCACGATGTGTGTAGGTGTTGGCCAGGGTATTGCCTTGATTGTCGAGCGCGTGTGAGCAAGGGCCAAGTGTGGCCAGCCGTGCCAGTGCCGGCTCACTCCCGGTCATCCGGCGCGGTATACCCATAACCGTGCCGCCGACTTGCCGCTCAACGCCTGGCCGCAGCCACCGCCTTGATTTCTATCACCAGTTCCGGACGAGCCAGCGAAGCGATACCCAAAATGGTCCATGCAGGGAAATCGCTCCTGATGTACCGCTCTTTTACCTCACGGAAATCCGCCAGCTGGCCCGAGAGATTCACGTGATACGACACCAGCTCGACAAGGTCCGTGAAATCCAGATCCAGACTCTTGAGGATCGCGCCAAGCCGCTCAAAGGCAAGCTCGATCTGCTCCTTCGGGGCCAGGGGAATGCTGCCGTCAGGTCGCAGCCCGATTTGTCCTGCAATGAAGACGAGTCCGCCAGCCGAGACTGCTGGTGAATACTGGAAGGTGTCGAAGACTTTGGTGCTGCCAAAGACCGGGTGGGTTTCCGGCAGTCGCAGTCGTTGAACGTCGCTCATGGTTGTCCTTTTT
The DNA here is from genome assembly GCA_040384925.1 of Pseudomonadota bacterium. Taxonomy (GTDB): domain Bacteria; phylum Pseudomonadota; class Gammaproteobacteria; order Burkholderiales; family Burkholderiaceae_C; genus Polaromonas. Next base: position 6,100 of record JAZKIK010000489.1, on the reverse strand, counting down.
GAATATACTGAAAGTTCGAGGGGCGGTTTATTGGGAGTGATGCTGATGAATCGTTATCACTAAACACATTTGAAAATTTACGTCTCCAGCGAGCATTGCATTACCAGCGCACCGCGCTTCACCTGGTCGCTTTCCTGGCTTTCGAACAGCGCCTTGAAATTGCCCTCACCGAAACCGTCCTCTCCGCGGCGCTCGATGATCTCGAAAAACACCGGTCCGATCTGGCGACGGGTAAAACGCTGCAGCAATATCTTGCCGTCGGGCTGGCCGTCGAGCAGGATTCCACGTCTCTTCAAGGCTTCGAGATCCTGGCCATGACCGGGGACGCGTGCATTCAAATTGCCGTAGTAACTGTCGTGCGGTGCGTCCATGAACTCGATGCCCATGCTACTGAGCGCGTCGACGGTCCTGGAGAGATCCGACGACAGCAAGGCGATATGCTGGATACCCTCGCCGCGATAATCGCGAATGAACTCGTCATTCTGGTTCAGTACACCGGGCTGGTCATGAGCCGCCGCCGCAATTGGAATCGAGACCTTGCCGCATGGACTGACCATGGATCGAGCGCGCATACCTGTCATTTTTCCCTTGACGTCGAGGTACTGTTTTTGCCTGAATCCAAAGGTGTCTTTATAGAAGTCGGCCCACAGATCCAGGTTCTTCGGGTGCACTATATTGGACGTGTGGTCTACCGCGACAATTGCCGCGTCGACAATGCGACTGACTTCGGGGGCCTCCAGTGCATTGGAAAATTCAGCCTCCCAGTTGGACTCCACAAAGTAAACCAGACTGCCGCCTATGCCCATGATGGCGGGAGCCTTCACGATAAACGCGCCTGTTTTCGCTTCGACGGCTAGCCCGGCGCCTCCTGATATCGCTTGAGCAAGAGCAAGTTCTGCGTCATCGACCTTGATGCCGATTGCCCGGACCGAACTGCCATGGATGTTGCGGAACTCGTTCGCAGCCTGATTGATGACAAAGCGCGCCTCACCTTGCTGCATCAGAACTGCACCAGTGCGTGCGGATCTGGTGACTGCGCTGAAGCCAAATTTCTCAAAGAGCGACTTCAAGTTGTCCTCGGCGGAACAGACAAACTCGATAAATGCCAAACCGTCAGTGATCGCTTTTTTCATGGCAACTCCAGTTGTTACTTTGTAATGAGAGACATGAAATTTTCGTTTGAGCGCACGAGCGCTCCGCTTTAGAATCTTTAGTCAAAAGGCTCTTGCGGAACAACTATTTTGGACAGCGGCGTAAGACACCTTACTGATGAAACCGACTTGAAACTCTTGCAGCTTTTGCTCAAGAATGGTCGCTCCTCGTTCAAATCGCTGGCCGTCGATGTGGGCTTGACTGGTGCCGCCTGCGCTGAGCGAATCAAGAGGCTCAAGGAACGTGGTCTCCTCAGTGGCTACAAGGCCGAGGTGGACTGGGTAAAACTCGGGTTTCCGGTACGCGCGCTTGTTCGAATCGGAGCCAATGCGGAGCACGGCCAAAGTCTCCTCGAACTCTTTGCAGAAACACCCAATGTCGTGGAAGTTCATCGCGTGACGGGACTGGATAGCTACGTCCTCCTCGTTCTCGCAGAGTCAAGCCAGCAGTTGGAAAATGTGATTGACAAAATCGGAAAGTACGGGACTGTCACCACATCGCTTGTTTTGTCCACACCCTTGACGAGTTCCAATCGTCTGCACGCGCTGCTTGGCTCCAGATCGGGCTCATAGGTATCGGCAAGCCGGATGCCGAACTGACGGCTCATCCGGGGGATTTTCTGGAACTCGGAGATTGGATGTCGTGAAATGCTGGCGCACTGATGCACCTGTGGCCAGCGCCTTGGTGGGTGCCAGAATCCAGGGTGCCGGCGGGCTGCTCTGAAGCAGCAGGAGTTGTATAGCCAACGCGGCGTCACCTCGGTGCTGCACTTCATAATTTCCAGAAAAGTACAGGCTCCGGTCGATCTTCAGCAAAGGTGCAGCCATCAATGGACATCCACGCATCGCGGCGGTGGCCATCCACCGTCGGGTCATGGAGGCTGCAGTTTCATATTTCGACAGACCTACATGAGGCTCAGGTCAATGCGATGCGGTCGTCTGAGTCTGTATGGCGCTACACCGGGACTGAGTTCATCAGGGAGCGGCCAGTGTCTTACTTGTCGACCGTTTTCAGGTTGACAGAGTGATTCAAAGATCAAGGGGTTGTGATGCAATAGGCAGACAAGTGCCAGATGCGTACAGACGCAGGCGCAATGGGACAAGATGGAGCCGCAGCAAAGCAAAGTGATACGGGACGCAGCGGCACCGACAATCGCTGTTTTGCAGAGGCCATGCTGTGGACCGTGCGCGCAGGCATCTCGCTGCACTGTCGGCCATTCTTGTTATTCCGCACATGCCCCACTATTTCGTGAATTTTCCATTGGGGCCCAAAATCAGCAGGTCCACAAATTTTCCGGAGCTATGCTGCTCAGCTGACAATTCAACGCTGTAGCCTCCCAGATCAACCATTTTCATGGTTTCCAGGCCAAGAATCAGGCTCTCGCGGGTTGGCTTGTTCCCGGCACGCCTCAAGCCTTCAACCAGGAATTTTGCTGAAATGAAACCTTCCATATGGCTAAAGGTGAAATTCTTGATGCCTTGCTTGGCAGCCAGTACCTGAAATTCCCTGGATACGCTGATCCCCTGATTCCAGGGAGATGGAACCACCTGCGAAACCACAATCCCGCGCGCACGATCACCCAGGGCCGCAACCAGTTGTGTATTGCTGATGACAGACAGCATATAAAAAGTTGATCGGTAACCGGCCTTCAGGTAGGCATCCACAAAGTCGATGCTTGGTTTGCCAGCACTGACAACAATGATTGCCTGCGGCGCCGATTTGCCGATCTGCTCAACAGCCTGGCTCATCTTCGATCCATCCACTTCAAGCGCTGCCTGGGCAACAAGAGACACCCGATTCAGCTTTGCGGATTCCTCGACCGATGCCAGACCACCAATGCCAAATGGACTGTTGAGATACGCAACGGCTACTTTGGTAATGCCAATGGTTGCCAACTGTTTGATCATGGCGGTGAGTTCAGCGCTATATCCAGCCTTGATATTAAACACATTGCGGCTGAACTTTTTGCGCAGGGTATCCGAGCCTGTGAACGGTGCAATAAAAGGTATTCCGGTCTCTTCGACCAAGGGCAAGGCAGCCAGCGCAGGCGGAGTTCCGGCATATTGAAAAAGAGCCAGTACCTTTTCCTGCTCGATCAATATGCGCGTGTTTTCTTCTGCCTTCTTCGGGTCGTATGCATCGTCCAGGGCAATGACTCTTATTTTGCGACCGCGTATTCCTCCGTTCGCATTGATATGGTCGAAGTACAGGCTTGCGCCTTGGCGTACTTCACTTGACAGTGCCGCCAGTGGCCCGCTGAGTTGACAGGATTGCCCTATCAATATTTCTGTATCGGGCATGCTCGGGGCAGTTTGCGCTTCTGCAAGCTGCATATTGATACAGAAGAGGGTGCCAGCAAAGGCATGGCAAAATTTTTCAAAAAATGTCCGCATGATGTCTCCTGTCGTTTTCGAAATTGATATCTCGTTGACTCCCCGCTTTTCCTTTTTTTGACAATTCATCCCGACCTTGATGGATGGAGATGGGCATTTCAGAGGACGCCTCTGGCAGGAGATCGCTTCTTGCGACTTGAGGGCATTCTGAGTGTGCCTATCACGCGTCACAATTTGCCTGCATGGATGCAATGGAGCTGTATAAAGCCCGCAGGGGGCTTTATCTCCTATTGTTCAGAGCACGCAGCTGAAGTTTTCTGCCAGATTCATGTCGCCAGTACCTTTGTATCGTGGGTACTTCGGAGCCTCGCAGACTGGCATGCTGCGCATCGTGGCGCCTGCTGCGAACCTGTAGGTCAACTGGTCCGGTGCCTTTCCACTCTCCACCCAGTCGATGATGCTGCTGAGCCAGTCGGTCTCGGTGAAATTGGCACCTGCTCCATGCGTGGAGGCCGGAACGACAAACATACGGGCATTCGCACGTGCATCTGCCAGTCCGAATGCCCTGGTGGCAGCGCTCATGGTGGCGAAATTACGGATGTGATCGTTGGCCGACAGCAATGGGTCTCCAGCAGCGTGCCAGGAAAGCAGTTTGCGACCAGAAGCTACATATGAAGCAATGGCATTCTTGTCATGGTCGGCACCAATGCGTTGCAAGCCGGTACTGAAGATGTAGTAGTGACGGTTGACATCAAAGCTCGCCAGGTTGGGCGCTGGTGTTGTCGCGGGCGGAGGGGCACCAAACCAGAGTGGATCATTGGTCGCCAGGAAGGCGAAGCCGCCCCCCAGTCCGCCGTAACTTGTAACGCCCAGTGCAGGTACACCAGGGATAAGCGATGCTGGCGCGAAGTTGGTCCAGTTATATTTGCTGTAGGCCGTGGCACCGGTGCCAAGTGTCAGTGGGCCGAGCAAGCCCGCAAGTGTGGGCACCTGCGCAGCCGACAAACACAGGGCCGGATTGGGGTTTGCGCCGGGTTGACCACATTGCAGCGATGAGGCAGCAACACTGCACCCCGCTGGATTGGCAAGATATCCATCAGTTGCACCGTCGCTGGCATCGCAGACTGAGACTGCAGCTGTGTAGGCTGCCGCGTACTGGGCTGGACTGATGTCGGCGGGTGTTCCTGCTTTGGCTGCAGTGTTCAGCATGCCCGTTACAGCCCCACCCATGTCCATGGTTTCGCAGCCGGCCACGATGCCGTCATACTCGTTAGGCCAGCGCTGTGCGGCAATATAAGCATTGCGTCCACCGTTTGAGCAACCGTTGAAATAGGTATAAGTCGGGGCCTTGGCGTAAAAGGTTTTGGCGAGGGCTTTTGCAAACACCACCGTCGTACCCAGGGCGCGGTAAGCATAATCGGTGGCAGAGTCCTGTGCGTTTGCTGTTCCGCTGAGCCACACGCCGGGAGCCGCCTCTGCTGGTGCTGCTGCACGGTTGCCACCATTGGACGCGGCATAGATTGCGCCTTTTTGCGCAACTGATGCATGCACGGCAGTGACAGTACCGCTCGCCACCGTGACGGCTGACGCCAGACGACCATCGAAGCCGCCGCCACCTTGCTGGTAGAGGCGGCCAGACCAGTTGTCTGGCACGGTAACTTCGATGTCGAGATAGGGTGCGCGTGTGCCCAGCACCTGGCACATGCCCGCATTGTTGACGCCCGCCTTTGCCTCCAGTCGCCTGGTGTCTGTAACCAGTACACCATTGAGTGTCTGCCCCTTGAGTCCAGTGCAGGTAGTCGTCAAGGCCTGGACTGTCGGTCCTGTCGGGACGGGGGCTGGAGCCACGGGGGTACTCGCCACGTCATCGGAACCACCGCACCCAGTCATTCCGATGGCGAAGCATCCGGCAACAAGCAGTCGTACGGGGAACTTCATTTTTTCAAAGTGCATAATCATTTTGTGCTCCATATATATGTTTTAGACGGTCCAATCGGTATGCAGCTGAGATCCATAAAATGAAGTAAGCCATTGATTTATATGAATTTAATAAATCAACCGACCAGTCGGACGGTTAATTGTATTGTTGAAGCCCATCACAATAATCCGGATAAACCCTCGGCCGTGCTGACCTGGCAGATCGCATGTGTCAGTGGGGACAACCGCACAACTGAAAACCATGGCGCGCAAAAAAACACAGAGTTACGACGATCAGAAACAGGCCATCCTTATATGTGCAGCCGATCTGTTTGCAAGACACGGTTACCTCGGGACATCAATGAATGATGTGGCGGACAGCAGTGGTCTGTCCAAGGCCTCTCTGTATCACTACTACCGCGACAAGGACGAGTTGCTCACAAGCATTGCCGAGGGACATGTTGCACGTCTGGTTGAACTTGTGAAGTCAGTAGAAGGCGATGCTTCGCTTGTGCCGCAGGATCGACTCCAGGTGTTGATCACGCGTTTTTTGATTGAATACTCGGATGCTCAAAACTCCCATAGAGTGCTTACCGAGGATGTCAAGTTTCTCCCATCGCTGGCTCGCGACCGAATCCTCCAGCTGGAGCGCGTGGTAGTGAGGGGGTTTGCAGATGCGATTGCGGTGCAGAGGCCGG
>JAZKIK010000488.1:0-6221 GCA_040384925.1 Pseudomonadota bacterium | reverse complement strand
TGCCGGCGCGCCTGAAGGTCCTGTACGAAGGCATACGTGAAGTCGTGCAGCGCTACGAGCCGGACAGCGCCTCGATTGAAATCGTTTTTGCCAACGTCAACCCACAAGGCACCTTGCTGCTTGGGCAGGCACGTGGAGCCTGTGTAACCTCGCTGGTCTCCTGCAATTTGTCAGTGGCTGAATACACCGCACTTCAGATGAAAAAGGCCGTGGCGGGTTATGGCAAGGCCGGCAAGGCAGAGGTCCAGCAAATGGTGATGCGTCTGCTGAAGCTGCCTTCATTGCCAGGAAGCGATGCAGCCGATGCACTGGGTCTGGCCATCACCCATGCACATGTCGGGCACTCAACGGCCAAATTGACGGCGGCAGCGACCTTGAACCCGAATACCAGTGCGTCCTACAAGTCAGGCCGGCATTATTGAAAGCCGGGGTTCAGGCGATACGTTCAAGAATCAGCACAGCAAAAAAGCCAAAAGCGGCAATCAGCGTCCATTTCAGAATCACCAGGCCGTAACGTTTGAACCGGGCTTGTCCGGTGCCAACATAAAACATGAAGGCCACGGCGGCAGCTATCAGCAAAAACAGTATGAGCCAGCGAAACAGCAGCATGGGTTTTCAGGTTTTATTGAACATCACCAGGCCCGGGCCAGGCTGGCAAAACCCTGGGGCGCACGTTTTTCATCGTCGAAAGTCACCACTTCCCAGGCGTCCTGATGGGCCAGCAACTCGCGCAGCAGCTTGTTGTTCATGGCATGGCCGGAGCGAAACGCGCTGTAGGCCGCCAGCAATGGTTTGCCCAGCAGGTACAAATCACCCATGGCGTCAAGAATCTTGTGTTTGACGAACTCGTCGTTGTAACGCAGGCCATCACTGTTCAGGACTTTGTAGTCGTCCATGACGATGGCGTTGTCCAGGCCACCACCCAGTGCCAGGCCGTTGGCGCGCATCATTTCAACGTCTTTGGTGAAACCAAAAGTGCGGGCTCTGGCGATGTCACGTGAATAAGACCCGGTGCCGAGGTCAAACTCAACACGCTGGCCGGTTGAGTCTACCGCTGGATGATCAAAATCAATCTCAAAACTCAGCTTATAGCCGTTAAAAGGGCTTAAACGTGCCCATTTGACATTTGCGCCCTCACCCTCGCGAACCTCAACGGGCTTGAGAATACGGACAAAGCGCTTTGGCGCGTTTTGCAGGGCGATGCCTGCAGATTGCAGCAAAAACACAAAAGATGAAGCAGATCCATCAAGTATCGGCACTTCTTCTGCCGTGATGTCGATATGAAGGTTGTCAATGCCCAGGCCCGCACAGGCCGACATCAGATGCTCAACGGTATGCACCTTGGCACCACCCGCAGAGATGGTCGAAGCCAGCCGGGTGTCGGTCACCGACAAGGCTGAAATCGTTATGTCAACGGGCTGGGGCAGGTCAACCCGGCGAAAAACAATGCCGGTATCAGGCGCTGCCGGCCGCAAGGTCAGCTCGACCCGCTGACCGCTGTGCAGACCAACACCAACCGCTTTGGTCAGGGATTTGAGGGTTCTTTGGGCGAGCATCCAGATATTTTAATTTACCGACAGGCTGCTAGGAGCCTGTCTCCTAGAAGGTGATGCAGAGAACGGCGCATGTGCTACCGTGAGACCGCATCCCCATTCAAACAGGGGCCGCAGATCTGGCTTCGCCAGTCCGCAGGCGCAGCGGCCCCCTCGGGGGCAGGAAGCCACACACAGTGGGCGACCGTGGGGGCATGCTTAGTCAGCCTGTTTGCGCAGGAAGGCAGGAATCTCGAAATCATCCATGCCACCAGAAGCCAGTGCATCTACCTTGGCTGCGGCCTGTGTGCGGTTGGTACGCCAGACGCTGGGCACCGTCATGTTGACGTAATCAGCCTGCGAGGGGTGAGTTGAAGTCCCCACAGACTGGGCAGCGGCGCTGCCCGCTGCCATGCCAGCCGCAGTGTTCAGCGTAGGTACGTTGAAAGGCACGTTGTCGGTGCCATTTCGCAAGACCTGCAAGGGCACGGCATGGCGACGCGAGCCCTGGCGGCTCAGGCCGGTGGCCACCACCGTGACACGCATGTCCTCACCCAGCGCGTCGTCATAGGCCGTGCCGTAAATGACATGTGCATCCGCTGACGAGTATGCACGGATGGTGTTCATGGCCAGTTGTGACTCTTTCAGCTTGAGTGAACCCCTGGCTGCGGTGATGAGCACCACCACACCCTTGGCGCCAGACAGGTCTATGCCCTCAAGCAGCGGGCAGGCCACAGCCTGCTCGGCGGCAATACGCGCCCTGTCCGGGCCGCTGGCCCGTGCCGTACCCATCATGGCTTTGCCGGGTTCGCCCATGACGGTACGGACGTCTTCAAAGTCAACATTGATGTCACCGGGCACATTGATGATCTCGGCAATGCCGCCTACGGCGTTTTTCAGCACATCATTGGCCTGTGCAAATGCTTCTTCCTGCGTGACGTCATCACCCAGGACTTCAAGCAGCTTTTCGTTGAGCACCACAATCAGCGAGTCAACATTGGCCTCCAGCTCGGCCAGGCCCTGGTCGGCATTGGTCATGCGGCGGCCACCCTCAAACTCGAAGGGTTTGGTCACCACACCTACCGTCAAAATACCCATTTCCTTGGCAATACGGGCAATCACTGGTGCAGCGCCGGTACCTGTACCACCGCCCATGCCAGCGGTGATGAACAACATGTGCGCGCCGGCAATGGCGCTGCGGATGTCGTCCACAGCCAGCTCGGCCGAATCACGGCCCTTGTCTGGTTTGCTGCCAGCGCCCAGGCCTGTGCCACCGAGCTGAATCGTCTTGTGCGAAGCACCACGAATCAGGGCCTGCGAGTCTGTGTTGGCGCAGATGAATTCCACCCCTTGCACACCGCAACGTATCATGTGGCCGACAGCGTTGCCACCACCACCACCCACGCCAATCACCTTGATCTGTGTGGGCTGGTTGAATTCGCCGATTTCAATCATTTCGATGCTCATGAGGAGCCTCCTGTTTCAAGAATTTGCAATAGTTGGAAATTTGAGTTGTTGCTTTTACTGGCATGGCTTTCATGTTGTTCATGATGGCGGCTCCAGACATCCCGAGCTGTTGCGATGGGGAGCCGCCCGAATAAGACCTGAATAATGTTTCATCGGGTGTTCCTCAAAAGTTACCTACAAACCAGTCTTTGACCCGGCCAAAAGCGTTGTGTACGCTGCCAGCCTTCTGCGATACCTTGTAACCACGCATGCGTGCCAGGCGGGCTTCTTCGAGCAAACCCATGACGGTAGCAGCTCTGGCCTGTGCCACCATGTCAGACAAGGCGCTGGAATAACGCGGGATGCCGCGCCGCACGGGCTTGAGAAAAATGTCTTCAGCCAGCTCGACAATGCCGGGCATGACGGCGCTGCCCCCGGTGATGACGATGCCCGAGGAAAGCACTTCTTCGTAACCCGAGCCACGAATGACTTCCTGCACCATGGAAAAGATTTCTTCCACCCGCGGTTCGATCACACCGGCCAGCGACTGTTTGCTGAGCATGCGCGGAGCGCGGTCACCCAGACCGGGCACTTCAACCTGGGTATCCGGGTCGGCCAGCAGCTGTTTGGCATAACCGCTCTCAACCTTGATGTCTTCTGCATCCTTGGTTGGGGTGCGCAAAGCCATGGCGATGTCGCTGGTGATCAGGTCACCGGCAATCGGTATGACGGCGGTATGGCGAATTGCACCGCCCGTGAAGATCGCAACATCCGTGGTGCCGGCACCAATATCAACCACCGCAACGCCCAGATCACGTTCGTCCTGTGTCAGCACGGCACGGCTCGATGCCAGCGGGTTCAGCATCAGCAGATCAACCTCCAGGCCACAGCGGCGCACACATTTCATGATGTTTTCGGCGGCGCTCTGCGCACCGGTCACGATGTGTACCTTGGCCTCCAGCCGGATGCCGCTCATGCCTATCGGTTCGCGCACGTCCTGGCCATCAATCACAAACTCCTGCGGGTCAACCAGCAGCAGGCGCTGGTCGGTCGAGATGTTGATGGCCTTGGCGGTCTCAATCACACGGGCAACGTCGGCCTGGGTGACCTCCTTGTCCTTCACGGCCACCATGCCGCTTGAATTGATGCCGCGGATATGGCTGCCGGTAATGCCGGTGTAAACGCGGGATATCTTGCAGTCGGCCATCAGCTCGGCTTCTTTTAGCGCCTGCTGAATGCTGTGCACAGTGGCGTCGATATTGACAACCACACCCCGTTTAAGGCCGTTGCTTGCAGACACACCCAGGCCGGCGAGTTTGAGCTCACCGCCAGGCATGATTTCAGCCACTACCACCATGACCTTGCTGGTTCCAATATCGAGCCCAACTACCAGATCTTTGTATTCCTTGGCCATTGCCTTACCTTTTAGCTTTCTTGTCGTCTTTGTCAGCCGGGTGACCCGTGGTAACACCTCTAAGCCTGACGGCGTAGCCATTGCTGTAACGCAAATCAGCAGACTCCAGTTCCCTGCCAAACCGGGCCGAAACCTGGGCCAGCGTTGAAATGAAACGCTGCGCCCTGGCCTGTATCTCGTCCAGCGAGCCATGGCCAAGTTCCAGTTCGGCTCCACTGTCAAGTCGTGCGCGCCAACTGCCCTGACCGGTCAGCTCCAGGCGGTCAAGCACGGCATCGAGCTTGTCAACAAACAGCGGGGCCAGCAGCTGATAGGCCTGAAGCACCAGCACGGCCTGCCCCTGCGGACCGTTGAGTTGCGGCAACTCATCGGCCTCTGCCTCGTCCTGATAAGCTTCAAAAATCTCGCCAAAGTGGTTGATCAGCCGGGCATCGCCTTCAGGGCCCCAGTAGGCAATAGCCTGATGCTCTTCCAGTACCACTTTCAGGCGGTTTGGAAATTCACGTTGCACCACGGCATGACGAACCCAGGGCACGGACTCAAAAACCGCCTTGGCACGAACCAGGTCAACCGTAAAAAAGTTGCCAGCCAGCCGGGGTGCCACATTGGCGCGCAGGCTTGCCGCGTTGTTATGCGTCAGATCACCCTGAATGCTGATGGCGCTCAGGCCAAACAGCGACAGGTGCATCAGCCAGCCCACCACCAGCGCGAGTGCAATAAGCACAAACGACAGACCAAACGCGACCGACAGCAGGTTCATGAACCTGACGTCTGTCGGCAATGGTGCTGGCGGTGGCGGCGTGCGTCTCAAGCGGCGACTCCTGTAGTGGCCGGAGCCTGGTTTTTTACCGGGTGCTGGTGGTCAAGCGAAGCGGTCTTGAGCAGCTCGACACACAGGTCTTCGTATGAAATGCCAGCCGCACGCGCCGACATCGGCACCAGCGAATGACCGGTCATGCCTGGTGCGGTGTTGATTTCAAGCAGATAGGGCTGACGGCTGGTTTTGTCTATCATCACGTCGGCACGTGCCCAGCCACGGCAACCCAGGGTAGAAAAAGCCCGCAACACCAGTTGCTGTATGGCGGCTTCTTCACCCTCTGGCAGGCCGCAGGGCACGATGTATTGCGTGGTGTCTGTGAAATATTTGTTCTGGTAGTCGTAGTTGCCGTCAGGCGCAAGGATACGAATCACGGGCAGCGCAGTCGCGCCGCCGTTCCCCAGCACCGGGCAGGTCACTTCATCACCGCTGATGAACTGCTCGCAAAGAATATCGGCATCCAGAACGGCGGCTTTTTCAACAGCGCCAGCCATGGAGGCGCTATCTGTTACCTTGGTCAGGCCAATCGACGAACCCTCACGCGCCGGTTTGACGATCAGCGGCAGGCCCAGCGCAGCCGGTACATCCTCCACATCAGCAGCGCTGTAAGCACCCTTGCGCAGCAGGACGTAACGTGGTGTCGGCAGGCCTTCGGACAGAAACACACGTTTGGTCATGACCTTGTCAATCGCCATGCTGGAGGCCAGAACACCAGAGCCGGTGTAGGGAATGCCAAGCAGCTCAAGCGCGCCCTGTACCGTACCATCTTCACCAAAACGGCCATGCAGGGCAATAAAACAGCGCTCAAAACCGTCTTTTTTCAGCTCGCCCATGTCCCGTTCAGCCGGGTCAAACGCATAAGCGTCCACACCACGCGAGCGCAACGCCTGCAGCACACCAGCACCCGACATGAGGGACACCTCGCGTTCGGACGAATGGCCGCCCATCAACACCGCGACTTTGCCAAAATGAATGCCATTGAGACTCATTGCGCGACTCCCACAGGCACCAC
>JAZKIK010000487.1:6005-7974 GCA_040384925.1 Pseudomonadota bacterium | reverse complement strand
CTGCTTTGAAAGTCCGCATCGATCAGCCGGGTGGTGAAGAATCACTTAACGTCGCGGCAGCAGCTGCAATTTGCCTGTATGCGAGCTCCATTTCCGTCGTGCGGACCAACTGAACGTATCAAAACACACACTTTTGGCGCAGTTGGCCCCTGCTTTGGGACGGCATAAAGTGGCGATATATAATTGGAGGCTTTTCAAATCACAGCTTCGCCCAAGCGCACCTAAAGCAAACCCCCTCCAAAAAAGCAGCCTGCATCAGTCTTGTAACGACGTTTGGTGTGCACGCTTGGGCGAACCGTAACCAAATCGGGAGTCTCAGTGCTTTTGTCTCTACAGGGAAACTCAGGAACCCCCCCGCACGCCATTCTGGCGCTCGCAGACGGCACGGTCTTTATTGGCAATTCCATTGGAGCTTGCGGTTCCACCGTCGGTGAGGTGGTGTTCAACACCGCCATGACTGGCTACCAGGAAATCCTCACGGACCCAAGCTATTGCCAGCAGATCGTGACCTTGACCTATCCTCATATCGGCAACTATGGTGTCAATGCTGAAGATATCGAGTCCGAAAAAGTCCATGCCGCAGGCCTGATCATCAAGGACTTGCCGCTTCTGGCCTCCAATTTCCGCATGTCCATGACCTTGTCCCAGTATCTGGTCAAGGAGGGCACGGTGGCGATTGCCAATATTGATACCCGCCAGCTCACCCGCCATCTGCGCAGCAAGGGAGCGCAAAACGGCTGTATTCTGGCCTTGGCTGCGGGCGAAGCGGTCTCGCAAGCCGTCATTGCCAAGGCTGTGGCAGCCGCCCAGGCCGCGCCCAGCATGGCCGGGCTGGATCTGGCCAAAGTCGTGTCCGTCAAACACAGTTATGAGTGGACCCAGACCGAGTGGAAACTCGGTTCAGGTTATGGTGTGCAGATCACGCCCAGATTCCACGTGGTGGCTTTTGACTTTGGCGTGAAAAAAAACATCTTGCGCATGCTGGCCGAGCGCGGTGCCCGCATTACCGTGGTGCCTGCGCAAACCCCGGCTGCAGATGTGCTCAAACTCAAGCCGGATGGCATCTTTTTGTCCAACGGCCCCGGTGACCCCGAGCCGTGTGACTACGCGATTGCCGCTGTGGCCGAGCTGATTGAAACCGGCATCCCGACCTTTGGCATCTGCCTGGGTCACCAGATCATGGCCCTGGCCAGCGGTGCCCAGACCTTCAAGATGAAGTTCGGCCACCACGGTGCCAACCATCCGGTCAAAGACCTCGACAATGGCCGTGTCAGCATCACCAGCCAGAACCATGGTTTTGCGGTCGATGAAAAAACCCTGCCAGCCAATCTGCGCGCCACCCACATCAGCCTGTTTGACGGCACCCTGCAAGGCCTGGCCCGCACCGACAAACCAGCGTTCTGCTTCCAGGGCCACCCGGAAGCATCACCTGGGCCACACGATATTTCATATTTGTTTGACCGTTTTACTGCGCTGATGGAAAAGCAGCGATAAGACCCAGGCCAGATATGCAAGAAGTCGACCCGCCTACCACTACCTTTGAATTCGATGCCCTGCGTGGCGTGGGGCAGGTGGAGTTGCGCGTGCGCAAGAATCAGCGGGTGTATGCACTGTTTGGCAGCAATGGTGTAGGGAAGACCAAGTGTTTGGAAGCCTTGTTTCAATTTTATTTGAAGAGCTGTGAAACGATTTCCGATGAACTGATGGCTGAGTTGCCTTTACAAGCTTTTGTAGCGCGACGGTATGCAGAGACTGACGGTTTTTCTTTTGCAATCCCTCTTCCATCTGGTTTTGTACTCCCCAAATCCGGAAAACAGGATAAAAAACATCACAAGCCGGTAGTTTTTTTGGGTGCTAGCCAGCGTAGCCATATCACCAGTGAGGCAAGCCGTAGTCAATCGATTGGGACATTTGAAGCAAGGAAAAGGCAGTATTTTTACTCGCTCATAGGGGGCATGCAGGGCAATTT
>JAZKIK010000487.1:0-5995 GCA_040384925.1 Pseudomonadota bacterium | reverse complement strand
TTGGAGGAATGGTTCGTTACCCTTGCCCAGTCTGCGAATCCCTACCAAAAGCAAGAAGATAACCGCAAAGTCGAAATTGATACCTTGTTGCAATTACTGCATCAAGTTGATGGTCGATTTGATCCGACGTTCTTGCAAATCGCCGGTGACAATCGCGTTTCCTTGAAAGTCCATGATCAAATTACTGAGTTGCGGCACCTTAGCAGCGGTTTTGCCTCCTTGCTGAAAATGCTGCAAGCGATCATTTCTGGTTATGCGAACTTCACCAATGAAGTGCAACTGGCCCATGTCAAAGGCATCGTGCTGATTGATGAGATTGAAAGTCATCTGCATGTTGAGTGGCAGAGCAAAATCGTCCTTCTGCTCAAGAAACTGTTTCCCAACACCACCTTTTTTATCGCTACACATGCGCCGCTGGTGCTGACCCAATTGGAAGAAGGTGAGGCATACCAGCTGCGCCGCGATGAAAACGACGGTGTTGTTCGTTCACACCTGATCACCGCCCCCAACAAACAGGCCTTGGTCGATGTGTTACGGGAGGGATTTGGCGTGGATGTAAACGCCCTGAAACGTGAGCGCATGTCGCCTGAATCTCAGGCGCTGGCCAAAAAACGCTTGCTGGAATTGATCAATGACCGCGATGACGGTGGTGCGGCAGCATGAGTCGTGGCGTATTGCTGGATACAAATCTGATCATTCAGGCGTTTGACCACGCAGGAACATCTGATCCTGCAACAAGGGATGCTGCAAAGACCCGCATGAATGCACTTTTGAGTGATCCCGAGGTGATGCTTGCCATCACGCCCTTGATTCGCTATGAAGTCTTGCGTGGTATCCCTGCCGTCGATGCTACGCGAGTGCAAGAGTTATCAGCAGTGTTGACACAGTTTGAAACTTATGAAATCCGGTCTGTAGAAGCGAACCTTGCGGCTGAACTCTGGCGCTACGCTGTCAGCAAAGACCAAAAGCCGAACAAACGTTCGTTCGATATTGCCCATGTTGCAAGCGCCAAGGCGAATAATCTGGAAATGACCAGTGCCGACGTAGATATCAGCAAGCTGCAGAGCTTGTACGACGAAATGAAGAAAGAAACGAAGTAAATGCCTAAACGTACAGATATAAAAAGCGTCCTCATCATCGGCGCAGGCCCCATCATCATTGGCCAGGCCTGCGAGTTTGACTACTCCGGCGTGCAAGCCTGCAAGGCGCTGCGTGAAGAGGGCTTCCGGGTCATTCTGATCAACAGCAACCCGGCCACCATCATGACCGACCCGGCCACGGCCGATGTGACTTACATCGAGCCGATTACCTGGCAGACGGTTGAAAAAATCATTGCCAAAGAGCGGCCCGATGCGATTTTGCCGACCATGGGCGGGCAGACCGCGCTGAACTGCGCACTCGACTTGTGGCATCACGGCGTACTTGAAAAATACAAGGTCGAGCTGATTGGTGCCAAACCTGAAGCGATTGACAAGGCTGAAGACCGGCTCAAGTTCAAGGACGCGATGACCAAGATCGGTCTGGGTTCAGCGCGCTCCGGCATAGCACACAGCATGGAAGAAGCCTGGACAGTGCAAAAAACGCTGGGTTTCCCAACCGTGATTCGCCCAAGCTTTACCCTGGGTGGCACTGGCGGCGGTATTGCCTACAACTCTGAAGAGTTTGAAGTCATCTGCAAACGTGGCCTTGAAGCCTCGCCCACAAATGAGCTGCTGATTGAAGAGTCACTGCTCGGCTGGAAAGAGTACGAGATGGAAGTTGTGCGTGACACGGCTGACAACTGCATCATCGTCTGCTCGATTGAAAATCTGGACCCCATGGGCGTACACACCGGTGACTCGATCACCGTGGCACCCGCCCAGACCCTGACCGACAAGGAATACCAGATTTTGCGCAATGCCTCATTGGCTGTGTTGCGTGAAATTGGTGTGGATACAGGTGGCTCCAACGTGCAGTTTTCGATCAACCCGGTAGATGGCCGCATGGTGGTGATCGAGATGAACCCGCGTGTCTCACGTTCATCGGCACTGGCTTCCAAGGCAACGGGTTTCCCGATTGCCAAGGTGGCGGCCAAACTGGCTGTCGGCTACACACTTGACGAGTTGCGCAATGACATCACGGGCGGTGCAACACCTGCGAGTTTTGAGCCCAGCATTGACTACGTGGTTACCAAAATCCCGCGTTTTGCGTTTGAAAAGTTCCCGACCGCAGACTCACGCCTGACCACGCAGATGAAGTCTGTCGGTGAAGTCATGGCCATGGGCCGTACCTTCCAGGAGTCATTCCAGAAAGCCTTGCGTGGCCTGGAAGTCGGCGTGGACGGCATGAATGAAAAAACGCAGGACCGCGAAGTGCTTGAAAAAGAACTTGGCGCACCTGGCCCTGACCGTATCTGGTACGTTGGCGACGCGTTTGCCATGGGCATGAGCGTGGACGAAGTGTTTGCGCTGACCAAGATCGACCCCTGGTTTCTGGTGCAGATTGAACAGATCGTCAAGATCGAACTGGAGCTTGAAACCAAGGCGCTGGAAGACATTGATGCAACCACGCTGCGCGCCCTGAAGCAAAAAGGCTTTTCAGACCGGCGCCTGGCCAGGCAGCTCAAAACGACTGACACGGCAATTCGCGACCGGCGCAAGGCGCTGGGTGTGCGGCCGGTTTACAAACGGGTGGATACCTGCGCGGCAGAGTTCGCAACCAACACCGCTTACATGTATTCGACCTACGAGGCCGAAGGCAGTGAGTGCGAAGCCGAACCCACCACCAACAAAAAAATCATGGTGCTGGGTGGCGGGCCCAACCGTATTGGCCAGGGTATCGAGTTTGACTACTGCTGCGTACACGCAGCCCTCGCCATGCGCGAAGACGGTTATGAAACCATCATGGTCAACTGCAACCCTGAAACAGTTTCAACCGACTACGACACCTCGGACCGCCTGTATTTCGAGCCGCTGACGCTCGAAGACGTGCTGGAAATCGTCGACAAGGAAAAACCATACGGCGTGATCGTGCAGTACGGTGGCCAGACGCCACTGAAACTTGCGCTGGACCTGGAAGCCAACGGCGTGCCCATCATCGGCACCTCGCCCGACATGATCGACGCTGCTGAAGACCGCGAAAGGTTCCAGAAGCTGCTGCATGCGCTTGATTTGCGCCAGCCACCCAACGCCACAGCCCGTACCGAACCAGAAGCGCTTGAAAAAGCTGCTGCCCTGGGTTACCCGCTGGTTGTGCGCCCAAGCTATGTGCTGGGTGGCCGCGCCATGGAAATCGTGCATGAGCAGCGTGACTTGGAGCGTTACATGCGCGAAGCCGTCAAGGTCAGCCATGACTCGCCGGTGCTGCTGGACCGCTTTTTGAACGACGCAATCGAGTGCGATGTGGACTGCATCCGTGACTCCGCAGGTGCCACCTTTATCGGTGGTGTGATGGAGCATATCGAGCAGGCAGGTGTGCACAGCGGCGACTCGGCCTGTTCATTGCCACCCTATTCACTGAGCGCAGAGACGGTTACCGAGATCAAACGTCAGACCGCCGCCATGGCTGCGGCGCTGAATGTGGTCGGCCTGATGAATGTGCAGTTTGCCATCCAGCATGTTGACGGCAAGGACGTGATCTACGTACTTGAAGTCAATCCACGCGCCTCACGCACCGTGCCCTTTGTCAGCAAGGCCACCGGTATCCAGCTGGCCAAGGTGGCAGCGCGTTGCATGGTCGGCCAGTCGCTGGCTTCACAAGGCATCGCCAAGGAAGTTACACCACCTTACTTCAGCGTGAAGGAGGCGGTGTTCCCCTTTGTCAAATTCCCTGGTGTGGACACGATTCTTGGCCCCGAGATGAAGTCCACCGGTGAAGTGATGGGTGTGGGCAAGACGTTTGGCGAGGCCTTTGTCAAGTCGCAACTCGGTGCCGGAACCAAGTTGCCAACAACAGGCAAGGTTTTCCTGACCGTCAAAAACAACGACAAATCACGTGCCGTGGAAGTGGCGCGCGCACTTCGCGCCATGAATTTTGATATTCTGGCAACCAAGGGCACGGCTCTGGCGATTCGTGCCGCAGGCATTGACTGTGTGACCGTCAACAAGGTCACCGAGGGTCGTCCGCACGTGGTGGACATGATCAAGAACAACGAGATTGCGCTGGTCATCAACACGGTTGAAGAGCGTCGCAACGCGATTGCCGATTCACGGCAGATCCGTACCTCGTCGCTTTTGGCCAGGGTCACCACGTTTACAACGATTGCTGGCGCAGAAGCAGCAGTTGAAGGCATGAAGTACCTGGACAACCTCAGTGTGATTTCCGTTCAGGAAATGCACGCCCAACTGGCCTGAAGCCTGGTTTGACCTTTGGGTTAACACCACGCTGATGGCTCTGCGTTTGAATTAAACTTAAAACTGATTTAAAAAACGCCGCTGCCAGGTGACTGGTGGCGGTTTCGCTTTTGGAGAAACAAAAACATGGCAACCTTTCCCATCACCAAGATTGGCTCTGAAAAACTCAAGGCCGAACTGCATCAGCTCAAAACTGTTGACCGCCCCTGGGTCATCAATGCGATTTCTGAAGCCAGAGCCCAGGGCGACCTGAGCGAAAACGCCGAATACGAAGCCGCCAAAGACCGCCAGGGTTTTGTTGAGGGCCGCATTCAGGAGATCGAAGGCAAACTTTCAGTCGCCCTGATCATTGACCCCTCAGAAATGGACGCTGGCGGCAAGGTGGTTTTTGGCTCCACCATCGAGTTGCAGGACGAAGATACCGGCAACAAGGTCACTTACCAGATCGTTGGCGAAGACGAGGCCGACATCAAGTTTGGCCGCGTCAACATCAGCTCACCGATTGCTCGTGCACTGATTGGCAAGGACGAGGGTGATTCGGTCGATGTGATGGCACCTGGAGGCGTCAAACGCTATGAAATCATCGCCGTAATGTATATATGAGGCGCCCACGTTCATTCACTGCGTGTAATTCTCTTCCCCCCGAGGGGGCCGCTGCGCCTGCGGTCTGGCGGAGCCAGTCCCGCCGCCCCTGCTTGAAGGTAGCGCTCGCACTGAATACGGCGTTGCGATCGTGAGATACCGTTTTGGCGTCATGATGGCTGCCCTGTGGTGGGGCAGTCTGACTGGCTTGGGTTTTGTCGTCGTGCCCATGCTGTTCAAGTACATGCCCAGCCCGGCTGCAGCGGGTGCGATGGCCGCCCGGCTGTTTACCGCTCAAACCTGGCTCAGCATTGCCTGTTCGATGCTGTTGTTACTGGTTTTTAATCAAAAAGAGGCTGTTACCCCTGACCCGAGGGCACAACTGGCCATCAAATTGGTCGTGGCGGGTTTCTTGCTGGCGGTCTTGGTCGAGTTTGGTCTGTCCCCACGTATCGTCAGTGCACGTGCCGAAGGCGGAAATCTCAAACTCTGGCATGGCCTTGGCAGTGTGATGTATTTTGGGCAGTGGGCCTTCGCCGGGCTCGCACTCTGGGCCTTGAGCCGCAGTGAAAACCACAGAGTTCAGCGAGAAGACGCAGAGTTGTAGGTCGCGTTAGCGAAGCGTAACGCGACATTGCCCTTCACCGCCGGTTGTCGGTTTACGCCCTGCGGGCTAAACCGAGCTACTGACTCTTCAAATTACAAACGCTCGGCCGCTTCCAAGGTGTTGACCAGCAGCATCGTGATCGTCATTGGCCCCACACCGCCAGGCACTGGCGTGATGTAACCGGCCACTTCCTTGACGCCGTCAAAATCTACATCGCCGCAAAGTTTTCCTTCTTCCGTGCGGTTCATGCCCACGTCAATCACAACTGCACCGGGTTTGACCATGTCGGCGGTCAAGACATTACGTTTGCCAACTGCAGCAACAATCACGTCAGCCTGCAGGGTCATGGCCTTGAGCTCAGCGGTGGCGCTGTGGCAAATGGTGACGGTCGCATTTTTTTGCAGAAGCATCAGCGCCATTGGTTTGCCGACAATGTTGCTGCGGCCAATCACCACTGCGTGTTTTCCGCGCAGAT
>JAZKIK010000486.1:0-2996 GCA_040384925.1 Pseudomonadota bacterium | reverse complement strand
CAGCGCGGGCCTGCGGACTCTGGCCGGAAGTGACAGAAGGAGTGCATAAGGGCCCAAAAACCGTTGTCATTGCATTTTTTGTAACTACCAACCCCAAGCGGTTACGAAAATTCACCTCATCCGGCTGACTGTCGGGTTTGGTTTTTCCATTGAACCAGCACCAAAAGCCCGCCCAGCGCAGCAGAGCGCCCAACCGTGACCTGTGCGCCCAGCACGCTGGTGATGCGGCGCACGATGGACCAGCCCAGGCCGCTGCCGGGTTCATTGCCGCCGATGACGCGAAAAAATCGCTCACCCAGTCTGTCGATTTGCGCCTGGGTCATGCCATTGCCACTGTCTTCGATACGCAGTTGGGGCTGGCCGTCCACAGTATTGACACTGACCAGCACACGTGCACCGTCGGGGCTGTAGCGCAGGGCATTGTCAAGCAGGTTGCGCGCCAGCACGCTGACAAGAAGGGCATCCCCCTGCACTGCACAAGGCGCTGGTGCATCCAGCTCCAGAATCTGCTGGCGGCGCAGGGCATACGG
The DNA here is from genome assembly GCA_040384925.1 of Pseudomonadota bacterium. Classification (GTDB taxonomy): domain Bacteria; phylum Pseudomonadota; class Gammaproteobacteria; order Burkholderiales; family Burkholderiaceae_C; genus Polaromonas. The sequence goes on along the minus strand of JAZKIK010000486.1, from coordinate 2,466 downwards.
GGCAAGGTCGGCAGCTACGGCTTGCAGCAACTCGCCCAGGTCCGAGCGGGTGCCTGATGCTGCAGGTGCAGCTTCGAGCCTGGCCAGCATCAACAACTGCTCGACCAGTCGGCTGGCGCGGTCACAACCGGCCAGTGTGGCCTGCAGGGCGTGCTGGCGCTGCCCGGCATCTGAAACGGCACCCAGCGCAACCTGCGCCTGGGCGCGAATTGCAGCGATGGGTGTGCGCAATTCGTGGGCAGCGTCGGCAGTAAAACGGCGTTCCGACTCGACCATGCTGGCGATGCGATCAAGCAACTCATTGAGGGACTGCACCAGCGCCTGCATTTCAGTCGGCAGGTCCGCCAGTTGCACTGGCTCCAGCGCCTGGGGTTTGCGCAGGCGCAACTGGCTGCCCAGCAAACGCAGTGGCAGCAGGCCACGGCGTACCGCCCACCACACGGCCAGGGCCACCAGCGGCAAGGCAAACGCCAGCGGCAACAACATGCTGCGCAAAACCGCACCCAGAATGTCGCTGCGGGCGCTCTCCAGCTCGGCAACATAAACCTGCACATCGTTTTCAGCACCGCGGGCGGCAAAAACGCGCCAGCGGCTGCCGTCGGCCAGTTGGGTACTGCTGAAACCGCTGAGCGCTGCCGACATGGGCGCGCTGCCTGCGTTGACTGAACGCATGACCAGTGCGCCTTCATGAAACACCTGAAAAGCCACACGCGGCGCGTATTTGTGCAGGGGTGGCGCATCAGGGACTGCTTCATCCCCGTCGGCCGGATGGGCCTGCTGCATCACCAGCAGGGCTGCGGCCTGGGCCAGGTGGCCGTCCAGCAGTTCGTCAAGTTCATGCCGGGCGTCGTACCAGGTCAACGCCGCTGCCAGCAGCCAGACCAGTGTGACCAGCCCCAGCACCGAGGCCAGCAGGCGCGCCTGCAACGAGGCGGTGAGGGGGTGGTTTGTCATGCCGCATCCTGTCGAGCCAGGGTGTAACCAATGCCGCGCACGGTCTGTATCACGTCGGGGTAGAGCTTGCGGCGCAGGTGATGGATGTGAACTTCCACCGCGTTGCTTTCAACCTCATGGCCCCAGCTGTAGAGTTGCTGCTCAAGCTGGGCTCGCGACAGCACACGGCCAGCGTTCAGCATCAGCGCGTGCAGCAAATCAAATTCACGCAGCGACAGCACCACGGCCACGCCATCCAGGCTGACCTGGCGTGCATCGGGCATCAGCAGCAGGCGACCCTGGCGTAGCTGCTGCTGCACCTGGCCGTGGGCACGGCGCACCAGCGACTGCAGGCGGGCGGCCAGCTCGTGCAGGTCAACCGGTTTGACGACGTAATCGTCAGCGCCCAGATTCAGCCCACGAATGCGGTCGGGCACGGCGTCGCGGGCGGTCAGCACCAGAATCGGTGTGTTGATTTTGCGCGCGCGCAGGGATGCCAATACCTCCAGTCCATCCTTGTGGGGCAAGCCGAGGTCAAGCACGGCGGCCTGGTAGCTGCCGGCAGCCACTTCGCGTTCTGCCGCCAACCCGTCCCTGACCCAGTCCACCTGGAAACCCAGCTGACGCAAACCGGCACGCAGGCCGTCACCGAGCAGGGGGTCATCTTCAGCAAGCAGGATGCGCATTTTTAAGGTTTTAACAGTTCGTCATTGCCATCATGCACCAGCTTTGTGCCTCAGTCATCGTCACTGTCGGCCTCGACCTTGGCATGGCTTGCGCTGGTGGTCGCAGTTGCCGAAGGTGCGCTTTGCCATTGCAGCCACCAGAAACCGCCCGCCACGACCAGCATCACCAGCGCCACCGGATACCAGGCGCGCCGTATGGACTGTTCGGGCTGGCCGCTTTTGTGGCCGGTCACCATGGCCTTGACCAGATTTTCACGGTGCAGGAAGCTGGCCAGCAGCACACCGGCCACATGCACAAAAACCAGCAGCAGCATGAAATTGGCCGCGCCTTCATGCAGCTCACCGACCCACTCGCCGCCCACATCGTTGTAATTTGCCCAGCCGGTGGCCACCATGGCGACCGAGGTCAGCAACATCAGCACAATCGCCACTGCACCGGCCGGGTTGTGGCCAGTGTGATGTTCCGGCCGGGGGCCGGCCAATGAGCGCAGGTAACGCACCAGTGCTGCCGGGCCACGCAAAAAGGCGGAAAAACGGGCATATCGAGTTCCCATCAGCCCCCAAATGACACGAAAGGCCACCAGCCCGCCCAGTGTGTAGCCCAGGGTGACATGCAGCAAACGCCATTGGTCACTCTCAGCCGTCAGGTAGGCGCCTGCAAAACTGAGCACCATCAGCCAGTGAAACAGCCGCACAGGGGCGTCCCAGACAAGAATTTTCTGTTCGGATTTTTCAGTCATGATCTTTACTTTGGAATACGTATGTCACGCTCGTTGAAATTGCCCTGCGCCGCGCCGGTGTGGCAGGCTGCGCAGTTGGACGCGCTGCCCACCGACGCACGTTTGAA
>JAZKIK010000485.1:3444-5802 GCA_040384925.1 Pseudomonadota bacterium | reverse complement strand
CGCGTTTTGGTCTGGGCGAGAAAAAAGGGGCTTGAAGCCCCGTGTCTCAAGCCAACCCAGAATCACTCGGACTTGACCACCAGGTCAAAGTGCTCAACTGTCGGTGGTCCGGCAAAAAATGGCCCGACAATCGCGCGCCAACTGGCAAAAGCGGGTGATTCGCGGAAATCAACGGTGTGGTTTTCAAGCGTTTCCCAGAAGATCTGCAGAATGTAGCGCTCGGGGTTTTCAATGCCCTTGTTGACTTTAAAACCCTGAAAACCCTTGGCGTTTGAGATCACTTCTTTCAGCCCGCGCTGAATGGCTTCGTCAAAAGCGGCTTGCTGCCCAGGGTGGATGCGGATGTCGGCGAGTTCGAGAATCATGAATAAAGGCTCCGTTATTGAGGGCCTGATTTTGCCCAATTTGTTCAGTATTGGCTGGCTGGCAAATCGACGGTCAAACCGTCAAGTTCGGCGCTCAGTCTGATCTGGCAACTCAGGCGGCTGTTGGGCTGCTGGGGTGCCGCAGTAAAGGCCAGCATCGACAGCTCGTCGGCATCAGGCGGCGGCAGCAGGTCGTAAAAAGGCTGGCGCACCATCACATGGCAGGTGGCGCAGGTCAGCAGGCCACCGCAGTCTGCGGCAATGCCGTCCATAGCTGCAGACACTGCGGCTTCCATCAGGCTGTGACCCATGGTGCCTGTTATGGAAGTGCAACTGGCATCAGCGGCTATGAAATGAAGAGTGATTTTGGGTTTCATGGGGGAGGAATCGATTCAAATCCGGCTGAAGTATTCACGGGCTTGCCAGTCGTTTTTGTCAAGAGCTGCGTCATGGCGGTTTATTTCAGCCTGTTTGATGTGGCTGAAGTAGCGCACAAAATCGCTGCCAAAACCACTGTTCAGCGCTTCGTCATCACCTAGCGCCTTGAGGGCGTCACCCAGACTGGCGGGCAACTTCGCCGCAGCCGGGTCATAGGGCGACTGTGTGGCGGGTGGCGCTTTCAGGCGGCGCTGCATGCCGTCCAGCCCCGCGTAAATCTGCGATGCGATGTAGAGGTAGGGATTGGCCGCTGGTTCCCCAACTCGGTTTTCGATACGTGTTGCCTTGTCTCCTGGCTGGCCAATCACGCGCAGCATTGCACCCCGGTTGTCACGGCCCCAGACCACCGACTGTGGTGCCAGGGCGTTGGGCCGGAAACGTTCGTAGCCATTGATGGTGGGAGTGCAAAATGCCGTCATGGCATGCGCATGGGCCAGCAGCCCGGCCAGGTAGAACTCGCCGGTTTCAGACAGTACGTGCTGCGCATCTGCTTGTGTGGTGTTGTCAGGCGTTGCAAGCCGCATGAACTGGTTGCTGCCGGTTTTCAGGTCAAACAGCGACTGGTGCAAATGCCAGCCGCTGGACATGATGTTGGCAAAAGGTGGCCGGCACATAAAGCTTGCGTGGTAACCGGCACGGCGCAAAGCCTGCTTGACTGCGCTGCGAAACAACACCATGTTGTCAGCCGCCGTCAGTGCATCGGTCGCGTCAAAAACCGCTTCAACCTGGCTGGGGCCAAACTCGATTTCAAGCGACAGCAAGGGCAGGCCGAGCGCCTGGGCGGTTTGCTGGACGATGCGCAGTGGCTCGTCGGAGCAATCCATCCACTGTTCGGAAAGCATGTGAAAACCGGGGTGTATCAGGCTGACCTCGGGTGGCTGGCCAGGCCAGCTGGCCTGCGCGGGGTCAAGCTGGTCTTTTTGCCCGTCGGGCTTTATCTTGTAGATATGAAACTCGATTTCGAGGCCGCACTTCAGACCAGAACCTGCCGCTGCCAGCCTGGTCAAGGCGGTTTGCAGCACACGCCGTGTATCAAACGCAACAGGGCGAGCATCGGGAAACCAGGGCTGGCATAAGAGCCAGCCGGTTTTGTCAAGCCAGGGCAGTTGCTGAAAACTGGCCGGGTCTGCCAGCAGCAGAACATTGCCGCCAAACTCAAAACCGGGCAGTTCGTCAGCTACACCCCTCGCTTCAAACACCTTGTAGGCGGTGCGGTCCGAACTGTCTTTCAACAGCAGGGTGCTGACCATGCCCACACCGGCATCGATGGCAGGCACGGCGGCAGAGGCCACCAGTGTTTTGCCACGCAACATGCCGTGCAGGTCGCACCAGGCAAAACGAATCAGCTCCAGCCCGCCCGTCTGGATCAGGCCGGTGGCGCGGGTCAGCGCGCTTTGCCTGGCGCTGCTGCCAAGGCCGCATTGATTGGCGAAGCTGGGCATTAGGGAGGCGGAAATATCAAATATTCCGTTTGTGGCGGCACTGACGGGCGCATTGCTGCGTTGTTCCTCACTTGTGTGGCTTGCCACACGGCGCTCCGAACGCCTTGCACTGC
>JAZKIK010000485.1:0-3434 GCA_040384925.1 Pseudomonadota bacterium | reverse complement strand
ATCCCGCCAGCACCCCCAAAAACGGTACATTGACAATTTCCGCCTCCCTTAGCGATTGGTTTCAGCTGCTGCGTCTGCCGTCGTCCGATCATCATTGGCCTGCGAGCCTGTTGATTGGGCCAGCCATGCAGCACCAGCGCGTCTTGCTTTCGCGGTGTTCTGCCACCATTGCGCCCATTCACCCGCCGGGGCAATACCGTCCACCGTATCCGGCCCCAGCATGTCGGCTGCCAGGGCAGCATCGGCCATGCCTGGCGCAATACCGCCCATTTTGACGGTTTCAATGGCCTTGATCAGTACACGCCGGTTTGCCATGATCACCTTGTCGCTGCTGCCCAGGTGTTCACGGCTGCGGTTCTGGATCGCGCCCATGCTTTCCACCGCCCATTGGTCGTGGACATTGATGTCCTCTTCACCCATGCCCAGGTAGGTGCTGCTCATCTGTTCGTCGGCGTCAAAGCCCCAGTTGTTGTGGCGACCAGATTTGGGGATGTAGTCAGGCAAGGATATGAACTGCTGGCGCTGGGCGCGCATGGCTTCCTTGTCCAGCGGGCCGTCAAAACTGGTGAAAAAAGAATACCAGTAGGTGTGGGTGTCATCCACCGGCACATGCATCTGGGTGATGGTCATGGTTTCTGACAACGGAATCACAAAGGTGGCGGGAAAAATTGCATTCGTCACACGTACATGGGTCAGTTGCTCTGTCATGGGTCTGAGCGCCGTGAGCTGCATGCCCCAGGGTTTGTTTTCAAAACTGATCTCGGGCTGCGCAAACTCACGCATGATGCGTGTCATTGGCCATTGCTGGCCATCAATCGCGCCCGCGCTGGCGCTGCGAAACTGTTTGCCGGCCGCGTTGCTGCCTATGTCAACGAGCGCTTCGTCCTGCAGAAAGCGGTGCAAAAACGATGGGTGGGCCGGGTCAATGCCGACTTCAAAAGCCTGCAGCCAGTTGGCATTCCACAAACCCTTGAAGGCAAAACTGTGGGTGCCTGGCGCGAGAAAACAGTCAAAAGCAGGCAAGGGCGGTGGGGTAGCGTCCTCGTCACCCAGCCAGGCAAACAGCACACCGCTTTTTTCAAGCACGGGGTAACTGCGCTGTTTGATACGGCTGCACAGCTTGCTGCCTGCGGGTTCGGCCGGTGTTTCCAGGCAACGACCGTCGGGTGCAAACTTCCAGCCATGAAACGGGCAGCGCAGCCCGCCACCTTCGGCCAGGCTTTCACGCCGGCCAAAAGACAGGTCAGCGCCGCGATGGGCGCAGTCACGGTCAAGCAAACCCCACTCGCCAGTTGCGTCCTTGAAAAGCACCAGATCCTGCCCCAGCAAGCGGACTGCCTTGACCGGGCGTTTGCCCATACGGGCATCAAGTGCCGGGTTGAATTCATCGACCAGCGCCGCTGCTTGCCAATATTGGCGCAGCAATTGTCCGCAGGCCGTGCCGGGTGAAACACGGGTAAGAAGCTCGTTTTGTTCAGCGTTCATGGGGCTGGGTGTTTTTTATGTGTGCAAGGCTGCTTGTGTATCACGAAACGCTCAAGGTGGCTACGCGGCAGCAGTTTCCCTGATGGCAGCGGCAGCTCTGGCCTTGTTTAAAAGCGGAGCAGGATTTGTAATGAATTTAACTGATGTCGTATCACTGATGCAGAATTTTGAATTTGAGAGTACAGGTAGCAGCCCATCCAAGCATGGCGGGGTAAACCTTTATGAATCAGTAATTGACATGGCATTGCCCGCTTCTCTATAATTTTTTTAAGTTGTACGACAACGTATGACAAATTATGGCAAGAGCATAAACAACATTTCTATAGGAGACATTCTGTGCAATCACGGATCACAAAAATCAAAGCGGCAGTGTTAGGCCTTGTCGCGGGGCTGGTGTCGGCAAGCGCTGTTCAGGCCGCGACATTTGTTTATGTATCGAACGCTGACAGCCAGGAAATTTCCGTCCTTGAACTCGACAGAAGCCAGGGCACGGTCAAACCTGTAGAAACGATCAATGTGGGCGGCACCGTCATGCCCTTGGCCGTAAGTGCTGACAAGCGCTTTTTGTACGCCGCCTTGCGTTCACAGCCTTTCCGTGTCACCAGTTTTGCGATTGATGCGCCCACCGGGCGCCTGCGCAAGCTGGGTGAGGCACCACTGGCCGACAGCATGGCCAATATTTCTGTGGATGCCTCCAATCGCTGGTTGTTTGCCGCGTCCTATCCCGGCCACAAGATCACCGTCAACAGCATTGACAAACAGACTGGTGCTGTGGGTGCCGTGCAGCAACTGATTCCGACCGCACCCAATGCCCATGCAATTCAGGCTGATGCAACAGGTCGTTATGTGATGGCAAGCAGCCTGGGCGGCGACAACCTGTCGGTCTGGCGTTTTGACGCCGAAACCGGCCGCCTCACACCCAACGAGCCTCATCTGACAAGCAATGCGGCCAAGTCTGGCGCACGCCACTTTGTCTGGGATAAAACGGGTCGTTTTGTTTATCTTCTGAATGAAGTTGACGCGTCCTTGTACGTGTACGCCTGGGACGGTGCCAAAGGAAGCCTGCGTGAATTGCAGCGCACCACAACACTGCCAGCCGGTTTTGCCGGCAAACCGTGGGCTGCCGACCTGCACCTGACACCTGACGGGCGTTACCTGTATGCATCAGAGCGCACCTCAAGCACGATATCGACTTTCAAGGTTGATCCGGCCGCTGGCCTGCTGCAGCCACTGGGCCAGACCGCAACTGAAAAAACACCACGCGGTTTTGCGATTGATTCCACCGGCCAGTTTTTGCTTGCAGTCGGACAGGACTCGCACAGCATGTCGGTGCATCCGATTGACGGTGCCAGCGGTGCCCTTGGCACACCGAAACGGCTGCTCATGGGCAAAAACCCGAACTGGGTCGAGATTGTTGATCTGCCCTGAATTGACAGGCAACCCAAACTGACGCTCAATTTGACCCCCTGGCTGAATTCATAAAAGGAGACATCGTGTGAAAAAACTTCTGACTTCCATCTCTCTGAGCCTGCTGGCTTTGGCCGCCAGCGCGCAGACCTGGCCTGAAAAAGCCGTGACGCTTGTGGTGCCGTTTCCTCCTGGTGGTTCTACAGACCAGGTCGCCCGCGCCATCGCACCCAAACTCACCGACAAGTTCAAGCAGTCATTTCTGGTGGACAACAAGGCCGGTGCAACCGGCACCATTGGTGCGGCTTTTGTAAAACGTGCGCCAGCCGATGGTCACACCTTTCTGGTTACCTCACTGGGGCCGCTGGTGATCGTGCCGCACCTTGTCAAAAGCATGCAATACGACCCGCTGAAAGACTTTGACCTGATCACCGTCGCCGTGCAGTCACCAAATGTGCTTGTGGTGCCGGTCAATTCACCATTCAAAAGCGTTGCAGACATCATTGCCCATCAAAAGGCCAACCCTGGCAAGATGAGTTTTG
>JAZKIK010000484.1:0-1875 GCA_040384925.1 Pseudomonadota bacterium | reverse complement strand
GTCTATTCCGGTGATGGCCGAGCTGGGCGAGGTGCCACTGGACCCGCTGGCAAGGCTTGACTTTGCGCCCGTTGATTTCATTGCCGGTGCTTTTGCCGAAATGCTGCTCAAGCCTGATCTGGCTTATGACTGTTACCACGTCTCGACAGGTGATGCGTCCATGAGCTTCCAGGCGCTGGCTGACGAATTGATGTTGACCATGCCCGGCATCAAAAAACTGGTCATGCGTGGCCGCGAATTTGTTCCCCAACCCAAATTTGCCCGCCAGCGCTGGATGTTTGCCTCACTGCAACCGTATTTGCCCTTTTTGACGGCAGACGCGGTTTTCAGCAACGCCAGGCTTCGTTCAGAAATCGGCACGCTGGCGGATGCGCCCACGCCCAGCAGTTATCTGGGTGATTTGCTGGGCACTTTCAGCCTGTCAGATGCAGTCAGACAGATGTACACGCCGTAAGAACGTGTTGCGACAAAACAGCAACACAGGGTTTTCCCAGGTAAAGAAATGTTAAGCTGGAGGCCCGTTATTGCTGTTCGCCCTTTTAGGCCTTTGCTCTGATGAACTCTGATTTGATTGATCTTTTTGCCGAGACATTCGGCATCAGCGAAGAAAAACTCCAGCCCGAGGCCACGCTGGAAAGCCTGGGCCTTGATTCACTCGCAGTTATTGAGTTTTTGTTCCAGATTGAAGACAAATTTGCCATCCAGATACCCGACCAGGCCAACCCACCACGCACTCTGGATGAAATGGTCAGGCTGATTGCACCCTTGATGCCTGCACAGCATGCCAGCAACCCGGCTTCGGCCTGATCCGGCCCGCTCCGCCAACTCCTCGCAAAAAACCCGAATCCACAAGCGCCATGCGCCGTGTTGCCATCACCGGTTGGGGTGTAGTTTCTGCCGTCGGGATGGGCAGTGCCGATTTTTTTGCCGCGTTGCTGGCGGCGAGGTCTGGCATCGGCACCATGGATATAGCTTTTCCCACGGGCTCCGAAAAAGTTGTTGCGGGCAGCATCAGCTTTAACCCGGACGAACACTTTTCACGCGCCCGGCTCTTGAGCCTGGATCGTGTCAGCCAGTTTGCACTGGTTGCCGCGCGCGAAGCCATGGCTCAGGCCGGCCTGGGTGATCTGAATGGTTTGCCAACCGACAGGTTTGGTGTATCTGTTGGCACGGGCAGCGGTGGCGCGGGTTCGCTGGATGCCGCCTACACCTCATTGCTGGAGCAAAAGGTCGCCCGACTGCGGCCCATGACGGTGGTGCTGGCCATGAACAACGCGATTGCCGCACATCTGTCCATGGAATTTGGCCTGCATGGCCCGAGCAGCACGGCGTCCAATGCCTGCGCCTCTTCGGGTACTGCAATTGGGGACGCCTTCAGGCAGATTCGCCACGGATATGCAGATGCCATGCTGGTTGGTGGTGCCGAAGCCTTGCTGAACCGCGGCACTATCCGGGCCTGGCAGGCCATGCAGACACTGGCCAAACCACATCTGGATGGGGCGCATGCGTCGTGCCGGCCTTTTTCGAAAGACCGCAGCGGGCTGGTGCTGGCTGAAGGCGCAGCCATGCTGGTGCTGGAGGACTGGGAAAGCGCCAAACGTCGCGGCGCCACCATACTGGCCGAGCTGGCCGGTTACGCAACCAGCACTGACGCCCACCACCTGACACAACCACAATCCGAGGGGCAGGCGGCAGCCATGAAACTGGCGCTGGCCGATGCCAGCCTCAACGCCAATGACATCGGCTACCTCAATGCCCATGGCACGGCTACCGATGTAGGTGATGTGGTGGAAACCGCTGCCATCAAACTGGCTTTTGGTGATGCAGCCGAGGCGCTGGCCATCAGTTCAACCAAGGCCGTGCATGGCCACGCCA
>JAZKIK010000483.1:0-3781 GCA_040384925.1 Pseudomonadota bacterium | reverse complement strand
CAGCCGGTGAGCCCAACGCCGGAATCAGCACCAGCAGCGGCACCACTGCCAAGTCCTGAAACAGCAGCACGCCCATCACCCGCTTGCCGTGTTCGGACTCCAGCTCCAGCCTTTCTGAAAGCAGTTTGACCACAATGGCCGTACTGCTCATGGCAATCGCCCCCGACAGCGCCAGCGCGGTTTGCCACTCCATCTTCCAGAGGGTGGGTGCCATGCTGGCCAGAAAAAGCGAACCCAGGGTGGCCAGCACAATCGTCATCACCACCTGAAGCAGTCCCAAGCCAAAAACATGGCGCCGCATGGAGCGCAGTTTGGGCAGGTTAAATTCCAGTCCGATCACAAACATCAGGAAAACCACACCAAATTCACCAAGATGGCGCACACCATCGGCATTTTTGGAAAGAGCCAGCGCGTTTGGGCCAATGATGATGCCGACAGCCAGATAACCCAGCATGGGCGGTAATTTAAGCGACCGGCACGCCACCACACCCAGCACGGCGGCCAGCAGGTACAGCAGGGTCAATTCAAGCGAAGTCATGCTTTGATGGTAGCTTGAAGGAAGCAGGAATTTGAGCTTTGATGCACAGCCATTCGGCCCGCTTACAACAGGCCGCGTCTATAGAATGCGCTCATGAGTTTTGACGCCCCCCTTTTTGATGCCCGGCAGGCCGAGGCACTGGCCCGGAAGACATTTGAGATAGAAGCTGCTGCGGTATTGGGCCTGGCCAACCGTGTGGGCCCGGCCTTTTCGCAGGCGGTGCAGACCATGCTGGTGTGTCGTGGCCGGGTGGTGGTGATGGGCATGGGTAAAAGTGGCCACATAGGACGCAAGATTGCCGCCACACTGGCCTCCACTGGCACACCGGCCATGTTTGTGCATCCGGCCGAAGCCAGTCACGGTGACCTGGGCATGATCAAGGCCATCGACGTGGTGCTGGCCATTTCCAACAGTGGCGAGAGTTCCGAGCTGACGGCGATTCTCCCGGTGCTGAGCCGCCAGGGTGTGCCGCTGATTGCCATCACCGGTGGCCTGCAGTCTGCGCTGGCCCGGCAGGCGCTGGTCACACTGGACAGCAGTGTGGCAAAAGAGGCCTGTCCCCTCAATCTGGCACCCACCGCCAGCACCACCGCACAACTGGCGCTGGGTGATGCGCTGGCAGTCGCCTTGCTGGACGCACGCGGTTTCAGGGAAGAGGACTTTGCCCGCTCGCATCCCGGTGGTGCGCTGGGCCGCAAACTGCTGACGCATGTGAGTGATGTGATGCGCAGCGGCAGCGACATTCCACAGGTGGGGCCAGAGGCAAGTTTCAGCGAGCTGATGCGCGAAATGAGCGTCAAAGGCCTGGGTGCTTCTGCCGTGGTCGACGCCCAGCACCGCATTCTGGGCATTTTTACCGATGGTGACCTGCGCCGTATGGTTGAAAAAGGCCTGGATCTGCGCGCCAGCAAGGCCGGCGATGTCATGCACCCCGCTCCACACGCGGTGCGGGCGGATTCACTGGCGGTGGAGGCCGTAGCCCTGATGGAGAGGCACCGCATCACCAGTGTGCTGGTGGTTGACAGTGAGGGTATTCTTTGCGGCGCACTGAATACCAACGACCTCATGCGCGCGAAAGTCATATGAATCAGCTACTGAACAGATTGCATCCGGCGCTCGGTTTTTCAGCAGAGCTGCTGCTGAAAGCCCAGGGCGTGCGGGTGGCTTTTTTTGACGTGGACGGGGTGCTGACCGACGGCAGCCTGTATATGTCTGAACAGGGCGAAACCCTCAAGCGATTTCATACCCTGGACGGCCATGGTTTGAAGATGCTGCAAAAGGCCGGCATCACACCCGCTGTCATCACTGGACGGGACAGTCCTGCCCTGCGTGCCAGGCTGAAAGCCCTGGGTGTGGAACATGCCCACTTCGGCACCGAAGACAAACGCCCTGCAGCTGAACAGACCCTGCAGGCGCTGCAACTGGGCTGGCATCAGGCCGCAGCCATGGGTGACGACTGGCCCGATCTGCCGGTATTGCGCCGGGCTGCCTTCAGCTGCGCGCCGCCGCAGGCGCATGTTGAAGTCAGGGCGCTGGTCGATCACCTGACGCAGGCCGCTGGCGGCCAGGGTGCGGCGCGCGAGTTCTGTGACCTGCTGCTGGTCGCCAGTGGCCGTTATGCAGATTTGCTGCAGGACTACAGCGCATGAGCACCAGCGCAGCCGCCCTTCGCCAGTGCTGGACACGCGTGCTGCGCCTGTGGGACCGGGTTTCCATCTACCTGCCCTTGCTGCTGATGGGTGGACTGGCGCTGGGTACCTATTGGCTGGTGCGCAATACACCAGTCACTGCCAGTGTTGAAGCGTCAAAGGAAGTCAAACACGATGCAGACTATTTCATGCGCAATTTCAACGTCAAAAGTTTTGACGACGCTGGTGTGCTCAAAAGCGAGATTTTTGGCGTCGAGGCGCGCCACTACCCCGACAGCGACACGCTCGAAATAGATCAGGCCCGTATCCGCAGCCTGGATGGGGAAGGCCGCGTGACGACCTCCACCGCCAACCGGGTGCTGAGCAACGGCGACGGCTCGGAGCTGCAACTGCTGGGCAACGCGCTGATTGTGCGTGAAGCCAGCCGTGACAACAGCACCGGTGCCGACATTCCGCGCATGGAGTTCAGGGGGGAGTTCCTGCACGCCTTTGTCAATGAAGAACGTGTCAAATCCCACAAACCCGTGGTGCTGACACGCGGTACCGACAAGTTCAGCGGAGACACCTTTGCCTATAACAATCTGGATGGCGTGATTGAACTGAAGGGCCGGGTCAAGGGCTTGCTGGTGCCCAGAACGGCTGGCGCTGCGCGCTGAACCGCCAATAATATTGCTGAAACCGAGCGAAAGCCAACATGTCCAAACTCGTATTTATCACCGGAGCCTCCAGCGGCATAGGCCAGGCCCTGGCCTTGCGCTTTTTTCAGGCAGGCTGGCGGCTGGCGCTGGTCGCGCGCCGGGTTGCAGAGGTCAAATCATGGGCCAGCACCCATTCCATCAATGAAGCCAGCTATCAGATATACAGTGCCGACGTGGCCGACAGCAACAGCATCGTGGCCGCCGGCCAGGCCTGTATCGCACGCCAGGGTGTGCCTGATGTCGTGATTGCCAACGCCGGCATCAGCATAGGCATGGACAGCGCCATGCGTGAAGACATTGATGTGATGGCGCAGACTTTTGCCACCAACAACATTGGTGTGGCCGCGACTTTTCACCCTTTTATCGCTGCCATGAGTCAGCGTGGTTCAGGTGCTCTGGTCGGTATAGGCAGTGTGGCAGGTATTCGCGGCCTGCCCGGACATGGTGCGTATTGCGCCAGCAAGGCCGCAGTCATCGCCTATTGTGAAAGCCTGCGCGGAGAGCTCAAACCCGCCGGAGTTCAGGTCGTCACCATCTGCCCTGGTTATATCGACACACCCTTGACGCAGCAAAACAGCTATTCAATGCCGTTTTTGATGAAACCGGAAGTCTTTGCCGACAAGGCTTTTGCCGCCATTGCCGAGGGTGCCAGCTACCGCGTGATTCCGTGGCAAATGGGAGTTGTTGCCAAACTGCTGCGTCTGCTGCCCAATACGGTGTTTGACAAGGCGCTGTCGGGCCGGGCGCGCAAACAGCGCAAGAAGCTGACCTGAATTTATTGATACTGCCCTGTGAAGTATTCACTTTCCGTTCGGGCTGAGCCTGTCGAAGCCAAGCTTGAGCAAGGGGAACCCTTCGACAAGCTCAGGGCGAACGGTTCATAGTTCAATGGGCCG
>JAZKIK010000482.1:0-5204 GCA_040384925.1 Pseudomonadota bacterium | reverse complement strand
TTGAAACATTGATAAAGTGGCGGCGTGTTGTCATGTTCTGCTTTCAGTTCTAAAAGTGCATAAATACGCATGAATTTGCGAGAAACTGGATTCTGTAAGCAAGTCATGAAAACTGGAACGAATAAAAACTCAGTTCTTTATACTCAAACTATCTTTAGACCACGAAATATTTCAAAATGGCACGTCTCGTTAAATGCGTCAAGCTCGGCATCGAAGCTGAAGGCCTGGATTTCCCCCCTTACCCCGGCCCGCTTGGCAAACGTCTGTGGGAAGAAGTCAGCAAACAGGCCTGGGCTGACTGGATGAAGCAGCAGACCATGCTGGTCAATGAAAACCGCCTGAACCTGGCCGACCTGCGGGCCCGTGAATACCTGAAGCGCCAGATGGAAAAACATTTTTTTGGCGACGGTGCCGACGCCGTACAGGGTTACGTTCCACCTTCCGCCTGAGCCCGTACCCAGCTGTAGTCGGTTTCATCAAAAGGCTTACAAAATGAAATTGATGGATTTTTGGGTCAGGCTAGGCGCACAGGCGCAGCCAGACCGGGAGTCTGGCAAGCCTGGGCAACAACGCCTGGCACGAAAAGACGCGATTTCATGTAAGCGTTTTGGTGAAACCGACTACTAGATGCCCGAGCGCATTGAATGGCTGGATGACGGCAGCACGGGTGGCAGCCCCTACAGCCCGCGTTTTGGCGACCGCTACCGCAGTGAACTGGGCGGGCTGGAGCAGTCGCGTGAGGTCTTCCTCAAGGGTTGCGGCCTTCCCTTGGCTTGGGCACATCAGCAGCAATGGAAAATTCTTGAAACAGGTTTTGGCCTGGGGCTGAACTTTCTGGTGACCTGGCACGCCTGGCGTGCCGACCCGCTGCGGCCACGGCTGCTGCACTTTGTATCTACCGAGGCTTACCCGGCCAGTGCTGACGATGTGCTTCGCAGCGCCGCAAGCCACCCCGATCTCCTGCCATTGGCCCAGGAGCTGAAAACCCGTTTCTGGGGTTTGTTGCCCGGTTTTCATCGAATGGCATTTGATGGTGGGCGGGTTTTGCTGACCTTGTGTATTGGTGACGCCAAAACCATGCTGGCGCAACAGCAGTTTGAGGCTGATTCGGTTTACCTGGACGGTTTCAGCCCCAGGGCCAACCCCGACATCTGGGACATTCACACCATGAAAGCGGTGGCACGCTGCTGCCGGCGCGGTGCCCGCATCGCAACCTGGACCATAGCGCGCAGCGTGCGCGATGCCCTGGCGCAAGCTGGTTTTATTGTCAAAAAAACTCCGGGCATACCGCCCAAACGCGACAACCTGCAGGGTGAATACAAGCCGCACTGGCAGCCCAAAAAACCAGCGGCACTCGCGGTTCAGTCAGCTCGTCAGCCTTCAAGCTGTGTTGTCATAGGTTCGGGCCTGGCAGGTGCCGCCACTGCGGCCAGCCTGGCCAGGCGCGGCTGGTCAGTCACGGTGCTGGACGCGGCCAATGAAGCAGCGGCTGGCGCATCGGGCCTGCCCGCCGGTGTGCTGGCCCCCCATGTGTCGCCTGATGACAGCCAGCTCTCACGCATTTCACGCTGTGGCGTTCGCGCCAGCCTGGAGCAGGCTGAAACCCTGCTGCAGGCCGGTGTGGACTGTGGTTTGACGGGTGTTATGGAACACAGCGTGCAAACCAGCAGGCGTTTGCCCACTGCATGGAATGGTGAGCAGGCTGCCGCCGACTGGAGCAGCCCGGCAAGTGCCGAACAGCTTCTTGAATGTGGCCTGCCCACATCAGCCCAGGCCTTGTGGCACAGCAGAGCGGGCTGGATCAAACCCGCCAGCCTGGTCAAGGCCTGGCTGGCGACGCCTGGTGTTGAATGGCGTGGCAACTCAAAAGTAGCCAGCATCACGGCAGATTCAGGCGGCTGGCAGATCTTCGACACATCCGGTCAGCTACTGGCACAGGCCGAAATGGTGGTGATCGCGGCCGCATATGCCAGCCGTGAACTCGCCGCATCCATCCAAAGCACTGCTGCCGAGCATCAAGCTAGCGCAAAACTTGCATTGCAGGCCATTCGCGGCCAGGTGTCATGGGGTGTACTGGCTGCTGAAGAACAGGGCAATGGTTTGCCGGCTTTCCCCGTCAACGGCCATGGCAGCCTGATCCCCAGGCTGCCTTTAAAAGAAGGCCAGGCCTGGCTGCTGGGCTCAAGTTTTGAGCGTGATGTGGAAAACGCCGTCGTCAAACCGGCAGACCATCTGGAAAATTTTGCGCGCCTGAAGGAATTGCTGCCTGAGGCCGCAGCCTTGCTGGGCAATCAGTTTGCCACGCAGCAAGTCAGGGCCTGGGCCGGTGTGCGTTGTGCAACACCAGGCCGCTTGCCAATGGTGGGCAGACTGGCGACTGGGCCGTCAGGCGATGTATGGGTCTGCAGCGGCATGGGTTCCCGCGGACTGACTTTTGCTGCACTGTGTGCCGAACTGCTGGCCGCCAGGCTGCATGGCGAACCGCTGCCGCTGGAGCGGCGTCTGGCGCAGGCCCTGATGTCAGCCCTGCGACTGGAAAATCAGATCTGACTCTGGAGTTTTTCCAGCAGTCTTTTGACCCGGACAGGCTGCATCGGTTTGTCCAGTGTTCCGTTGGCACCCGCAAACCAGGCCATCAGTTTGTCAAACTCGGCCAAACCTTCACGCGTTACCACCAGTTGCTGAATCGGCGGGACTGAATTGGTCAACGCCTTGAGCAGTTTGCGTGCCCGCATGTCGCGCACATCCAGGTCAACAATCACCAGTTTGTAAACACTGGAGCGCAGAAGGTCCAGCGCCGCCTGGCCGCCTGCTGCCTCGTCGACAAAAACCATGCCAGCCAGCGCCAGCCTGGCGCGCCAGTACAGCCTGACTTCGGCCTCGGCATCAATCACCAGCACCCGGCTGTCCGAGCCCGGCGCTTTGAAGGCATGCGGCTCCCCTGATGCAGGTGCCGTGATGGCACCATGGTCAGCGGTTTCAATATCAAAATCGAGTTCACCGGCCGCAGTGGCCAAAAAAGCCGGCAAGGTGGCGGGCGCGGTCAAAAAATCGTCGGCATGCCGCTCATGCGGGTCATGCGGGGAAGGCAAATCAAAATCCAGATGTGCATCCAGCGCTGCCTCGTTGACCTTGTGCGCGGCCTCCAGCAATGAAGGGGCATAAATGCTGTCCAGCGCGTCCATCACGGCAGACCAGTGCAAGGGCCGCTCAAAAACGCGCCAGGCATGGGCCGGCGGGTGCTCGCCAACCCAGACCAGCCTGAGCACTTCAAGCTCCGGGTTGGCCAGCTCCAGCGACGCTTCCCAGCTGTCGCCATCGAGCAAAAGAACTTCGGCAGGGATGGTGGATTCCGGCGTCCACAGGGCATAGGCCACAGAACGGGCCTGGGACAACCTGAAGACGGAGTTCAGCGAATGACGTTCAAGGTCACTGAAGCCGAATACTTTTACAAAGATCCGCTTGACAGTGTCGGGCTGCATGTTTGGCATTTGGCTTGGATTATGCGGGGAATCGACAAGGCTGGCAGGCTGATTTCACGCTTGACAGATGACTCTTTTGCATAAAACGGCATTCATCAGGGCGCAAATACAACACCCACATCCAGCCGCCAGAAAACCCGCAGAGGCCGCATGAACACTGGTGAATAAGCTTATTCGCATAAGGGCGGAACAAATCTGTAGTTTGTTTCCATAAGGCGGGCAGTTACATTTTCTGCCTATGCATGATTTTGCCTTTGTATTTGCCGGGTTTGCTGTCGGTCTGGTGGTCGGTTTGACCGGGGTGGGTGGCGGCTCACTGATGACACCGCTGCTTATTTTTGTTTTTGGCATCAAGCCGCATCTGGCGATTGGTACCGACCTGCTTTTTGCAGCCTTTACCAAACTGGGCGGCACTGTCAGTCTGGCGCGTTCGCGTGTGGTGGACTGGCGCATTGTGGGCCAGATGGCTGCGGGCAGCATACCGGCCTCACTGCTCACACTTTATGTTCTGAACAAGGTGGGCCCCGCCAACCCGGCGACCCAGACCGTGATGACCACCACTCTGGGCCTGGCCTTGCTGCTTACAGCTGCCGCAACGCTTTACAAAGCCTTACGCGGCAAGGCCGTGCCCACACAGATTGCAGCCGACAAGCTGGGCGAGGCCACCAAGGCCCGCCATTGGGCCTTGCCCGTGCTGTTTGGTGCCGTCATCGGCACGCTGGTCACCATCACATCGGTAGGTGCAGGTGCAATTGGCGTGATTGTGCTGATGCTGCTTTACCCCGCCCTGCCCTTGCCACGCATTGTGGCGGCCGATATTGCCCACGCCGTGCCGCTTACCCTGGTGGCAGGACTCGGACATGCATCCATAGGCTCGGTTGACTGGCCCTTGCTGGTTAAACTGCTGGCCGGATCACTTCCCGGCATCTGGCTGGGAACCTATCTGATGCATAAAACCCCTGACAGGGTGATTCGTTCCCTGTTGTCAGTGCTGCTGGCTTACGCCGGCCTGAAGCTGATTTCCATCTGATACCTCCGCAGACTTTTTTTGTACGCCCCTCGTAGCCCTCGTTTGACACACCGATAGCCATGTACCAATACACCGAATTTGACCGCCAGTTTGTAAAGGCCAGAGCCAGCCAGTACCGTGACCAGCTCAGCCGCTGGCAGGCTGGCAAGCTGCCTGAAGATGAATTTCGCCCCCTGCGCCTGCAAAACGGCTGGTATGTGCAGCGTTACGCACCGATGTTGCGGGTGGCCGTGCCTTATGGTGAACTCTCAAGCGCCCAATTGCGTGTTCTGGCCAAAATTGCACGCGACTACGACCAGCCCAACGCCGCACTGTTTGACAGCGCCCAGGCCGCACAGGACAAACTCGGCGACATACCGCTGCCCGATGGCAAATCAGTCAAAACCCATCTGACCAAGGGTTACGCACACTTCACCACACGCCAGAACGTGCAGTACAACTGGATTCCACTCGACAAATCGGCCGATGTGATGGACTTGCTGGCCAGTGTCAGCATGCACGGCATCCAGACCAGCGGCAACTGCATTCGCAACATCACCAGCGACGAACGTGCCGGCATCGCCGTTGACGAAATCGCTGACCCACGGCCTTTCGGCGAGATCCTGCGCCAATGGAGCACGCTGCACCCGGAGTTCGCCTTCCTGCCGCGCAAGTTCAAGATCGCCATCAGCGGCGCCAAGGAAGACCGCGCC
>JAZKIK010000481.1:6150-11918 GCA_040384925.1 Pseudomonadota bacterium | reverse complement strand
GTTTCAGACCCAGCGAGACACGGTTTTTCTCGGTGTCGAACTTCAGGATCTTGGCAACGATTTCCTGGCCAGCCGTCACCACTTCGCTTGGGTGACGGACGCGGCGCCAGGCCATGTCGGTGATGTGCAGCAGGCCGTCGATACCGCCGAGGTCAACGAATGCACCGTATTCGGTGATGTTCTTGACCACGCCGCGCACGGAAGAGCCTTCTTTCAGGGTTTCCATCAGCTTGGCGCGTTCTTCGCCCATGCTGGCTTCGACCACGGCGCGGCGGCTCAGCACCACGTTGTTGCGCTTGCGGTCGAGCTTGATGACCTTGAATTCCATGGTCTTGTTCTCGTACGGAGACAAGTCCTTGATGGGGCGGGTGTCGATGAGCGAGCCGGGCAGGAAGGCGCGGATGCCGTTGACCAGAACGGTCAGGCCGCCCTTGACCTTGCCGCTGGTCTGGCCAGTGACAAATTCGCCGGATTCCAGGGCTTTTTCCAGGCTCATCCACGATGCCAGGCGTTTGGCCTTGTCACGTGACAGCAGGGTGTCGCCGTAGCCGTTTTCGACGGAGTCGATGGCAACTGACACAAAGTCGCCAACCTGGACTTCGATCTCGCCCTGGTCGTTCTTGAATTCTTCGAGGGGAACGTAAGCCTCGGATTTGAGTCCGGCGTTCACAACAACGTGGTTGTGATCGATACGTACTACTTCGGCGGTAATGACCTCGCCGGTGCGCATTTCAGAGCGCTGGAGCGATTCGTTGAATAGATCGGCAAAAGATTCAGACATTAAGTTTCCTAGTCCACAACACAGGGTTCAATTAGCGGAATTGCTAAAGGTATCGGAGTCTGTTTGTGGCTTGTTTTGTGGTCAAAGACCACGGGTTACGTTGCGTTTTCCAGCTGATCAATGCGTCAATGAGGACGCGGCAGGGATCAGAAGGGGCGGGTGCCCTGCCACCAGCCAATCACCAGCGCTACCGATTCTTCAATCGATAAGGCAGAGTTGTCGAGCAGCAAAGCGTCATCAGCAGGTTTCAAAGGAGCGGCTTGCCGGGACATGTCACGGGCATCCCTAGCCTCCAAATCTTGCAGAATGTCTATGAGTGTAGCTGGATTACCCTTTGAAATCAACTGCTTATAGCGCCGTTCGGCCCGCTGGCGGGCACTTGCCGTCAAATAAACCTTCAGGGGTGCATCGGGGAAAATCACGGTTCCCATGTCCCGGCCGTCGGCGACCAGGCCAGGTAGCTGGCGAAACCCGTGCTGGAGTTCAACCAGTGCCTGGCGCACGGAGGGCAGGGCTGAAACGCGTGAGGCGTTCATTCCGGCCTCCTCCGAGCGAATGGCCTCGGTGACGTCCTGGTCAGCCAGGTAGACCTTGCCATCGGCAAATCGAATGGGCAGGTTCTGCGCCAGCGCTGTGATCGCTGCTTCCTGTTCCGGGCCAATCACCAGTCCGGCACGTGTGGCTGCCAGGGCTGCGATGCGGTACATGGCCCCCGAGTCCAGAAAGTGGTAACCCAGATCGCGCGCAACCGCTGCGGCCACCGTGCCCTTGCCCGATGCCGTGGGGCCGTCGATGCAGATGACGGGAATATGGGCTGTTTCGGTGGCTGTCAGTGAGAACAGGGCTTCAAAATAGTCGGGAAAGGTTTTTGCAACACACTTGGGATCAAGAATCCGGATCGGCAGGCGGGCAGGATTAAAGGCGGCCAGTGAAAAACACATGGCGATCCGGTGATCGTCATAGGTTTTTATCGGCGCCGTCGTCCAGTCAGAGGGCTGTGCCGGGGCGGTGATCTTGAGGTAATCGGGACCTTCTTCAACGGTGGCACCAAGTTTTCGCAATTCGCAAGCCATGGCGGCGATGCGGTCGGTTTCCTTGACACGCCAGCTGGCTATGTTGCGCAGCACGGTGGTGCCTTCGGCATAAAGCGCCATGGCGGCCAGTGTCATGGCCGCATCGGGAATGTGGTTGCAATCCAGATCGATGGCTTTCAAGGGCCAGCTGCCACGTGATATGTGCAGAGAGTTGGCGCTGCTTTTGATGCAGGCCCCCATCATTTCAGCGGCCTCGACAAACCGGATGTCACCCTGGATGGAGTCTGCGCCCACGCCGCTTATCTTGATGCCGTTCTGGCCGGGTGTGTTGGCTGCTATTGCACCAAGCGCGATGAAGTAGCTGGCAGACGAGGCGTCTGCCTCGACGTGTATTTCACCCGGTGACTGGTAGCGGCTTCCAGCCGGAATTGTGAACTGCTGCCAGCTTTGAGCACCGGCCGGGCGCTGGACATGAATGCCAAAACGCCGCAGCAGATTAAGCGTGATTTCAATATAGGGTTTGGAGATCAGCTCGCCAATGACTTCAATGCGTATGTCTTCACGTGCGACCAGCGGCAAAGCCATCAGCAGCGAGGTCAGGAACTGACTTGATACATCGCCCCGAATGCGGATGGGCTGATCAAGCCTCAGGCTGCCTGGGTAAAGCCTTAATGGCGGGAAACCTTCTTCGCCAAGGTAGTCAATGCCACAACCGAGCTGCCTCAGGGCATCAACCAGATCGCCGATGGGACGTTCATGCATGCGTGCAACGCCCGAAAGCTCGAATTCACCACCCAGAAGCGCCAGCGCTGCCGTCAGTGGACGCATGGCAGTGCCTGCGTTGCCCATGAAAAGCCTGGCTTTGCTGTTTGCCAGCTTGCCGCCCAGTCCTTCAATGATGGCCATGTTGCCATGCTGCTCGACAGGGCAACCCAGTTGTCTGAGCGCGGCCAGCATCACGGCCGTGTCGTCCGAGGCCAGCACATCGTGGACTGTTGTTCTTCCCTGGCTCAATGCAGCCAGCAAAAGCACCCGGTTGGAAATGCTTTTGGAGCCGGGAAGTCGGACTTCACCACCCGCAGTGCTCAGCGGCGGTAAATCCAGATACTCAACATCAAACATGCGGCTGGCTTACTTTTTTGAGGACGGCGAGGAAATACGCCAATTCGCACGGGTGTGGCTGGCATGTTCTATGTGTTGCTCAAGCTCGTCACCGCTACCGCCAGCAATCAGTTTTTCGAGTGACTGAAGGGTCTGCTGGAAGATTTTTGACTGCTCGAGAAGCTCTTCCCGGTTTGCGATCAGGATGTCGCGCCACATTTTGGGGTCACTCGCAGCAATCCGGCTGAAATCCCGAAAACCCGGCCCTGCGAGCGAGAGGTATTCCTTGCCCTGACTCTGCCCGGAAATACCATTCATCAGGGCAAAGGCAATCAGATGCGGCAGGTGGCTGACGGCTGCATAAGCTGCATCGTGGGCCTGTGGTGACATCTTCACGACATTGCAGCCAAGCGCCGTCCACAAATTGGTGGCCTTCATCAGCTGGATCGTGTAGGTGCGTTCAATCGGCGTCAGGATGACCTGCTTGCCAAGGTAGAGATTGGCATCGGCATGTTCAACACCCGAGACTTCCTTGCCGGTTATCGGATGGGCTGGAACAAAACAGCCAACATGATCCCGCAAGACCCGTCGTGCGGCATCGACCACGTCGCGTTTGGTTGAACCCACGTCCATGATCAGGGTATTGGGCGTTACCAGGTGGCGGATGGCCTTGAAGCAGGCTTCTGTTGCCGAAACAGGAACTGCAATCAAAACGATATCGGCGCCTGAGACGGCCAGCAGAGCGGAGGGTGCTTCCACATCGATCACGCCCATCTGGCGTGCGCGTTCTGTTGTGGACGGGGATTTGCTATACCCGACCACACGCTTGACCAGACCGGCGCGTTTGAGCGCAAGCGCAAACGAGCCTCCCATAAGCCCGCAACCAATAAGGCCCAGCTGTTCAAACATGAGATGAAGCCGGGGAAAGTGCCGGACGTTGGTGGTAAATGTGCGTTCTCAAGTCATCGACCTTATATTTATTCACTGACCGGGTAACTTCCCAGCATTTTGTAAAACGCACAGAGCTTTTGCAAATCTGCCAGTGCAGCCTTGACGTGATCCTGTGAAGGATGCCCTTGCAAGTCTATATAAAAATAGTATTCCCACTGGCCAGACCGGGCCGGGCGCGACTCAAAACGGGTCATGGAGACACCATGGTGTTTCAGCGGGGCCAGAATGTCGTGTACTGCACCGGGACGGTTTGCGACTGACACCACCAGACTGATGCAGTCCCTGCCCGAGGCCGGTGGTGCTGGCAGTGTTTGCCGCAGGCAAACCACCACAAAACGCGTGCGGTTGAAAGCATCGTCCTGAATGCCGTGTGCCGGTGTATGCAGGCCAAATTGGGTGCCTGCCCGTTCGCTGGCTATGCCAGCCCATGCCGGATTGGTGGAGGCCAGGCGTGCCCCTTCAGCGTTGCTGGACGCGGCATGTCGCTCGGCATTGGGAAGGTGCGCCGTCAGCCAGCCCTGGCATTGGGCCAGCGCCTGCGGATGGGCAAACACATCGGTAATCCCATCCATCGAATCAGACAGGCGCAGCAGGTTGTGGCGCACCATCAGACTGGTTTCGCCAATGATGTGCAATGGCGAGTTCAGCAACAGATCAAGTGAGCGGGACACCACACCTTCGGTGGAGTTTTCAACCGGCACCACGCCATAGCCTGCACTGCCAGAGGCGGCGGCGCGAAACACCTCGTCAAAACTTGTGCAGGGCACATGTTCAATGCTGCTGCCGAAAAACTGCAGTGCAGCCTGCTCGCTGAAGGTGCCAGCCGGGCCGAGATAGGCCACCCGCACAGGTGCTTCAAGCGCCAGGCAGGCCGACATGATCTCCCGCCACACCGCGGCAACATGTTCATTCTTGAGGGGACCGGTGTTGGCGTGCTGTATCTGCTCAATCACCTTTGCCACACGGTCTGGCCTTAAAAATGGCGTGCCTTCGCGTTTTTTGACTTCTCCTACCTGCTCGGCAACCCGGGCGCGCCGGTTCAACAGGGTCAAAAGCTCCTGGTCTATGGCGTCAATCTGGACGCGTAAATCGGCAAGGGTAAAAGTCATCTGGAAAACGTTGTCTCGGGATTGTTGGTTGATTTCACGCGCTTTTTTGCTCAAATTCTCGCATGTACTCAACAAGGGCATGCACGCCCTCGACAGGCATGGCGTTGTAAATGCTGGCGCGCATGCCACCGACAGACTTGTGGCCCTTCAATTGCAATAGTCCGCGTGCCTTTGCACCTGTCAGAAAAGCTTCATTGCGTGACTCGTCGCGCAGGAAAAAGGGGATGTTCATTCTGGAGCGGCAGTCCAGGCTGACCTTGTTGACATACAGCTGCGACTGATCAATGGCTGTGTAAAGCAGCTCGGCCTTTTTGATGTTGCGTGCCTGCATGGCAGCCACACCGGTCATATCGCCTTCTTTTTGCCGTTTCAGCCAGTCGAATACAAGGCCGGCAATGTAGATGGAGTAGGTCGGCGGTGTGTTGTACATCGAATCGTTGTCAGCCACGATTTTGTAGTCAAACGCACTGGGGCAGATCGAGAGCGCGTGGCCGCACAATGACCAGCGTGACGCCTGCCGGGCCCAGGTTTTTCTGGGCACCACCAAAGGCCACACCCACTTTTGACCAGTCGACCGGCCTCGAAGCCACATGCGAGGAGAAATCGATGACCAGCGGTGCTGTGCTGCCCAAAGCCTTCAGGTCAGGCAGTTCCTGAAACTCCACACCATTGATGGTCTCGTTCGTGCAGATATGAACGTAGCTGGCATCAGGCCGCAGCGCCCAGGACGAGGGCGACGGGATGCTCGTGTGATTGCCATCCGCGTTGCTTGCAGCAATCTGTACAGCGCAA
>JAZKIK010000481.1:0-6127 GCA_040384925.1 Pseudomonadota bacterium | reverse complement strand
GTGACAACAAAGTCCGCAGAAGCACCTTTTGACAGGTTGAGCGGAACAATTGCATTTTCAGCCAGGCCACCACCTTGCATGAACAGGATGCGAAAGTTGGCAGGCACTGACATCAATGCCCGGAAATCCGCCTCAGCGGCTTCGTAGATGGAAATGAATTCCTTTCCACGATGGCTCATTTCCATGACACTCATGCCGCTGCCACGCCAATCCAGCATCTCGGCAGCAGCCTGCTGCAGCACTTCTTCAGGCAGATTGGCTGGGCCGGCTGAAAAATTGAAGGGACGCGTCATCTTTTGACAGTGCCCTGGTTTTGACCCGCCGGGGCGGCGGGGGCGGTCCTGGAAGCTGGTGCTGTCCCAATGACTTTTGCCGCAACTTCGTCAAATCTGGCAGTCCGTGCCGTGATGTCGGCCCGTGTTGTTTCAACCAGCTGGCGTACAAAAATATTGCCCAGTTCCGGGGCTGCTGCCTGGTATTTCTTGACGGCAGGTGATTCAAAAAAGGCGGCAATCTGCTTGAGTTCTTCCAGAGAGAACTTCTCCATATACGCCGGGATCAGTGCGTCGGTACTGACCTTGCTGACTTTTGCGCTGATGACACCGGAGACGTCATCAAAGTATTTTTTCAGCTCGCCATTCAGTTCGTCCTTGATCTGCTGCTGTTTTGCCGCAGGTACAGCCTCCAGCTTGGGGCCCCAGTTTTGCAGCAATTCCTGTGTTGCACCGTCCGCAAGTTGCTCGACCAGGCGATCCAGTTCAGGGCCTTGCTGCAGGGCTACAACCTTGGTGGCCCATTCAAGTTTTGGATTGGCGGCTTGAGCCAGGGCTGAAGCGGGCACCGCGAGGTTTGCGACGCATGCGGTGGCTGCAATGGCGAGGGCTGTCAGTAATTTTTTCATTCGTTGGTTTCCGTGTCTGGTGTGTCGGGAGTGGATTCGGGCGTTGTGCTGCCCGTCGGATCGCGGTTGTCAGTCAATGGTTCATCAAGAGTTGCATCGTTTTCAACGATTCGCTGCAAACCGCTTAACTGGGACCCTTCGTCCAGTCCAATAAGCGTCACGCCCTGCGTGGCTCTTCCCATTTCCCGGATTTCGCTGACTCGGGTGCGTACCAGCACACCCTTGTCCGTGATGAGCATGATCTCATCGTCGGTGTGAACCAGTGTGGCAGCCACAACCTTGCCGTTGCGTTCGCTTTGCTGGATGGCGATCATGCCTTTTGTTCCACGCCCATGGCGGGTGTATTCTGTAATGGATGTGCGTTTGCCGTAACCATTTCTGGTGGCCGTCAGCACGCTTTGTTCTTCGTCTTCGGCTACAAGCATGGCAATGACACTCTGCCCCGGATCCAGAGACATGCCGCGCACACCACGGGCATTGCGGCCCAGGGGACGAACGTCATCCTCGTCAAAACGCACGGCCTTGCCGCCGTCACTGAACAGCATGACATCATGTTTGCCGTCGGTAAGCGCTGCGCCAATCAGGTAGTCGCCATCATCAAGGTTCACGGCGATGATGCCGCCCTTGCGCGGGTTGTTGAACTCGTCCAGCGCAGTTTTCTTCACCGTACCCATGGATGTGGCCATGAAAACGTACTGGTCTGCGGGAAAGCTGCGCTTGTCGCCGGTCAGAGGCAGCACCACGTTGATTTTTTCGCCCTCCTGCAGGGGGAACATGTTGACGATGGGGCGACCGCGCGAGCCGCGTGAACCTGCCGGCACTTCCCAGACCTTGAGCCAGTAAAGCCGGCCACGGTTTGAGAAACACAGGATGTAGTCGTGTGTATTTGCAATAAACAACTGGTCTACCCAGTCGTCTTCCCTGGTCGTGGTCGCCTGTTTGCCGCGGCCTCCACGTTTTTGCGCACGGTATTCCGAAAGCGGCTGGCTTTTGATGTAACCCGTGTGCGACAGTGTCACCACCATGTCTGTGGGGGTGATCAGGTCTTCAGTGCTCAGGTCAAAGGAACTGTGCTCGATCTGGCTGCGGCGCGCACCGAGCTTGCTCTGGCCAAACTCCTGCTTGATGGTGGCCAGTTCTTCACCAATGATGGTTGATACCCGCTCAGGCCGGGCCAGAATGTCCAGCAGATCGTCAATTTCGGCCATGACCTCCTTGTACTCGGCCACAATCTTGTCCTGCTCGAGTCCGGTCAGGCGCTGCAGGCGCATTTGCAGGATTTCCTGGGCCTGTGTTTCTGACAGCAGATACAAGCCGTCATTGCCCATGCCGAATGCCTTTTCAAGGCCGTCAGGGCGGTAGTCATCTGCGTTGACGATGCCGCCATCGGCCCTGGTACGTGTCAGCATTTCACGAACCAGCTTGCTGTCCCAGGGCTTGAGCATCAGTTCTGCTCTTGCGACCGGTGGTGTGGGTGCATTGCGGATGATGGCAATGAATTCATCAATGTTTGCCAGGGCGACTGCCAGGCCTTCCAGCACATGACCCCGTTCACGCGCCTTGCGCAGGGTGTAGACCGTGCGGCGCGTCACGACTTCGCGCCGGTGTGAAAGGAAGACCTGTATCAGGTCCTTGAGGTTGCACAACCTGGGCTGGCCGTTGACCAGTGCCACCATGTTGATGCCGAAAGTGTCCTGCAGCTGGGTTTGTTTGTAGAGGTTGTTCAGGACAACTTCCGGAACCTCACCGCGCTTCAGCTCAATGACAAGGCGCATGCCTGACTTGTCACTTTCGTCCTGTATGTGGCTGATGCCCTCGATTTTTTTCTCGTGCACCAGTTCGGCCATGCGCTCCTGCAGGGTCTTTTTATTCACCTGGTAGGGGAGTTCGTCCACGATGATGGACTGGCGCTGGCCCTTGTCGATGTCTTCAAAATGGCATCTGGCCCGCATGACGACCTTGCCGCGACCTGTGCGGTAACCGTCTTTTACGCCGTTGATGCCATAAATGATGCCCGCCGTCGGAAAGTCTGGCGCTGGAACAATCTCCATCAGCTCTTCAATCGAAGCTTCCGGAAACTTCAGAAGATGAAGGCAGGCATCAACCACTTCATTGAGGTTGTGGGGCGGGATGTTGGTGGCCATGCCCACTGCGATGCCGCCCGAGCCATTGACCAGCAGATTGGGCAGCCGGGTCGGCATGACCAGTGGCTCCTGTTCGCTGCCGTCGTAGTTGGGGCCGAAATCAACCGTCTCCTTGTCCAGGTCGGCCAGTATTTCGTGCGCTATTTTTGCCAGCCGGATTTCCGTATAACGCATGGCTGCCGCGTTGTCACCATCAACAGACCCGAAGTTACCCTGTCCGTCCACCAGCAGATGGCGCATGGAAAAGTCCTGCGCCATGCGAACAATGGTGTCATATACCGACTGGTCACCATGCGGGTGGTACTTGCCTATGACGTCACCCACAATACGCGCCGACTTCTTGTAGGGCCGATTCCAGTCATTGTTGAGCTCGTGCATGGCAAACAGCACGCGCCTGTGCACTGGCTTGAGCCCGTCTCTGGCATCGGGCAGCGCCCGCCCCACGATGACGCTCATCGCGTAGTCCAGATAACTGCGTCGCATTTCCTCCTCAAGACTGATGGGCAATGTTTCTTTGGCAAACTGGGTCATGAACGGCCTGGGTAGATTGGTGTCGTGTCGGTCTGCACGCGCAGACGAATCGCTGATTTTAAGGCCGGAGTTTAAGTCGTCCCGGTTGTGGCAATACAGCAACAAAGGTTAAAGAATCTCCAGTCTCTGTCAGACGATGGCGATGGCAGGCTTGTGACGCCAAAAGGCTGTGGCACAATTGATGTAACGCTTTGAGTGATGGTCATTCAGGGCGTAAAACTTACTAATCGCAGCCAGTCTGCGGCTTTTCTCTAGAGGAGAACCATGAAGAAACTCAACAAAGTGGCAATGTTGTTTGCTTCCGCAGCGCTTGCTACCGCCGCTGGTGCACAAACCATTGACAACTGGAAAAACGGCAACGGTGAGCTGGTCTGGAAAAACGGTACCAACGAACTGTGCTGGCGCGATGCCAACTGGACGCCTGCTACTGCTGCTCCAGGCTGCGACGGCGCAATTGTTGCTCCGAAAGCTGCTGATCCTGTACCACCACCAGTGGTTGTTGCTCCACCTCCTGTAGTTGCTCCACCTCCTGTCGTAGTTGCTCCAGTGGTGCAAGCCAGCAAGGTGACCTACGCTGCTGATGCATTCTTTGACTTTGACAAATCTGTCATCAAGCCAGAAGGCAAAGCCAAGCTTGACGATCTGGTCGGCAAAATCAAGGACATCAACCTGGAAGTCATTATCGCTGTGGGTCACACCGACTCCGTTGGTAGCGATTCTTACAACCAGAAGCTGTCTGTCCGTCGCTCTGAAGCTGTAAAAGCGTATCTCGTGTCCAAAGGCATTGAGAAAAACCGCGTTTACACCGAAGGCAAAGGCGAGAAACAGCCAGTTGCTGACAACAAGACCGCCGAAGGCCGTGCTAAAAACCGCCGCGTTGAGATCGAAGTTGTTGGTACCCGCGCCGTCAAATAATCTTTAAAGATTACCCTTAAAAACCGCGCCCAGGCGCGGTTTTTTTATGCACGGGTGATAATCCAGAGATGCCAAAAACCGATAATTTTGATCCCGCAGAACTAGCCAAATTTTCAGACCTGGCGCATCGCTGGTGGGATCTTGAGAGTGAGTTTCGACCCCTGCACCAGATCAACCCCTTGCGCCTCGGCTGGATTGACAGCCTGGCCCCCCTGTCGGGCCGGCGCGTGCTTGATGTGGGTTGTGGCGGCGGAATTCTGGCTGATTCCATGGCCCGCAAAGGCGCTGATGTGCTTGGCATTGACCTGGCCAGCAAACCCTTGAAGGTGGCACAACTTCACGCTCTGGAGGCCCAGACCGAGGGTGTGCAGTATCGTGAAATCAGTGCAGAAGCGCTTGCCGCCGAGCAGCCCGGCAGTTTTGATGTGGTGACTTGCATGGAAATGCTGGAGCACGTCCCGGATCCGGCTTCCATCGTCAAGGCCTGTGCCACCCTGGTCAAACCCGGTGGGCATGTGTTTTTTTCCACCATCAACCGCAATGCAAAAGCTTTCATGTTTGCGATTGTCGGTGCCGAGTATGTGCTCAATCTTCTGCCGCGCGGCACGCATGAATACGCAAAACTGGTCAAGCCCAGCGAGCTGGCAGCCTACTGCCGCAGTGCAGGCCTTGATTTGCAGCAAACCAGAGGCATGCAGTACAACCCCCTGACCCGGCATTACTGGCTGGATGCAGACACCAGCGTCAATTACATGCTGGCCACCACAAAATCCTGAACTCCCTCTTGCAGGCCGCATTGCGGCTGCCCACCGCAGGTCAAATCCATATGTTCCAGAATATCGATGCCGTGCTTTTTGATCTTGACGGCACCCTGATAGACAGCGCACCAGATCTTGGTGCCGCTGCCGACAAAATGCGAACCGACAGAGGCATGGATTCACTGCCGCTTGCACAATACCGCCCCATGGCCGGTGCGGGCGCACGCGGCATGCTGGGCGTGGCCTTTGGCATCACGCCACAGGATGGCAATTTTGAAGCTTTGAGGGAAGAGTTTTTTGTCAATTACGAAAACTGCATGACAACGCGCACCTATGCCTTTGAAGGTGTGGCCGAACTGATTGATCAAATTGACAGGGCTGGCCTCAAATGGGGCGTGGTGACCAACAAGTCACAACGTTTTACATTGCCGCTGACGCAGGCGATGTCGCTTTTCAGTACAGCGCGGGCAATTGTCAGTGGAGACACCACCCCCCATGCAAAACCGCATCCCGCACCCTTGCTGGAGGCCGCACGTCAGCTGGACACAGCACCCGAGAGATGTGTTTATGTAGGTGATGACGAACGCGACATCGTCGCCGGGCGTGCTGCCGGCATGCCAACTGTCGCCGCAGCCTATGGTTATCTGGGCGTTGCGGCCGATACGGCAGGCTGGAAAGCAGATGCCACCATTGTTTCACCGGTCGCGCTCTTGAATTTGCTGCGAATGCCTTAAACTATCAGGCTTGGGGCTGCATTGGTTTCGACGTGGGTTCGGACGCGGTGTGGTGCATGTCGAGCTGAGTGTGCTCGTAAAACTGATTCAAACAAACTAACTGCAAACGACGAACGTTTCGCACTCGCAGCTTAATTGCCTGTG
>JAZKIK010000480.1:0-3559 GCA_040384925.1 Pseudomonadota bacterium | reverse complement strand
TCCGCCAATAAGCGCCTTTCTATTGGCGTTGCTCAAGTTTCGGCGCAATTCAGAGTTTTGAGTGACACTGAGGACCGCTTTCAGACGGTCCACTTACGCATGACAGCGGGAAAAACCGGAGCCGAAATCGAAATCGAATATATCGAGTAAATTAGACGAATATCGGGCAGGCTAGGACTCGGCTCACGGATTCAGGTTGAAAACACGGTTCTAAAAATTGTGCAAAAAGCCAAACTGCAGCCCCGATGCCTTACCACCCGGTGTCGCCGCAGGTGACGAGTCAGCTGTAATGTAGGCTGCGTTGCCCTTGTTGCTGATGTGCGAGTAGGTACCATAAAGCGCGGTGCGTTTGCTTAAAGGATAGATATAACCCACGGCCAGCTGGTGCGCATCATCGCCATCCACACCTGCGCCTGAGCGCCTGGACTTGGCAAATGATGTCCGAATCGAGCCGTTGCCAGCCTGAATGATGGCACCAATCAGCGCATTGACCTGTTTGTCTGTGCCGGTATTTTGCTGAAAGACGTAGCCCATAAGAGACCAGCCGCTAAATGCATAACTTGCACCCACGGTGCTGACCTTCAGTGTCTGCCCGGCAGTGGGCGTCTGGCCGTAGGCGGCGGCTATGTCGAACGGGCCGCTGGCATAACCCAGGCGCAAGCCGGTATAACGGGTGCCGTCCGCGCCTTCTGCCGCCGCGTACATGGCCTGCCCATACAGACCGCCCAGGTCTTTGGGCAAAAAGTAACCAACAGAATTATTCGCCCGCACAAGGTTTCTGGCACCGCCGAGGCCAAAGGGATAACTGTCCACAATATTGGCAGCCCCGCCCACCCCGCTAGTGCCCAGCGGACTGAACTTGCTCAGATTCCAGAAGGTCGGTACGTAGTCGCGGCCCAGCCTCAGTTCACCGGCGGTGTTGCTTTCCAGGCTCAGCGTGGCGCGCCTGTGAAACAGCACCCCTTGCTGTGCACCGGTGTCTGGCAATACCGCTGTTTCCAGCCAGAAACCGGCTTTTAACCCCTTGCCAATGTCTTCAACACCACGAAACCCGATTCGGCTGGGCTGCAGGCTGCCGCCTTGATCCATGGCAGTGTTGCTTTGGCCTCCAGCTTTGGAAAATGTCAAGTTGAGATCCATCGTGCCAAAAATGGTGACACTGCTCTGTGCCTGGGCCAGACCCGGCAAGGCGCAGCCCAGCAGGCAGGCCGCAGCACCCAGCATGTGCCCGGCCGCAAAACCTGGGCGGGCAGCAAATAAAGTATTCAGTCTTGTCATCTTGTCTCCTGTTATAAAAATCATCCGGCCTGTTTGCCTTTGGGGTTCTCCAGCGCCGGGGGCCGCTTTGGCCAACTGCCCGGTCTGGCGCTGTGAATGGTAGGCAGGGACATAAATATCTGGAAATACTGTTTTCAGATTAAATTCAATACGTTTAAAGTATTGGTTCAAGGTCGGCCGCAGCTTGCCGCGCAGGCAAAAATCAAGCTGGAAACCGCAGTTGGACGCACTCGAGGGTGCTGTGATTGGCGCGCCAGACAAGGGTGAGCGCTGCGGCTCCACTGTCACCTGCGCACCGGTGAACAGTGCTAACGGGCTAAGCCCCTGACTGAGCCGCGCCCTGCAAGGAAGACAACGCAGTAGGGCGCGGCACGCACAGTGCCATCGGACGGACATTGAACGGACGCTTCAGTTTTTGAAGCCTTGCTGAGCCTGGGCGGGTTTGGATGGCAAATTGGGGGAACGCAGAATGGCTGATAGGGATCAACACACACGAGTTCTTAATGAATCGGGCTTTCCGTTGCAGATCGCCATCGAGCACCTCGTTAGAACGGCGAAACCCGGTGGATGGCGCATGCGCTACTTGGAGCATGCGTGGTGCAGCGCCGCTTGAAGCTGGCGAACGGTCAGGTTATCTCGACGTTCACCGACTTGGCCAATGCCTCTTCATTGTCAGTCATTGATGGCAGACGTTCCACCTTTGAGACTCCGCCAAGGAAAAGGTCGGCCACGATGGGCCCCATGGCCGCATGGTCGAGTTCTCCGCCGGGTTTCATCCAGGTGAACATCCAGTTGATCATGCCGAAAAGAAGCATGGTCAGTGGTTTTGACAAATGTGCGCCGGCGAGTCTTGGCTGCATTTCAGTGACAGCTTGTGCAAAACCTGCAACAACCAGCCTTTCCTTGTCAAGCACTCTCTCCCGATCCTCGGGTTCCAGGAATCTGACATCCTCGGTCAGCACTCTATGGGCATCCTGGGCGCCTGAATATTCTTCGACGATGCGTTTGATGAGATGCCTCAAACGCACTTCACCTTTGAGCGGTCGAAATTCCTCATCTTCGACAAGTGCGGCCAATCGTGAAACGTGGTTGTCAGCAATGCTGACAAGAAGGCTGTACTTGTCACGGTAGTAGTGGTACAGCGTTGCCTTGGACAATTTGCAGGCCTCGGCAACCTGATTCATGGACGTTGACGGGTAGCCATGCCGGGCAAACAGCCGTGCAGCCTGCTCCAGAATCATTTCCCGTTGATCTTCGTATGTAGCAGATTTTCCACGTGCCATTCAGGTATGTCCTTTGCAGTTCAGATGTCTATGTTGCCTCAAAGTGGAATGTCTCCCGAGACTAGTCCCGCCTGCTTGCAATGAGTGACCGCACCTGTGAGCTTTTGACGCCTGGCCGCTCACGTTCTACAACGGCAAGTGGCTGGACTTCCACCATGCTTTGCAGGCATCGGCTGGTCAGCTCCTGGTAGGTCAGTGTGCCTGCGCGTTTCCAGGCCAGTTCAGCCTCGCTCAGCTCGCGTTTGACTTTTGCGGGCAGACCAGACACCAGACTGCGGGCCGGTACCTTCATGCCGGCTGGTACAAAAGCACAAGCTGCGACTATCGACTGCTCGCCGATTTCCGCCTCGTCCATGATGACCGCGTTCATGCCTATCAATGCGTCGCGTTTGACGACACAGCTGTGCAGTACCGCACCGTGTCCGATATGGCCATTTTCTTCCACAACAGTGTCCTGGTCGGGAAATCCGTGGACGACACAGGTGTCCTGAATGTTGGCACCTGTCCCCAGAATGATCCTCCCAAAATCGCCGCGCAGACTCGCACAGGGGCCGACATAGCAGTGCGCTCCGATGATGACATCGCCAATCAGTACGGCGGTGGGGTGTACGTAAGCGGTGGGATGAACGACAGGGATTACACCGTCAATTGAATAGCAGGGCATGCTTGTCTCCTTGTTGGTATGACGCCGGATGTGCGGAACTGACGGCGCATTTGTTTCCTAGGGTTTGTACTAGGAAAAAATAACTTGCATCTATTAAAACGTCGATCATAAAATCTACCGAACGGTCGGTCAATAGTATTTTGACGATTCACCTGCCGCTACCCACTCAATCAATAAAGCAGCGAGACAATGACAGAACCATTAGTACTTATTGCCCAGGTCGCCTCGGTCGTCACCTTGACGCTGAATCGACCTGCAGCAATGAACAGCTTCACGACCGGCATGCATGTGGAGTTGCTTGCCGCGCTCAACCGTGCGGCTGATGATGCATCGG
>JAZKIK010000479.1:1385-3848 GCA_040384925.1 Pseudomonadota bacterium | reverse complement strand
AAAACGGTAGTGACGACCGCAGCTGCAGCGGCTGCGGCAAGAATTGACTTCTGCATGAAATATCTCCTGGTTTCCTGGTTGTATGTGAGCGAATGGCTACGCACAACAACTCTAGGTGGCTCAGAGTGATTGCAAAAGATGCCAGATTCAGCTGACCGATTCAGCTTGCGTATCAACGGTGATTCAAGACCAGCATCGCCGAGCAATTAGAACCATCTCCCCCGGTTAATGCGAGCTGCCTAACATGCACCGCAATGATCCCGTCCAACGCTTTTCAAGATTACCCCGCCGTGCTGCCGCTGCCCCGATGGGTTCTGGGCGCAGACAGCCTGTCAACCCTGCCGCGAGAGCTGAGCCTGTTGTGTATCCAGCGTCCCCTGCTGCTCAGCGATCCTGGGCTGGCCCGGGCCGGCGTGCTTGAGACAGTAGCGGCATGTCTGCCGGAATCAAGCGCACCTTATCTGCTCGCTTCAGAAGACCCCACCTGTATGGATGCAGACCAGGCGTTTGCCGTTTACCGGGACGCTGGCTGCGATGGAATCATTGCAGTGGGTGGCGGCTCGGTGATTGACACGGCAAAAATCGTTGCTGCGCTGATACAAGCGCCTTGCGGCGGGGCGCTCGGCTTGCTGGGGCGGCCAGAGCGCGTCGGGCCAGGGGTGGCACCGCTTGTGGTGGTGCCGACAACAGTTGGAACCGGCAGCGAGAGTTCACCAGCAACCGCCCTGCACCCGGACGCAGGCACACGCGCCATCGGTACACGCAGTCCCTTTCTTGTGCCCCGTTCGGTTGTCAGCGACCCACTGCTGGTGCGTTCATTGCCTCGGCGTCTGGTCGCTGCAACCGGCATGGATGCGCTGGCACATTGCCTTGAGGGTTTTCTGGCCGAACCGCCGCATCCATTGATTGATGCGATTGCCCTGGACGGTCTGGTCAGGGCGTACAACAGCGTACAGGCCGCGCTTGAGCCCGAATCAGACAAGGCGCGTCAGGAGTTGATGGCGGCGTCTTTTGCTGGTGGTGTGGCCATCCACAAGGGGCTGGGGCCAGCGCACGCGATTGCACTGGCCTGTAGCGACCAGCACATGCACCACGGGCTGCTGGTGGCGGCCGCCCTGCCCTTTGCAATGCAAATGGCTGCAACCCATGTGCCGGCCAAATCAAACCAGATTGCGCGGGCGCTGAACCTTCCGTCCCGCTTTCATGTCGCCCCCGCCTTGCGTGAACTCAATGCCGCATTGGGGCTGTCACCCCACCTGGGCCGGGCTGGTTATCGGGTGCTGGACCTGGACAGCCTGATACAGGCCATGGTGGCCAGTCCGTTCAACCGCAGCGCCGCTTACGCACCCAATGCCCGTGAATACGGCGCAATAGCTGATGCCCTGCTTTTTTAAGCTCAAAACATGACAACAACTGAAACCGGAGACACGATGTCCAAATCAAGCCCTGTAAGCAAAGCCTTGCTCGAACACAGCACCCATTTCATTGGAGGACGCTGGACTGAAGCCAATGAGGCGGTTTTCCCCGACCACAACCCCTTCACCGGCAAAGTGGTCGCCCAGGTCGCCGCAGGCACACGTCAGCATGCACAAGCCGCCATTGATGCAGCGCAGGCAGCCTTCCCCGCGTGGGCAGCCATGCCGCCCGGCCAGCGCCAGCGCCGTTTCCTTGCAGCCGCAGACATTGTTGAACGCCGCGCCGAAGACATCGTCAGGCTGCTGGCCCTTGAGACCGGAACAGCCGCAGGCTTTGCGCGTTTTCAGATCCGCTGGTCGGTTGATCTTCTTCGCCAGGCCGCCAACTGGGGTTACAGACCCGTCGGCGATGTGCTGCCCAGTGACACACCGGGGCGATTTGCCATGGCCGTACGCAAACCTTTGGGCGTGGTGGCCGGATTTGCCCCGTGGAACGGTGCCTTCTGCCTGGCCTGGCGCACGGTTGTGCTGCCAATGGCTTTTGGCAACACCATGGTTCTCAAACCGTCTGAAGAAGCACCCCTGTCTGCCGGTCTGGTGCTGGCCGAGGTGCTTGAGGAGGCCGGTTTTCCCGCAGGCTCATTCAATGTGGTCACGCATGGGCCGGGAGATGCTGGCCCGATTGCCGACGCGTTCTTTGAAAGCCCGCATGTGCGCAGCATCAATTTCACCGGCTCATCGGCCATTGGCCGCATGCTCGCAGAACGTGCCGGCCGGGCACTCAAACGCATAGTGCTGGAACTTGGCGGTTACAACCCGCTGCTGATACTAGGTGATGCAGACATCGAGCAGGCCGTCAATACAACGGCTTTTGGTGCGTTTTTTCACCAAGGGCAGATTTGCATGAACACGCGCAAGGTGCTGGTGGATCGTTCGATTGCCGATGACTTCATCAACAGGCTGGCCACCAAGACCAGATCATTGCAATGCGGCAACCCCGAATTGCCTGGCACCATCATCGGCCCGCTGATCAACGACAGGGCGCTGG
>JAZKIK010000479.1:0-1375 GCA_040384925.1 Pseudomonadota bacterium | reverse complement strand
GGCACAGGTCAGCCAGCGTGTGGATGAGGCGGTAGCCCAGGGCGCCAGACTGGTCACTGGCGGCCGCGCCCAGGGTCGTGTTTACGAACCCACCATTCTGGCAAACGTGCCCCCACAAGCCAGGGTAAGCTGCGAAGAGACCTTTGGCCCGGTGCTGATTGTGCAGGCCGTTGACAACGCTGAACACGCAATGTCCGAGGCCTTGGCCACGCCGTATGGACTCTGCGCAGGCATTCTGACAGCGGACGTTGAACGCGGCCTGGCTCTGGCACAACGCTTTGATTGCGGCATGGTTCACGTCAACGGAGCCACCATGGCAGGTGAGCCAGCCATGCCCAACGGCGGCGTCAAGGACAGCGGCTGGGGACGCTCCGGCTACTACGCCATTGAAGACTTCACCGAAATCCGCCTGACAACATTGACACGCGGTGCGCTGAACTATCCGGTCTGAGTTGAAGCTGCAACCAAAAAAATACCGCCTCCAGGCGGTATTTTTTTTCAGCTTGCAAGAAGGGATGCTGAAATTACGCAAAAACCAGATCAGTCTGCAGTGATGCCCGAACGCTGCACAACGGCTTTCCAGCGGGCAACGTCGCTCGCGATCAGGGTCGTGAGTTGGGCTGGTGTTCCGGTGCTTACACGCAAACCCTGCTTGTTCAGTTCGGCCTTGACATCGGGACGGTTGATCACCTCGACAAAGTCCCGGTTCAGGCGCTCCACAAGGTCGCCCGGCGTTTTTGCTGGCGCCAGCACGGCATACCAGGCATCAATCGCGTCCATGGCAGGAAAACCCTGCTCCCGAAATGTCGCTACTGCGGGCAACAGATCGCTGCGGGCTTCGCCCGTAACGGCCAGAGCCTTGAGGCGTCCGGACTGTATCTGGGTGCGCAGGGACGGCACGGAGCCGAACATCATTTGAACCTGGCCACTGATCAGGTCCGTCGTTGCATTTGCGATGCCGCGATAAGGCACATGAACCAGGAACAATTCATGGTTTGCCTTAAAAAGCTCCATGGCAAAGTGGTGGGGCGTGCCATTGCCTGGTGTGGCGTAGTTAAGGCGGCCTGGCTGCTTTTTGGCAAACGCAATCAGTGTGCTCACATCCTGTACTGGCAGGCCGGGATTCACCGCCAGTACAAAATTGGTTTCCGCCAGTTTGGTCACCGGGGCAAAGTCACGCACAGCGTCGTAAGTCTGGTTGCGGTAAATCGCCGGTGTCATGGTATGCACGCTGATGGCCATCAACAGCGTGTGGCCATCTGCTTCGGCCCTGGCAACGGCTTGTGTGCCCAGGTTGCCACTGGCGCCAGGCTTGTTGTCCACCACCACCGGCTGCCCCCATTTGGCCGCCAGCAGCGGGCTGATCACACGGGCA
>JAZKIK010000478.1:5790-7030 GCA_040384925.1 Pseudomonadota bacterium | reverse complement strand
GAGCAAGGCACAAGTGCTGTGCCCAAAACGTTTTGTGTGTTCATGATCGTTTTTTTATTCTGTTCAGGACTTGCTGACATGCACCATTTTCATGGCCGACCCAATCAGGGCGGAAACGTCCTGCATATTGCTGGGCACGATCAAGGTGGTGGTCGCATCACTGGCTACTCTTGAATAGGCTTCAACCGCTTTTTCAGCCACTTTGAGCTGCACGGCCAGCTCGCCGCCTGGTTGCCTGATGGCTGCAGCTACCAACTCAATCGCCTTGGCATTGGCAGCGGCTACAGCCAGGATGGCCGAGGCCTCGCCCTGTGCGTTATTGATGGCGGCCAGCTTTTCACCTTCTGAACGGGCAATAAAGGCTTCACGCTCACCGGTGGCGATATTGATCTGCTCCTGGCGACGGCCTTCGGATGCCGCGATCAAGGCACGTTTTTCGCGTTCGGCGGTAATTTGCGACTGCATGGCATGCAGGATTTCCTTGGGCGGGGTCAGGTCCTTGATCTCATAACGCAAGACCTTGACACCCCAGTTCAATGCGGCTTCGTCAATCGCGGCAACCACCTGGGCATTGATGATGTCGCGTTCTTCGAAAGTTTTATCAAGTTCAAGTTTGCCGATAACTGAACGTAGCGAGGTTTGCGCAAGCTGCGTGACGGCCACGATGTAATTGGATGAGCCATAACTTGCGCGCATCGGGTCGGTGACCTGGAAGTACAAGATGCCATCAACCTGGAGCTGCGTGTTGTCGCGTGTGATGCAAACCTGGCTCGGCACGTCCAGCGGGATTTCTTTCAGCGAGTGTTTGTACGCAACCCGGTCAATAAATGGCATCAGAAAGTTCAAACCGGGTGTCAAGGCACCGTGGTATTTGCCCAGCCTTTCAACGACCCAGGCGTTTTGCTGTGGCACGACCTTGATGCTGCGCACTATGAATATGACGGCAATAACC
Organism: Pseudomonadota bacterium; assembly: GCA_040384925.1. Taxonomy (GTDB): domain Bacteria; phylum Pseudomonadota; class Gammaproteobacteria; order Burkholderiales; family Burkholderiaceae_C; genus Polaromonas. The sequence continues at coordinate 6,078 of JAZKIK010000478.1, read as the reverse complement.
AGTATGATGAGCGCGATTTCCACGATGTTCTCCATTAGAGCGGGCGGTGCTGCGCACAACCCTGTTTTCAGAAATTTGGATGGGGGGTTTCAGTCTCGAACCTGCCAATATAAGGGCATGATGTGACGAGACTCAAATCTTTTCAATCACCAGGCGGTTGCCAAGCATTTCCTTGATACGAAACAAGCCTGTGCCGGATTCAGCCGCAGGCGATGCCGGTATGGCTGTCCAGTTGGCACCGCGGTACTTGACTGTAGCGGTTCCGTCGGTATTCCACTGCGTCACATT
>JAZKIK010000478.1:1206-5780 GCA_040384925.1 Pseudomonadota bacterium | reverse complement strand
TCGCCAATATCAATATGGACATCAGGGTTGGCGTTGGCGAGGGCCGCTTGCGGGTTTTTGCTGTTTTTCCAGTGCCACAAAACCACCGCAACGCCGCCAAAAAACGCCGCCACAATGATCTGGCCCGTTACAGATACCCCCAGATGCGCTGCTACGGCTGCTGCGATCAAGCCTATGCTGAGCATCAGCAAATAAAAAGTCCCGGTAATGAGTTCTGTCGCCACTGCAGCACCTGCCAGCAGCCACCAGAGGGTTGATTCCGCCATAAATTGTTCCTTTTGTAGGGCTTGAGCGACATTCTGGGGCAATTCGCAAGGCGTGCCAGAGTCTTGACATTTTATTTCCGTACACTTCGCGTGTTCTGATTCCTGCCACACCTTTGCCGCGCGCCCGCTGCACCACACCACTATGAAATTCCGCTTTCCCATCGTCATCATTGATGAAGACTTCCGTTCCGAGAATACATCGGGTCTGGGCATTCGTGCATTGGCACAAGCCATAGAAACCGAGGGTTTTGAAGTGCTGGGCGTTACCAGTTATGGTGATTTGTCGCAGTTTGCGCAGCAGCAAAGCCGTGCCAGTGCCTTTATCCTGTCAATTGACGACGAAGAGTTCACGCCCGGCCCCGATCTTGACCCCGCTGTGCTGAACCTGCGCAACTTCATTGAAGAAGTGCGGCGCAAAAATCTGGATGTACCCATTTATGTGTATGGCGAGACCAAAACCTCACGCCATATTCCGAATGACATCCTGCGTGAGTTGCACGGTTTCATTCACATGTTTGAAGACACACCGGAATTTGTGGCGCGCCACATCCTGCGTGAGGCCAAAAGTTATCTTGAAGGTGTGCAGCCCCCGTTCTTCAAGGCGCTGCTGGATTACGCCGAAGACGGTTCCTACTCCTGGCATTGTCCGGGGCACTCAGGTGGTGTGGCTTTCCTCAAAAGCCCGGTTGGCCAGATGTTTCACCAGTTTTTCGGCGAGAACATGTTGCGCGCCGACGTTTGCAATGCGGTTGAAGAACTGGGGCAACTGCTTGATCACGATGGTGCGATTGGTGCCTCCGAGCGCAATGCCGCACGCATCTTCAACGCCGACCACTGCTTTTTTGTGACCAATGGCACCTCGACCAGCAACAAGATGGTCTGGCACCACACGGTGGCGCCGGGTGACGTGGTGGTGGTTGACCGCAATTGCCACAAATCGATTCTTCATGCCATCATCATGACGGGTTCCATCCCTGTCTTTTTGAAACCCACGCGCAACCATTTCGGCATCATCGGCCCGATTCCGCAAAGTGAATTTGAACCCGAAGCGATTCAGGCCAAGATTGCAGCCAACCCTTTGTTAAAGGGTCTGGACACCAGCAAGCTGCGGCCCCGTGTGCTGACCTTGACGCAGTCCACCTATGACGGCGTGTTGTACAACACCGAAACCATCAAGGGCATGCTTGATGGTTATGTTGACAACCTGCATTTTGATGAAGCCTGGTTGCCACACGCGGCTTTTCACCCGTTTTATGGCAGCTACCATTCAATGGGCAAAAAACGCGTCCGGCCAAAAAATGCAGTGGTTTATGCCACGCAGTCCATCCACAAACTGCTGGCCGGCATCAGTCAGGCCAGCCATGTACTGGTGCAGGACTCGCAGAACGTCAAGCTGGACAGGCATCTCTTTAATGAGGCCTATCTGATGCACACCTCGACCTCGCCACAGTACAGCATCATCGCGAGTTGCGATGTGGCCGCTGCCATGATGGAGCCGCCGGGCGGCACCGCACTGGTTGAGGAAAGCATTGCAGAAGCCCTGGACTTTCGCCGGGCCATGCGCAAGATTGACGAAGAGTACGGTGCAGACTGGTGGTTCAAGGTCTGGGGGCCGGACAAGCTGGTGGAAGAAGGCATTGGCCGTGCGACCGACTGGATCATCAAAGGTGAATCACGCAGCGCAAAGACAGCCAAGAACGGTGCCAACAACTGGCACGGTTTTGGCCAGATGGCGACCGGCTTCAACATGCTGGACCCGATCAAATCGACCATCGTCACACCGGGCCTGGATTTGAATGGCAAGTTCGCAAAAACCGGCATTCCCGCCAGCATCGTGACCAAATTTCTGGCTGAGCACGGCGTGATTGTTGAAAAAACCGGGCTGTACAGCTTTTTCATCATGTTCACCATCGGCATCACCAAGGGCCGCTGGAACACCTTGTTGACCGCCTTGCAGCAGTTCAAGGACGACTACGACAAAAACCAGCCAATGTGGCGCATCCTGCCCGAGTTTTGCCAGAAGTACCCAAAATATGAACGCATGGGCCTGGCCGATTTGTGCCAGCATGTTCACGCCATGTATGCCAAATACGATATCGCCCGCCTGACCACCGAGGTGTACCAGAGCGATCTCGAACCGGCCATGAAACCCAGCGACGCCTATGCCCACATTGCGCACCGCACCACCGAGCGGGTTGAAATCGACCACCTTGAAGGCCGCATCACGGTTGGCCTGGTCACGCCTTACCCACCCGGCATTCCGCTGCTGATCCCAGGCGAAGTCTTCAACAAAAAAATCGTCGATTACCTGAAGTTTGCACGTGAGTTCAATTCACAATGCCCAGGTTTCGAGACAGATATTCATGGCCTGGTCGAGCAGATCGACAGCAAAGGCAAGGCGCGTTATTACGCGGACTGTGTGAAAAAGTGATCCGGGGTCATCCAGCGGCACTGTGGTGTTGACACAAACACGCACTGCGAGCTGGAACCAGGATTGCAGCCGCATCTGAACACCGGCAGTAGTTCAGACTGGTTCTGTAAACGCAGAATTAAATGTCCATCGCGTACCGGTTTGCCAACAGCGCCTGGATTTTCACTCCAATCGCGGCGCATTCACCCGGTTCCAGGCGACTGAACTGTGCAGCCCAGGCTTCGGACAAGGCAAATTTCGGAAAATGGGGCGGCTCACCCCATTGCCAGTCAGGATGGCTCGCGTTCCTGCTCCGTCCAAACACATGCAGATGCATTTTTCGGTGAATCTGCGGTGTCTTGGGCCCTGGCGGATGCGCCAGGTCGTTGAGGGCGTTGTTTCCCGCCTCCCAGTAGTTGAGGCAAGCTCCGGCGAGTTGGGGCAAGGTCTCCAGCATGGCTTGTCCGGTTGCCGCCACCAGGCAGGCCCATCGGCTCAATTCATCAGGTGTCAATTCGCTTCTTTCCCAGACCTGGCGGGGCGGGTTGACCAGCAAATGCCCGCCATCGCTGCGATGATTCATGGGCCTGCTCGGCAACGCGACTGTGCCGCCTGGGCAGGTGATGAGAATATGGTGAATGTCCAAGTGCAAACCTCCGGGGATGTTGGTGAAAGTGGGCGCTGTACGATGCGCGTTCAGGCATCGCCTTGTCTCCGGCAGGCCAGGGCTGCCGACGAAAGAAGAAGGGCAGAGACAGCGTAGATCCATGCAGGCGATACGATGGGCAACAGCAGGCCGGCCAGCACCGGGCCGATGCCCGCGCCTGTGTCCCGCCAGACCGAACGTGTGGCAAGGGCTTGTATACGACCGGCCCCCGGTGTGCGAAGTGCGACCAGCGGCGGCAACAGCGGCAGCAACAAGGCCCGCAGAATCACGATGGCAAGTGCGCAAGTCCACAGCCAGCCGAAGCCAAAGCCCAGCAAGGCAAGGGACGTGAGCACAGAAAAAATCACCAGCAGGATTTCGGCTCCGTGTTTTTCAGCCAGGTGTCCGCCAACAGCGCTCAGAAGGATTTCTGCCAGGTAGCGCACCGATAATAGAAGGCCCGCCATGATGACTGGATTTCCCGGCAACAAGTCACGGCCCAGATAGGAGAGGCCGAGGATGAACAGGCCATCCAGCACCAGGCCTTCGATGAAAGAAAAGATATCCAGACTGGCCGGGCGTTTGAGCCCTATTTTCACAGCTGCTTGCTCGGCATGGGGGGCGTTGGGCAACTGCCGCGTGACCCATAACGCGGCCAGCGCGACAGCAGCGAACACGAAAAAAACAACTCTGGGGCCAAGCCAGATAGCGCACATGCCACCCAAAGGCAGCGCCAGCATAGGCCCCAGCGCCGTAAACGCACGGGAATGTCCGGCCCGGCGAGCCGCGCCTGCCGGTTCGGCCGTGGCCAGCGCCTGTGCGGCCAGGTTCAATGCCGCAAAAGCCAGGCCCCAGAGGAGCCGCAAGAACAGCAAGGCGACAAAGCCGCTGAGTGTGGCGTAACCCAGAGCGCACAAGGCGGCGACTATCACCGCCAGCGTACAGGTAAGCTGCTCGCCGTTTCGGGCATAAAACCGCAGCACTGCGCCATAAGCGGCGATGCGCACAAGACGATTGGCGGCCAGCAGAACGCCCGCTTCGGGCAGGTTGACGCCAAACACGGGAGCGAACATCGGCAAAAGCAGGTAAAGCAATGTGTCACCAGGCAGTGCCAGCCCGAGCGCCGTGGCCGCATTGCGCGAGTTGAGGTCGGGGTTGAAAGCAGCTTTCTGGTTCATGAGCCAAATTTTCCTCAGCAGGTCCTTTCACGACAAACAACATTTGTGGGCGGCATGCGTGAGAAAATCTCACG
>JAZKIK010000478.1:0-1196 GCA_040384925.1 Pseudomonadota bacterium | reverse complement strand
ATGCCGCTGCGCCTGCCCCCATTGAATGCCGTCCGTGCTTTTGCGGCGGCAGCACGCCATCAGAGTTTTACCCGGGCAGCCCTTGAACTGCATGTGACACACAGCGCCATCAGCCGCCAGATCAAGGCGCTGGAAGCCCATCTTGGTGTGGAGCTGTTCGAGCGCAGAACGCGGCAAGTTCATCTCACCGCAGCAGGCAGCCAGTTCCAGGCGCAGGTCGGCCCCGCACTGGATCAGATTGGTGCAGCTGCCGAATCGATCAAGGCTGGCACCGCATTGCAGGCCGTCAAGGTCAACGTCAGACCCACGTTTGCAGTTCGCTGGCTGATCCCAAGGCTGCCGGGCTTCCTGGCGCAGCATCCGGGTATCGAGCCGCAGGTGATCACCAGCACATTGGCACCGGACAAGGCAGTTGAGGAATTCGATCTGGCCATCCGGCGGAGCACCAGGGGATGGCCGCAAGGCATGAAGATCCATCCCTTCCTGGAAGACGAAGTCCTTGTCGTTGGAGCACCTGCATTGTTCGCCAGCCGTCCCGTCACCGATCCGCGATCCCTGGCTTCCCATGTCTTGCTGTTGTCAAAATCGCGCAGCCTTGATTGGGAAAACTGGAAGAAGCAGATGAACATGCCGGGCTTGAAGCCCGTCGGCTGCCTGCAATTCGAACATCTGCATTTTGTCCTTCAGGCTGCCGTCAACGGGCTCGGCTTCGCTCTGGCACCGGTATCCCTGATAGCCCATGACATCGCTGCGGGACGCTTGGTGAGCCCCTTGCCGGAACTGCGGATGGAACTGAGCCGTCACTATTTCGGGCTTGCGCCAAATGCGGCACCCGAGACGCCGCTTTTTGTGCGGTGGCTCATGGATGAGCTGAAAATCGCACCGTAGGCGATGGAGGTCCACCTGAGCGGCCTGGCTCCGGTGACGCTTATGCCTGCGTTGTTATGCCTGTGATGCAATATCAGTGGGCATCTGTTGCTATTTATTTCGGCGTTATTTCAGACTGCAGCCACAGGCTCTGCAATACCGCCCACCACATGGCTGAAACCACCATCAACATAGGTAATTTCAGCGCTGACCCCAGCCGCCAGGTCACTCAACAAAAACGCGGCGACATTGCCCACATCTTCAATCGTCACATTGCGGCGGATCGGCGAGGCTTCGGCAACCACACTCAAAATCTTCCCAAATCCCTT
>JAZKIK010000477.1:21471-22140 GCA_040384925.1 Pseudomonadota bacterium | reverse complement strand
CCATGATCGTGCCTTTTCCTGCGGGCGGCGGCACCGATGCGTTTGCCCGGCCACTGTCGGCGCAGTTTGCCAAGCTGGCGGGCCGCCCACTGATCATTGACAACCGGGGTGGTGCCGGCGGTACTTTGGGTGCTGGCATTGCCGCCAAGGCGGCTCCCGACGGCTACACGCTATTCATGGGTGCGGTACACCACACGATCGCGCCCTCGATGTATCCAAAACTCGACTATGACCTTGAAAAGGATTTTGTGCCATTGGCGCTGATGGCCAACGTGCCGCAGGTGCTGGTCGTCAACCCCAAAAACCTGCCTTATGCAGACTTCAAGGCGTTTCTTGAAGCTGTGCGCAAGTCACCTGGCAAGTTCAACTACGGCTCAGCCGGTGCGGGCACCTCACACCATCTGGCGGGAGAGTTGTTCAAGCAGCAGACCAAAACCTTTATCACGCACATCCCTTACCGTGGTGCGGGCCCGGCACTGCAGGACTTGATGGCAGGCAGCGTTGACATGATGTTTGACGGCCTGGGTTCTTCGGCCAATCACATCAAGGGTGGCCGTATCAAGGCACTGATGGTGTCAGGCAACAAACGCAACCCGGCCTTTCCCGACGTGCCCTGCGCGGCAGACCTCGGGCTGCCCGACTACACCGTGACCACCTGGTATGGCATGT
>JAZKIK010000477.1:0-21436 GCA_040384925.1 Pseudomonadota bacterium | reverse complement strand
AGCAGTGGTGAAGGCTTCCGGGGCCAAACTGGACTGAATATGGCCCCCACGCTTTTCGCTTCGCGTCATGCGCTGCCCCCCGGGGGGGCTAATTTTCCTTGGGGCGGCCCTACGGAAAATATGGCCCCCACGCTTTTCGCTTCGCGTCATGCGGGGCCCCTCGAGGGGGATAATTTTCCCAAGGGTGACCCGTCGGAAAATTGTCTATGAGTGGCAGCGTTGGTCTGGATATTTCCCAAGGCATAGCCCGCGTCACCTTGTCACACCCCGGCAAGTTCAATGCCATGTCGCGTGCGATGTGGCTTGAACTGCGTTCGGTGTTTCAGGCCATCCAGCAAAACCTGCGGATATCTTGCGTACTGGTGGCGGGCGAGGGCGGGCATTTTTGCGCCGGTGGGGATATTTCGGAATACGCTGCCTTCCGTTTTGCTGAAGATTCGCTACGCCATTTTCATGAAAACGAAGTGTGGGGTGGCCTGCAGGCCATGCTGGACTGCGATCTACCCATCGTTGCCATGATTGACGGCAACTGCATGGGGGCTGGTGTCGAAATTGCCAGCTGCTGCGATATCCGCATCGCCACCGATGCTGCCCGTTTTGGCGCGCCGATTGCAAAACTGGGGTTTCCGATGGCACCGCGTGAGGCTGCGCTGGTCATGCGCGCCGTCGGCGAGTTGACCGCGCGTGAAATGCTGCTGGCCGCCAGTGTGTTTGACGCAGCAGAAATGAAGCAGCGCGGCTTTTTAAACCAGACCGTTTCTGCCCATGAAGCCGCGTTAGCCATCCAAAAGCTGCTTGACCGCATTTGCAAACTCGCACCCGGTGCCGCACGAATGAACAAGCAGTCATTCAGGGTGCTTGCACCTGTTTTGTCACGACCAGCTGCTGATTTGATGGCATCGGCCTACCAGTATGCCGATTCAGCAGAACACCGCGAAGGCATTAGCGCCTTTGTTCAAAAGCGCCCGCCGCAGTTTTAAGCCCCTGCTCAAACATTTACCAAAAAAATCAAACCTCCAGGCCTTAACCATGAAAAATCAAAACCTGTTTGCCGCCTTGCGTGCCGCTTTTCCTGCTGATTTGAATGAAGTTGCGGTTGAAACCGACAATGGACTGATCTATTCATGGCTGGACCTGGAGCGCAGCACCGCCATGGTGGCCAACCTGTTGCAGTCACTCAATTTGCCAGCAGGCTCGCGAGTGGCTGTGCAGGTTGAAAAATCAGTCGAGGCCATGGTTTTGTATCTGGCCACACTGCGCGCCGGTTTTGTGTTCTTGCCGCTCAACACTGCCTACCAGAGTGCAGAAATTGAATACTTTGTCGGCAATGCCGAGCCCGCCGTGGTGGTCTGCAGCAGCAAAAACTTTGGCTGGGTCAGCAAGATTGCCTTCAAGGCCGGCACCCAGAATGTCTTCACACTCGACGACGACCGCACCGGCTCCCTGCTTGAACGGGCAAACCACTGCAGCGACCAGCAGGAGACAGCCATGGTTGCTGAAGACGACCTGGCCGCCATCCTGTACACCAGCGGCACCACAGGCCGCAGCAAGGGCGCCATGCTGTCGCACGGCAACATGCTCAGCAATGCGCTGGTGCTGAAGGACTACTGGGGATGGAAACCAGGCGACGTGCTGATTCACGCCTTGCCCATATTCCACGTTCACGGCCTGTTCGTCGCATTGCACGGTGCCCTGATCAATGGCAGCAAGATGATCTGGTTCAGCAAATTTGACCCGAAACTGGTGGTGCAAAAGCTGCCCGAAGCCACAGTCTTCATGGGTGTGCCAACCTTGTACGTACGGCTGCTGCATGAACCAGGCCTGGACAAAAATACCGTGCGCAATATGCGCCTGTTTGTTGCCGGCTCAGCCCCGCTGCTGATTGAAACCTTTAACGAATGGCAGGAGCGCACCGGCCACACCATTCTGGAGCGTTACGGCATGAGTGAAACCGCAATGCTCACGTCCAACCCCTACAAACCCGAGCAGGGCGGTGAACGGCGCGGCGGCACCGTCGGTTTTGCACTGCCTGGCGTTAACCTGCGTGTGCAGGATGACGAGGGCGCAGCCCTGCCTGCAGGCGAGATCGGTGGCATCCAGGTCAAGGGCCCGAATATCTTCAAGGGTTACTGGCGCATGCCTGAAAAAACAAGGGAAGAGTTCACTGAAGACGGTTTTTTCAAGACAGGCGACGTGGGCAAGATAGACGAACGCGGTTACATCACCATTGTCGGCCGCAGCAAGGACCTGATCATTAGCGGCGGCTACAACGTTTACCCGGCTGAAATCGAAGGCTATATCAACGACATGCCTGGCGTGGCTGAAAGCGCACTGGTCGGTGTACCCCACCCTGATTTTGGCGAAGTCGGCGTAGCCATCGTCATCGCCAAACCTGGTGCGGAACTTGAAGCACCCCAGATCGTGGCTGCGCTGAAATCAAAACTGGCAAATTTCAAGATTCCCAAGCAGTGTTTTGTGGTGGCTGAACTGCCGCGCAATACCATGGGCAAGGTGCAGAAGAATTTGTTGCGGGAGCAGTACAGGGGGTTATTTCTTTGAAGTGCCGTTATTGATGTTTTTGAATGTTGCCTGTGTACTAAGGCAGGTTCTTACATATGAACCAGCGTGTCAACATGACAATTGGTCATAAAATCGGCAGTTGCATATTTAGTGTTGCGTAAGCGAAGAAGGCTTATCATTTAAGGGAGTGGCAATGGCGACGATTTTTGGTAGTTCTGGTAATGACACGCTTTCAGGTAGCCTGACTGATGACAGTATTTCTGGGGGCGATGGTGATGATGATCTCTCTGGGTCAGACGGCAATGACACGCTTGCTGGTGGTAAAGGTTCAGACCGCTTGTATGGCAGCTCGGGTACGGATTATTTGATTGGCGGCGAGGGGTTTGACACCATTTCGGGTGGAGAAGGCAGTGATATCTTTCAAGCTCCAAATTTGACTGCACATTCAGGTTATGTGCCGGGTAAAAATATTGATACAGTCACTGATTTTGTTGCAGGAAATGAGGGTGATCAGATTTTTTTACCCTACTATGGAAGTGGAGGTGGCAATCTATTTTTGACTGAGTATGTTCGCCTGACCCAGTCTGGGATTGATACCTTGCTGGAAGTCGATCCGGACGGAAAAACCGGCACTTTTGGCTTTGAAAGTGTAATGGTTTTGAAGAATGTGAACAAGATAAATCTAGTGGCTTTTAACTTCATGGGAATGGATCCTAATCCTGTAGTGGGAACGGATGCATCAGAGATCCTGAAAGGCAACAGCAGGGCAAACTTGATTTATGCAGGTGATGGCAGCGACACTGTTAACGGTCTTGGTGGAAATGACACCTTGTATGGAGAGGATGGTTACGATACCTTATATGGTGGTGAAGGGAATGACCGTCTTGATGGCGGCTTTTATGGTGATACGCTTTATGGTGGAGTTGGGGAGGACACGTTGTATGGTGGCGGTCATGGGGATTCTATGTATGGTGAAGATGGAAATGACTACATCTACGCAAGTGGAGGTTCTCTTTTAAGTAGTGGTGCTGGCAATGACTTTTTATATGGATCAAGAGGTGATGATACCTTTGACGGTGGGGAAGGCATTGATACCGTAAGTTACTACGGCCAGCCAGGTGTAGTGGCAAACCTCAGCATAGTGGCGGCTGTTGATATCTTCTTGAATATTGAAAATATAATAGGCAGTTCTTATGTTGATTTCATTACCGGGAACGCCCAGGCCAACCGGCTGGAAGGCGGCGAAGGCAACGACACCCTCAACGGAGCGGGCGGCGCAGACACTCTGGTCGGCGGCGCAGGCGACGACCAATACACAGTCGACAACGCAGGTGACACCGTCATTGAAAGCTCTTTCCTGGGCACAGACACCGTCCTCAGCAGCATCAACTACACCTTGACTGCCAACGTAGAAAACCTGCGCCTGACAGCTCTCACAGCCATCAACGGCACAGGCAACAACCTCAACAACCTCATCACCGCAGGCACAGGCGACAACATCCTCGACGGCTCCACAGGCATCGATACCGTCAGCTACGCCAGCAGCAGCGCAGCCGTCATGGCCAGCCTCACCACCCGCACCGCCACAGGCGGCTCAGGCAACGACAGCATTCTGAACTTCGAAAACATTGCAGGCTCCAACTATGCAGACAACCTCACCGGCAACACCCAGGCCAACCAGCTCGACGGCGCAGGCGGCTCGGACACCCTCAACGGCGGCACAGGCGCAGACAGCCTCACAGGCGGCAGCGGCTCAGACACCTTCTTTGTCGAAAACACAGGCGACGTCGTCATCGAAACAGGCTCAGACGCCCTGAGCGGCACCGACACCGTCTACGCCAGCATCAGCTATACGCTCACCGCCAACGTCGAGAACCTGCGCATCAACAGCACAGCGAACATCAACGCTACCGGCAACGAACTGAACAACGTCATCTTCGCAGGCGCAGGCAACAACATCCTCAACGGCAGCACCGGCACAGACACCGTCCACTACGGCAACACCAGCGCAGGCGTCAACGTCAGCCTGGATACGGAAGCCGCCCAGGCCACCGGCAACTCAGGCACAGACACCCTGATCAGCATAGAAAACCTCACCGGCTCCAACTACAACGACACCCTGCAAGGCAGCAACGCAGACAACATCATCGAAGGCGGCACCGGCACAGACACCATGAGCTACGCCAACGCAAGCTCAGCCGTCACAGCCAGCCTGGCCAGCAAAAGCGCCAGCGGAGGCGGAGGCAACGACACCCTGCTGAGGATAGAAAACCTCATCGGCTCCAGCCACAACGACAGCCTCACAGGCAGCAGCATCGCCAACAACCTGACAGCAGGAAGCGGAAACGACAGCCTCAACGGCTCCAGCGGCAATGACACCCTGAGTGGAGGAGATGGCAACGACAGCCTGCTGGGCGGCGCAGGGCAAGACCAGCTGACAGGCGGCGCAGGCGCAGACAGCTTTGACTTCAACTCATTGGCAGAGATGGGACTCACCAGTGCCAGCTGGGACACCATCACCGACTTCAGCGGCACGCAAGGCGACAGGATGGATCTGTCCACGCTGGACGCCAACACCACCACAGGCGGCAACCAGAGCTTCAGTTATATCGGCTCCGCCAGCTTCACGGCGGCAGGGCAACTGAGATATGACGCGGCAGCGGGTGTGCTGTACGGCAGTGTGGATGCTGACCTGGATGCGGAGTTTGCGATCCAGTTGGTGGGTAATCCGGCTTTTGTTGCGGATTATTTGATTGCTTGAGTTGGCTTGAGTGTGGATGACGGCTGAATCTGATCAGTTCAGGTTCTGCTATTCATTCAGCAGCTGTAGATGCCCGTAACGTGGGCGCTATAGGGTTATTTGATTAAACATCAGCCTTCTGGCTGCTAAATTGGCCCGTCCGCTCCGCCTTTGCGGCATCCTGCCAATCTTTACCATTGCGTGTGAATTTTTCCGTTGCAGTCAGTCCTTGATTTGTGGCACTCTTACGAATTTCTGACAGTTCGCGAGGCGGGCTGGGCAGGAGAAGGCGGCACTGGCCGTGATATGTTGACAGGCGGCATGGGTGCGGACAGCTTTGACGTCAACGCCCTGGCTGAAATGGGCCGGACGCCGACAGCATGGGCAAGTATTGCTGACTTTCACGGTGTTGAAGGCGAGAGGCTTTACCTGTCTAGCGTTGACGCTGACAGCACAAGCGCAGGTCAGCAGGGTTTCAGTTTATTGGCGGCGGCAGCTTCAGCGCAGCGGGCCAGTTCCGGTAGGGCACATCAGTTGGCATGATCTATGGCAATGTGGATGCAGGCACGAATGCCGAGTTTGCGATTGAGTTGGTGGGTAGCCCGGTTTTCACTGCAGATGGTCTGGTGGCTTGAAGGTGTGTTGCCATCACCATTTGTTTGTCTGGCGGCCATGGATGAGCGCATGAAGGGCGCAATACCTGATTTGACATGAAACCATGCGGTATTGGGCCTTGGGGTGGAATGCCCGCCATGGGGACTGGCTTGCAGATTGTGTGAAGAGTCTTGATTCTGCTGGCATGCAGGGTAGGGCAAATGGTTTGAGCCAATAATTTTCAAGGAGGCAACGATGGCAGCAATTTCGGGCACCAGTGGCAATGACACGCTCACGGGCACTATCCACGACGACAGCCTGAACGGCAAGAGTGGGGATGACTCGCTTTATGGCGGTGACGATACCGACAGCCTGCGCGGCGGGCTGGGTGATGACTTGATTGATGGTGGAAGCAATCCATATTACGGCTATTTGGGCGATCTGGCTCAGTATGACGAACCAGACATCAGCGGCGGCATAGTTGTTTCGCTGGTCACGGGGCTTGCGACAGGCGGTGGAGGCAATGACACCCTGGTGGGCATAGAGCATGTTCTGGGCACTGCCCATGCTGACAGCATGGTTGGCAATGCTGCTGAAAATTCATTGATGGGTGGTTCCGGCAATGACACGCTATCAGGTGGTGAGGGCAGTGACACCTTGACCGGCGCAGACGGTGATGACAGCCTGGCCGGTGATGAGGGCAATGACGAGCTGCGCGGCGACCTGGGTGATGACAGCCTGTCAGGTGGTGCGGGCAATGATGATCTGTTTGGTGGTTTGGGCAATGACAGCCTGGCCGGTGGCGATGGTGTAGACACCGCGTACTACACAGAGCCTGGAGTTACCGGTGGCATGGTGGCCTCGCTGGTGACGGGCCTGGTAATGTGGGGTGGTGGCACTGATACCGTGACGGGCGTCGAGAACATCTATGGTTCTCAACATGCCGACGCCATTGAAGGGGATGCCGCCAACAACACGCTTTGGGGCAATGACGGCAATGACACCCTGGTCGGTGGTGATGGTGATGACTCGCTGGTTGGCGGTCTTGGCGGAGACAGCCTGTCAGGTGGAAATGGCAACGACACTGTGCAGGCTGGTGGTGCCTGGTCTGCCGGGGCCAGTGGCGCCAACACCCTGTCGGGTGGTGCAGGCGATGATGTGTTGTCAGGAGAAGACTCTTTCGCTGACGTGATCGATGGCGGTGAAGGCATTGATACTGTCAACTACTCGGGTTCCTATCGGGTCACGGTGTCGTTGCTGACGGGCCGTTCTTCGGGCGGCAGTGGCAAGGACACGCTGACAGGCATAGAAAATATCGTCGGTTCAGGCGGGGCAGACAAGCTGACTGGAGACGTGAACGACAACATGCTTTCGGGTCTTGGCGGTGGTGACCTGCTTGTGGGCGGTGCTGGCAACGACACCCTGGATGGCGGCAATGTTTATCCCGTTGGCAAGGACACACTTTTTGGGGAGTCTGGTGACGATGTGCTGCGGGCTGGGGCAGTCGGCAGTTATCTGGATGGTGGTGATGGCAACGACACACTGTACGGTTCTCTGGACTGGAGAAGTTTCAATGGGACGGACACCTTGTTGGGCGGGGCTGGCGATGACGTCATTTATGCCAGCGAAGGCGGTGGCCAACTCGATGGTGGTACTGGCGCAGACACCATGGTGGGAACTGCTTACGAAATGGACGTGTATATGGTGGATGACGCAGGCGACGTCGTCATTGAAGAAGCCTCCAGGGGTGTTTACGACGCCGTCTGGAGCAGTGTCAGTTATACCCTGGCCGACAATGTTGAACAGCTGCGCCTGATCACAGCGGCCCACATCAATGCCACTGGCAATAGTGCGGACAATATTCTTTTTTCTGGTGATGGAGACAATGTTCTGGATGGTGCTGGCGGAACCGATGCAGCCAGCTACCAATACAGTGCGGCTGGTGTGACGGCCTCGCTGTTCACTGGGCTGGCAACAGGTGGTGCCGGCAATGACACCCTGACAGGTATCGAAAGTCTCCATGGTTCCTTTCATGCGGACAGCCTGGAGGGGGACGCCACCAGCAACACGCTTCTGGGCCGCGCAGGCAACGATACGCTGGCAGGCGGTGATGGCGATGATGTGCTGGAGGGCGGTCTCGGTGCAGACAGCCTGGCCGGTGGCAATGGCAATGACATCCTGCTGGCTCGTGGCAATTCCCTGGACGGATATACCAAGGACGACGGTGCCAACACCCTGTCTGGAGGCGCAGGCGATGATTTGTTGTACAGCGACAGCTCTTTTGGTGACCTGCTCGACGGGGGCGAGGGCACTGATACCGTAGATTACTCGTGGGCAAATGGGGTCACCGTGTCACTGGCCACGGGTCTTTCGTCGCGGAGTGCTGGCAACGATAGCTTGACAGGCATAGAAAACATCCTGGGTTCAGAAGGCGCAGACAGGCTGGCCGGAGATGCCAACAACAACTGGATTCGGGGCTGGGATGGTGCTGACCGGCTCTCGGGAGGTGCTGGCAACGACACCCTGCATGGCGGCGGCTATTACGGAGAAGACACACTTTTGGGAGAGTCCGGCGACGACGAGCTTCGTGCCGGCAGCTACCGCAGTTATCTGGACGGCGGTGATGGCAACGATAGCTTGTATGGTTCTTCATACAGCTCAGGTGTTGGCACGGGTGACACTTTGCTGGGCGGGGCTGGCGACGATGTCATTTATGCCAGCAAGGGCAGCACACTGGACGGCGGTACAGGCGCAGACACGATGGTGGGCAGTGCTGTAGGGGGTGACGTGTACATCGTGGACAACGCAGGCGACGTCATCACCGAGCTGGTTTCCGGGCTTGGCCGCGACGCTGTCTGGAGCAAGTTCAGCTACACCCTGGGTGCCAATGTTGAAAACCTGCGCCTGACCACGGCTGCCCATATCAACGCTACAGGAAATGGTCTGGACAATATTCTTTTTTCTGGCGATGGAGACAATGTTCTTGACGGTGCTGGTGGAGCGGACGCAGCCAGCTACCAATACAGTGCGGCGGGCGTAACGGCCTCGCTGATCACCGGACTGGTAACAGGTGGTGCTGGCAATGACACGCTGACGGGGATAGAGAACTTGCACGGTTCCCTGCATGCAGACCGCATGGAGGGTGATGCCGGCAACAATACGCTTTTGGGGAGTGTGGGTAACGACACCCTCGTAGGCGGCGACGGCAATGATTCGCTGGAAGGTGGCCTGGGCAAGGACAGTCTGGCAGGTGGCAACGGCAACGATACCCTTGTGGCGCGTGGTTTTTCGCTGGACGGATATGCCGATGACAATGGCGCAAACACCCTGTCAGGCGGTGCAGGCGATGATCACCTGTATGTTGACAGCCCGTTCGGGGATGTAATTGACGGAGGCGCAGGCATTGATACTGTTTATTACGAGGGGTATGGCAGCCAGGTCACAGTGTCACTGGCGACCGGTCTGGCGTCCGGCGGCTTTGGCAACGATACGCTGTCTGGCATAGAAAACATCTCAGGTTCAGAAGAGGCAGACAAACTGACTGGAGATGCCAACGACAATGTGATTGAGGGTCGGTATGGTTCTGACCGGCTTACGGGCGGTGCCGGCAATGACACCCTGTACGGGGCCAGCCGCACTGTACTCAGTTATGGAGAGGATACCCTGTTGGGAGGGGCCGGCGATGACGAGCTTCGTGCTGGATACTCACGCAACTATCTCGATGGCGGCAGTGGCAATGACACCTTGTATGGTTCCTTGAATTATTTGGGTGACACCTTGCTGGGAGGCTCTGGCAATGATGTCATTTATGTCAACAAGGGCTGGGGCACACTGGATGGAGGTACTGGCGCAGACACGCTGGTCGGCAGCACTTCGCGCAGTGACACCTATGTCGTGGACGATGTGGGTGACGTCATCACTGAAAAAGCTTCAGGGCTGGGTCAGGACCTTGTCCTGAGCAGCATCAGTTTTACCTTGGCAGCCCATGTCGAAAACCTGCGCCTGTCCACAAGTGCCGCCATCAACGCCACTGGAAACGGGCTGGACAACATACTTTTTTCTGGTGAAGGCGACAATGTTCTCGACGGTGCTGGTGGCAGCGACACGGCCAGCTATGAGTACAGTGCAGCAGCTGTGCTAGTCAATCTTGGCAGCGGTGTTGCCAGCGGCGGCCTGGGCACCGACAGCCTCGTCAATATCGAAAACATCTCCGGATCTGCTTACGATGACACCTTGACCGGCAACGAGCAGTCAAACCAGATCCATGGCGGAAATGGGAACGACCAGCTTGATGGTGCCGCAGGGGATGATGTCCTTTCAGATACCGCTGGCACCGACACTCTGGATGGCGGTGCCGGCGCTGACACCATGATGGGAGGATCGGGTAACGACCATTACATGGTGGACAACGCGGGTGACCTTGTCGTGGAGGTTTCTCGCAGCTTCGGTACAGATACTGTCTGGAGCAGCCTCAGTTACACCTTGTCGGCCAATGTGGATAACTTGCGCTTGGTGGGTTCCCTTGATATCAATGCGACCGGCAATGTGCTGGACAACATCCTGTTTTCTGGCGTTGGAGACAATATTCTCAACGGTCGTTCAGGCAGAGACACCGCCAGTTACATCTACAGCAATACCGGGGTAAAAGCCAACCTGAGCAGCAGCAGCACCGGCGACTTGGGCCGTGATACGTTTATCAGCATAGAAAACCTTGCAGGCTCGGATCATGCGGATGTCTTGACCGGCAATATCAAGACTAACCAGATTGAAGGCGGTGCGGGCAATGACACTTTAAACGGTGGAGCCGGTGCCGATACCTTGCTGGGCGCCGCAGGAGATGACGAGTACATCGTGGATAACGTGGGGGACGTGGTCACTGAGGCTGTCGACGCAGGTACAGACAGCGTGATCAGCCGCGTCAGTTTCACCCTTGGGCTCAACCTTGAAAACCTGCGCCTGGCTGAAGCGACCGCCATCAACGCAACCGGCAACGCCCTGAACAATGTGCTGGCTGCCGGAGAGGGTAATAACATCCTGAACGGCGCAGGCGGCATTGACACCGCCAGCTACGCCTACACCAGATCGGGGGTGGTAGCCAGCCTGACGACCGGACTTGCCACCGGTGGCTCCGGAAATGACAGCCTTGTCAGCATCGAAAACCTCATAGGCTCAAACTATGCCGACAGCCTGACGGGCAATATCAAGGACAACGCGCTGGCAGGGGGGAATGGCAATGACACCCTTAGCGGCGGCGCTGGCCAGGATCAGCTGACAGGTGGCACAGGCGCAGACAGCTTTGATTTCAACGCCGTGTCAGAAATGGGGCTGACTGCAGGGACTTGGGATCGCATCCTCGACTTCAATGCCGCGCAGGGCGACAGGCTTGACCTGTCCACACTCGATGCAGACGCCACGGTGGCAGGCAAGCAGAGTTTCAGTTTTATTGGTAGCGACGTGTTTACAGCAGCCGGCCAGTTGCGTTATGACGCGGCAACTGGGGTGCTTTATGGCAGTGTGGATGCAGACACGGATGCCGAGTTTGCGATTGAGCTGGTGGGCAGCCCGGTGTTTACGGTAGATGGCCTGCTGGCTTGAAGGTGTGTTGCCATCACTATCGGGTTGGCCGCCATGGATGACTGCAGGATTGGAGCAACAGCCAGAACAACGTGCTCAGCGGAGAAGGCGGCAAGGACAGCCTGAACGGCTCAGGTGGCAACGACACGCTGGATGGGGGCAAGGGCGATGACTATCTCAAAGGCGGCACTGGCCGTGATATGCTGACAGGCGGAATGGGTGCAGACAGCTTTGACTTCAACGCCCTGGCTGAAATGGGCCTGACCCCGTCAACGTGGGACAGCATTCTCGACTTCAACGGTGTTGAAGGTGACCGGGTTGACCTGTCCACGCTGGACGCTGACAGCACAAGCGCAGGCCAGCAGGGTTTCAGTTTTATTGGCGGCAGCAGCTTCAGCGCAGCAGGCCAGCTCAGGTACGACACTTCAACTGGCATGATCTACGGCAATGTGGATGCAGACACGGATGCCGAGTTCGCAATTGAGCTGGTCGGCAGCCCGATGCTTACGGCCGACTATCTGGTGGCTTGACGTCGCCATCCTTATTTATCTGTCGGCCATGGATGAGCGCAGCATAAGCTAAACAACCTGGTTCGACCTGAATTGCATTTCGTACCGGGACTGGAGTGCGAGGCGAGGTTTTGGTAAACCACTTTCAAGGAGATAACAACAATGGCAACGACAACAACAATTGTGGGCACCAGTGGCAATGACACCCTGATTGGTGCCAACCACTTTGGCTACAGTTATACGCTCAAAGGCCTGGGGGGCCATGACAGCCTGGTCGGCGCAAGCAGCGGCAACGACAGCCTTCAGGGCGACGGAGGGAATGATTCCCTGTACGGAAATGGCGGTTACGACACCTTGCGGGGCGGCCTTGGCAATGACCTGCTTGATGCCGGTCCTGACATTTACGCAGATCTTGCGCTATATGACGAGGCAGCAATCACCAGCGGTATCAGTGTCTCGCTGGTCACCGGCCTGGCTACCGGTGGTGCTGGCAATGACACGCTGACAGGTATTGAAAATATTCTGGGCACAGCCTATGCCGACAGCATGACGGGTGATGCTGGAAACAATTTCTTTTGGGGTGCTGCGGGTAACGATAGCCTGTCCGGTGGTACTGGCAATGATTCTCTGGCCGGCGGCAAGGGGGATGACAGCCTGAGTGGTGATGGGGGGCAGGACACTGCGGTTTACGATGAGGCTTTTATTGCCAGCGCAGTGGTGGTTTCGCTGGTAACTGGCCTCGTCACGGGTGGCGGCGGCAGCGACACCTTGACGGGTATCGAGAACGTCAGCGGTACGGTGTACGCTGACAGCATGGTGGGTGATGCAGCCGCCAATAAGCTGTTGGGCGGCGCGGGCAAGGACACCCTGACGGGCGGTGACGGCGACGACACGCTGGACGGGGGTTATGGCGATGACAGCCTGACAGGCGGTGATGGTAATGACACCCTGATAGGCAATGGCTATGAGCTGCAGAACTCGACATCTCCCAGTGATACCACCGACAACAACACATTGTCAGGTGGCGCAGGCGATGACCATCTGTACAGTGCACGCCTGTTTGGTGATCTGATTGATGGCGGGGCCGGCATTGATACAGTCTCATACGATGTGCGCTACGGCGGAGGTGTTCAGGTCTCCCTGGTGACCGGCCTTTCCTCAGGTGGCGGAGGTGAGGACACGCTGACAGGCATTGAAAATATCTATGGTTCGGTAGGCGACGATACCCTCACAGGTGATACACAGGGCAACCTGGTTGAAGGCGGTGAGGGTAGTGACCGGCTGAACGGAGGTGCAGGCAATGACACTTTGTATGGTGATGCCAGCGACATGATTCTGTATGACGATAACAGGGACACGGTTCTTGGCGGCTCCGGTAATGATGAGCTGCATGGCGGGAACAGTTCTGGTCTTCTGGATGGAGGTACAGGCAATGACACGCTTTACGGTGCCCAATATGGCCGAAGCACCCTGAACGGCGGTGCTGGCAATGACCTTATTAACGGCAGTTCCAGCTCATCTGACACCATTGACGGTGGCGCAGGTGCCGACACGATGATGGGCGGGGGCAGTTATTCTGATATCTTTGTTGTGGACAACACCGGAGATGTCATCACGGGTGCGACGGGTGCCTCGGATACCGTGTGGAGCAGCATCAGTTTTACCCTGGGAGCTGACATTGAACACATACGCCTCACAACATCTGCCGCCATCAACGCGACCGGAAACAGCAAGGACAATACCCTGTCGTCCGGTGATGGTGACAACATGCTTGATGGCGCAGGCGGCACCGATACGGTCAATTACCAATACAGTATTGCAGCCGTGACTGTTAACCTTGGCAGCGGTGTTGCCAGTGGTGGGTCTGGCAATGACACACTTGTCAATATCGAAAATATCATCGGATCTCGCCACAATGACACCCTGATCGGCAATGACCAGGCCAATCAGATCAGTGGCGGAACTGGCAGCAGCCTGCTTGATGGCGCAGGTGGTGACGATGTGCTGTCCGATGGTTACGGCCACGACACACTGAATGGAGGGGCCGGCGCTGACACGATGAATGGAGGAACTGGCGATAACCTGTACATCGTGGACAGCCTCGGGGATGTTGTTGTCGAACGTCTCTGGTACGGTGGTACAGACACCGTCTGGAGCAGTATCAGCTTCAAGCTGGGTGGAAATCTGGAAAACCTCAGGCTCACGGCATCAACAGGCACAAATGCCACCGGCAACAGCCTGAACAACACCCTGTTTGCGGGTGCTGGCAACAACATCCTGAATGGTTCAGGTGGACTGGACACGGCCAGTTACAGCTATAGCAGCGCGGGTGTACATGCCAGCCTGACCAGCGCCAATGCCACAGGTGGCTCAGGTAACGACACCTTTTTCAGCATTGAAAACCTTGCTGGCTCGGATTTTGCCGACAAACTGACCGGCAGTATCCGGACCAACCGGCTCGAAGGCGGTACCGGTAACGACAGCCTGAATGGCGGGGCTGGTGCCGACACCCTGCTGGGCGGTGCAGGAGATGATGAGTACATCGTGGACAACGCAGGGGATGTGGTCACAGAAAGTTCGACCTCAGGCACAGATAGCGTGATCAGCCGTGTCAGCTTTACCCTCGGTGCCAACCTTGAAAACCTTCGCCTGGCGGAAATGACGGCCATCAATGCAACCGGCAACAGCCTGAACAATGTGCTGGCTGCTGGTGAAGGCGATAACGTTTTGAACGGTTCAGGAGGCATCGACACCGCAAGCTATGCTTACACCCGTTCAGGAGTTGTAGCCAGCCTGACGACCGGGCTGGCCACAGGTGGATCAGGCAATGACAGCCTGATCAGCATTGAAAACCTCATCGGCTCGAATTACGCCGACAGCCTGACGGGTAATATCAAAAACAACGATCTGGCCGGAGGACATGGCAACGACACCCTCAGCGGAGGCGCTGGCCAGGACCTGCTGACAGGCGGCAAGGGCGCTGACACCTTTGACTTCAACGCTGTGTCGGAAATGGGCCTCACCGCTGACACGTGGGATAGCATCCTTGATTTTAATGCCCCGCAGGGCGACAAGCTTGACCTGTCCACGCTGGATGCTGACACCACGATGGCAGGCAAGCAGAGTTTCAGTTTTATCGGCAGTGGCAGTTTTACCGCCGCCGGTCAGCTGCGCTACGACACTGCAACCGGAGTGCTGTACGGCAGTGTGGATGCAGACCTGGATGCTGACTTTGCGATTGAGCTGGTGGGCAGCCCGCTGTTTACGGCTGCTGAACTGATTGGCTGAGCGCGCAGCCAGTCTGCGCTGAGATTACCTCAACACCAGCACGGGAATGTGCGAATGCGTCAGTACATGCATGGTTTCACTGCCCATCAACACGCGCTTGATGCCCTTGCGGCCATGTGAGGCCATCACGATCAAATCGCATTTGTGTTTTTTTGCGGTTGAAATCACAGTTTCGGCCACAGAGTCAGACATATGCGTGATGGCCCGTGTGCTGACGCCGGCCGCTTCGGCTGCGGTTTTGACTTCTTCAACCACCGCCTGAGCTGCATCGGCCCACTGCTTTTCAACCTCTGCCACGGTAACGACGGGAATCGCCATGCCGCCTTCAAAATAACTGACCGGGTAACGCGGCACGACCTTGAGCGCAATCAGCTGAGCTCCGGTCAGCGCTGCCAGTTCAATACTGCTGCTGACAGCCTTTTTTGAAAGTGCAGAGCCATCGGTGGCCACAAGAATTTTTTTGTACATGAATTTGTCTCACTGGGTTGATGTAATGTTTGCACCTTAAGCCTGTGGCGTGAAATGGCACTTGATATTTGTCAAGTTTTACTCGTTTTGGGATGACTGGTACATCCGTGCGGCCGCAAGTGGCAGTATTGTTCCTTTCGGTTTTTCTTTTCAGGAATTTTTCATGGCACTTATCTTTGGCACGTCCGGTAATGACAGTTTGCAGGGCAGCACGGGTGCCGACACTCTGGTTGGAGGGTTGGGTAATGACACCTTGACCGGTGGTGGTGGTATCGATTTGCTGGATGGTGGAGGCGGCAACGACACCTATGTGATTTCAGGCCCGGACTTTGATATTGTGGATTCGGGCGGCAGCGACACGGCGATTGTCAGCGTCAGTTTTGTCAAATTGCCCAGCACGATTGAAAACGTGACTTATGCCGCCGGTGCGCAGGCTTTGCCCTACTGGATTGATGCCTTGCTTAATGACAACGCCACGGGCAACGCTTACCAGCGGCTGATGGCCTCGGGCAACACCATCAACTATGCCTACCCGACCTCCTTGCCAGCATATGACACGGACTCTGAAAACGCATTCATGTTTTCAGGTTTTAACGCCGCACAAAAAACGTTTTCAAAACAGGCGCTGGCTTACATATCAACGGTACTGAATCTGGATTTTGTTGAAGTCAGTGACCCGGCGGCCGTCAATACCATTTCATTTGGCAATAACGTCCAGGCTAGCAGTGCGGCATATGCCTATTTGCCATCACCCTCGTTTCTGGGGGGTGATGTGTTTCTGGACAGCGGCACGCCTGGCAACCTGGCACCGCAGGACGGGCGTTATGAAGCGCTCACGCTGATTCATGAACTGGGTCATTCCCTTGGTCTTGAACACCCTTTTTCCGGTGGTACCGATACGCCGCATCTGCCGGCTGCCGAAAACAGCACCGAGTGGACCGTCATGAGTTATGACGAGTCACCATTGGAATACCATCTGGCCTACAGCGTGCTGGACATTGCTGCACTGCAGTATCTGTATGGGCCAAGCTCCACTGCCAGAACCGGCAATGACAGTTATGTGGTGAGTTCGGCCAGCACCAACTTTGTCTGGGATGGCGCAGGTGTGGATACCCTGGATGCCAGCGCGCAGACGCAGGCCCTTACCCTGTATCTTGATGCCGGTTATTGGGGTTTTGTGGGCACCAAGGCCAGCAAAATCACCGCTGCCGGGCAGGTCACTGTGAATTTTGGTTCGGTTATAGAGAATCTTTCAGGCGGTTCTGGCCATGACGCACTCTATGGCAACGCCGTTGGCAACCTCATCAAGGGTGGTGCTGGAAACGATACGATCAACGGCAATGCAGGCAGCGACACACTGAATGGCGGGCTGGGCAATGACAGCCTGGTGGGTGGCACAGGCAGGGATACTGCCAGTTATGCCAATGCTGCGGGTGCGGTGGCCGCCAGTCTCAGTGGTGCGGGTACGGCCACAGGGGCGGATGGTACGGATGCCCTGCTCAGCATTGAAAACCTGATCGGCAGTGCATTTGCGGACAGTTTGACGGGAAGCACTGCTGCCAACAGGCTTGAAGGTGGCGCAGGCAATGACAGCCTGAACGGGGCAATCGGCGCAGACGTCATGCTGGGCGGCAGCGGGGATGACCAGTACAGCGTGGACAATATTGGCGATGTCATCAGCGAAAAGCTGGCACAAGGCATGGACACCGTGTTGAGCAGTGTCAGTTTTGTTCTGGCTGCCAACATCGAAAACCTTCGCCTGACCGCCTCCACCGCCATCAACGGTACGGGCAATAGCCTGGGCAACCTCATATGGGCTGGTGCGGGCGACAACATATTGAACGGATCAAGCGGTACAGACACGGTCAGCTATGCCTACAGCAAGGCCGGAGTCACAGCCAGCCTCAGCAGCAAAAGCGCCAGCGGTGGTTCTGGCAATGACAGCGTGGTCGGGTTTGAAAATCTGGCCGGATCCAACTACGCCGACAGCCTGACCGGCAGCAGTATTGCCAATCTGCTGACCGGCGGCGCTGGAAATGACAGCCTGAAAGGCTCGACCGGCAATGACACACTGCTTGGTGGTTCTGGCAACGACCTGATCAACGGCGGCACAGGGCAAGACCTGCTGACTGGCGATGCGGGTGCAGACACTTTCGATTTCGACTCACTGGCAGAAATGGGCCTGACCAGTGCCAGCTGGGACAGCATCAGCGACTTTAATGGCACGGCAGGCGACAGGATCGATCTTTCTACCCTCGACGCCAACACCGCCCTTTCTGGTAACCAGCAATTCAGTTTTATAGGCGCAGCCAGTTTTACTGGGGCAGGGCAACTGCGGTATGACACGTCGGCTGGCGTTCTGTATGGGAGTGTGGATGCTGACCTTGATGCCGAGTTGGCGATTCAGCTGACAGGTGCGCCCTTTTTTGGGGCAGAGTATCTGGTCGCCTGAAAATCGGCCTATGCTATGGGCCTCCAGCTTACAAAATGACACATGCCTGTCGCCGCAAGCAGGCTTTATTCTTACAGGAGACAACACATGGCTACTCTGACCGGGACTTCGGGCAACGATACACTTATTGGCACCGCAGGCACTGACACCATCACCGGCGCTGCCGGAAACGACAGTCTTTTTGGTGGAGCAGGCGCAGACACCCTGATTGGAGATGCCGGAAATGACACTCTGAATGGTGGAGTAGTCACTGACAATTTTTTGGGTACTGACTGGAACTTCACCACTTACATTTCTGCAACTGCCGGAGTCAATATCAATCTGGCAGGTGTAACTGGTGATGGAAGCACTGGCAGCGGTACCGCCATCGGTGATGCTTCAGTAGGCACCGACACCCTGATTGCCATCAACCTGATACATGGTTCCGGCTTCAATGACACCATCATCGGAAGCTCTGCCCTGGTTTTTGAACAATTTGAAGGGGGCGCTGGTAACGATGTGCTGGATGGCGGTGTTATTACCGACCTGGCCAACGGTGACAACGGCAACCGGGTCACTTATCACAATGCCACCGGTGCAGGCGTCACTGTTGACCTGCTGGCCGGTACTGCAGTGGGTGCTGCAGGCAGCAATGCGGGCAGTGACATTCTGTTCAACTTCAGCCAGGTGCGGGGGAGTAACTTTGCCGATACCCTCCTGGGCACCAACAGAACTGATTTCACCGAACAGTTTGAAGGCCGTGCCGGAGATGACTCGATTGATGGCCGTGGTGGTTTTGACATTGCCCGCTACGGGTCGGCCACTACACAGGTGATTGTCAACCTGGTGACCGGGCTGACAACGGGTGCCATGGGCAACGACACGCTGGTGGGTATTGAGGGTGTGCGTGGAGGTTCTGCTGGCGACATTCTGATCGGCGGGAATGCTCTTAATGGTGTTGTTTATAACGACGGTTTAAGTGAGGTCTTCAGGGGCGATGGCGGAAATGACACCATAGACGGTGGCCAGGGATATGACCGGGCAGACTATGACAGCGCTACCGCCGCGGTGACTGTGACCCTGAATGACACGCTTGATGGCACGGCAAGCGACGGTTTGGGGGGCACGGACGTGCTTCGCAATATAGAAGCGGTGCGTGGTTCCGGTTGGGGTGATGTGTTGACGGGTAGCAATACTGCAGTTTTTGAGTCGTTCGAAGGGCTGGGCGGCAACGACAGCATCAACGGCATGGGCGGCGTTGACCGGGTGGACTATCAGAACTCCCGGGCGGCCGTGACAGTCAACCTGGGTACTGGCGTTGCCAGTGACGGTTACGGTGGCACTGACACCCTGAGCAAGATCGAGAATGTGCGAGGTTCGCGTGACTTCAATGACACGATTACCGGCAGCAGCGCCAACAATTTTCTACAAGGGCAGGGTGGTGATGACTGGTTTAACGGCTCGGCAGGCTCTGACACACTCGATGGCGGCACGGGTTATGACCGCGCCAACTACCGCAACCTGACAACAGCCGTCACGATCAACCTGGCAACTGGCACCGCCGTAAAAACTGGCGGTGGAAGCGACACCTTGATTGGTATTGAACGCGTGATGGGCTCAGCTTTTGCCGACTCCATCACCGGTAGTGCCGCAGATGACGATTTTTCGGGCAATGGTGGAAACGACACCATGGACGGTGGTGCCGGTTTTGACTTTGTCTGGTACGGCGGTGCAGTTTCCTCCATCAACGCCAACCTGGCCACTGGTTTGGTCACGGGCGGCGAAGGCACGGACACCCTGATCAGCATTGAAAACATCGGTGGTTCCAACTTTGCCGACACCATTGTGGGGTCTTCCGGTGACAACTACATTCGTGGCGACGCCGATATTTTTGGCACGGCCCCCAGCGGCTCCACGGGTGACAGCCTCAACGGTGCTGCCGGTTTTGATATTCTGGACTACAGGGACGACCCCGGCGCTGTGTCCGTCAACCTGCAGACCCAGCGTGCAACAGACGGGCGCGGTGGCGTGGACACGATTGAAGGTTTTGAAGAGGCCCGTGGTTCGGCTTTCAACGATGATCTGACAGGCAGCACCAGCCTGTATTTCGAGCGTTTTGAAGGACGCGCTGGCGACGACACGATTGATGGCGGGCTGATTACCGATACCCTGAACCAGACCAACGCCAATCAGGCCAGCTACCGGTTTGCCGGGGCTGCAGTTTTAGTCAACCTGGCTGATGGCAATGCCTCGGGCGGGGCTGGCAATGATGTGTTGCTCAATATCAACGAGGTTCGTGGTTCGGCCTTTAATGACACACTGATTGGCTCCAACCGTTCCGACATCACCGAGCTGTTTGAAGGCCGTGAAGGCAACGACAGCATTGATGGTGCTGGCGGTTTTGACATCGTGCGTTATTCAAGTGCAAGCACGCAGGTGGTTGTCAATCTGGCAACTGGCCTGGGAACCGGTGCCATGGGCAACGACACACTTGTGGGCATTGAGGGTACGTTTGGCGGTTCCGGCAACGACGTTTTGACGGGTGGCAACGCGCTAAACGGCGTGGTTTACAACGACGGTTTGAGCGAAGTGTTTCGCGGCGAAGCCGGCAATGACACCATCGACGGCGGTCAAGGTTATGACCGTGCAGACTACACCAACTCCATCAGCGGCGTGGTGGTGACCTTGAACGACTCACTGGACGGTTCAGCCAGTGACGGCTTTGGCGGTACTGATGTTTTGCGCAACATCGAAGCCGTTCGCGGTTCCGCTTTTGGTGATGTGCTCACAGGCAGCAATACAGCGGTTTATGAGTCATTTGAGGGCCGTGAAGGCAACGACACCCTCAACGGCAATGGTGGCACCGACAGGGTTGACTACCGAAACTCCACCTCGGGTGTGACGGTCAATCTGACTACAGGCAATGCGAGCGACGGCTACGGCGGCACCGACCAACTCAGCAATATCGAAAACGTGCGCGGCTCGCGCGATTTCAACGATTCCATCATCGGCAGCACGGCCAATAATTACCTGCAAGGCCTGGGCGGTAATGACACCCTCAACGGCGCAGATGGCGACGACACCCTGAACGGCGGCGCAGGCAACGACAGCCTCGTCGGCGGCGCAGGCACAGACACCGCCAGCTACGCAGACGCCACAGGCGCAGTAGTCGTCAGCTTGAGCGGCGCCGCTGGTGCCCTAGGCGCTGACGGCACAGATGTGCTGTCAGGCATGGAAAACCTGATTGGCTCAGCCCACGCAGACAGCCTGACCGGCAGCAGCCAGGGCAATCGCCTTGAAGGTGGTGGAGGC
>JAZKIK010000476.1:0-7057 GCA_040384925.1 Pseudomonadota bacterium | reverse complement strand
GCTGTAACACTCGTCCGACGCAATGACAAAACCATACCTGTCGCTCAGTTCGAACAGCAGTTTCCATTCGTCCAGCCCCATCACCGCGCCCGTCGGGTTGCCAGGCGAGCAGACAAACAGCAATTGCGTGTTGGCCCAGACAGCCTCTGGTACACCAGCCCAGTCAATGGCAAAGTTGCGGGCTGGATCACTCGGGGCAAACCAGGTCTGCACACCACCCAGCAGCGCCGCGCCTTCATAGATTTGATAAAACGGATTCGGGCAGATCACATAAGCGCCCGGTTTGCTGGGGTCAAGCACCGTCTGGGCCAGGGCAAACAGAGCTTCACGCGATCCGTTGACCGGCAAAATCTGCGTTGCCGGGTTGACTTCGAGCCCATAACGGCGGGCCAGCCAGTCGCTCATGCCCTGGCGCAGCCTGGGTTCACCCAAGGTGCCAGGGTAGGCTGCCAGGCCAGCCAGGCTGCCGGTCAGAGCGTCCTTGATCAGCTGGGGGGTGGCGTGGCGGGGTTCGCCAATGCCCAGGCTGATGGCTTTGAAGGCTGGATTGGGCGTGACATCGGCATGCAGCAAGCGCAGCCGCTCGAAAGGGTAAGGTTGCAGGCGTGAGAGCAGGGGATTCATGGGCAGGATTATCCTGCCTTTAATCCGGCGTTTTGTCGGGCTGAAAGCCCGCAGCGCCGGTTTTTACTATCAAATAAATAGCTATTTATGCACGTTGTTATTGGGCAAAAACCGAATATGAAGCTTTTTTAACAATTGCAGCGGTTTTACGCGTACTCCTTCAGCGTGGAGCAAGCGCCCGCGCGCAAGTCACGCCATTTGCCTCGGGTAACATCAGGCCCACAGTCAGTCGCCAAAAGCGATGCTGGCGTTTGCTGAAAGCGTCATATGAATCAACGAGTTAGCCCCAGGCTAGCGCAGGACAGCCGTGCGTCTTAATTCCATCAAGTTATCAGGGTTCAAGTCTTTCGCCGAACCAACCAATTTTGTATTGCCGGGCCAACTGGTCGGTGTGGTCGGGCCGAATGGTTGCGGCAAGTCCAACATCATGGACGCCGTGCGCTGGGTGCTGGGTGAAAGCAAGGCCTCGGAGCTGCGTGGCGAGTCCATGCAGGACGTGATTTTTAACGGCACAACCACCCGCAAGCCGGCCAGCCGCTCCAGCGTGGAACTGGTTTTTGACAATGCAGACCACCGCGCTGGTGGACAGTGGGGCCAGTTTGCAGAAATTGCTGTCAAACGGGTGCTGACACGTGACGGCACCTCAAGTTACTACATCAACAACCAGCCAGTGCGCCGCCGAGATGTACAGGACGTTTTTCTGGGCACCGGCCTGGGCCCACGTGCCTACGCCATCATTGGCCAGGGCACGATCAGCCGCATCATCGAGTCCAAACCCGAAGAGCTGCGCCTGTTTCTCGAAGAAGCTGCGGGCGTCTCCAAATACAAGGAGCGCCGCCGTGAAACCGCCAACCGCCTGCATGACACGCGCGAAAACCTGACCCGTGTTGAAGATATTTTGCGTGAACTCAATGCCAACCTGGAGCGGCTTGAAAAGCAGGCTGAAGTGGCCATGCGCTACAACAAACTGCAGGCTGACGGCACGCTCAAGCAGCACCAGCTATGGTTTTTGAAACGTGTGGATGCCGAGGCGGAACAGGCCAAAATCAAGATAGACGCTGACAAGGCCGTCAATGACCTTGAAAGCCGCGTCGCTGACCTGCGCCACATCGAGGCCGACCTGGAAACCATTCGCCAGGCGCATTATTCCGCTGGAGACCAGGTCAACCAGGCGCAGGGCAAGTTGTATGAAGCCAGCGCAGAAGTGGGTCGGCTTGAGGCTGAAATACGTTTTGTGGTGGATGGCCGGATTCGTGTAGAGCAGCGCCTGAAACAGCTCAAGGAACAGACCGACCAGTGGGCCACCCGCCAGCAGGACGCCGCGCTTGAAACCGAAGAGCTGGCCGAAAAAGCCGACCAGGCAGAAGAGCGGGCAGAACTTCTGGCCGCCCAGAGTGAAGAGCAACACAGCCAGTTGCCGGCACTTGAGGAAGCCCTGCGCAGCAGCCAGGCCAAGGCCAATGAACAGCGGGCCGGTGTGGCCCAGGTGCAGCAGCAGATTCAGGTGCTGGCCGCCGAGCAGCGCAATATCCAGGAACAGTCGCGGGCCTTGAACCAGCGCCGCGAAAAGCTGGGTGCTGACCGCAACGCACTCAATGCACCGGATGAAGCACGGCTTGAAAACCTCAACAGCCAGTTTGCCGCTGCCCAGGAAAGCCAGCAGGAAGCCGAAGCCCGCCTGCATGAGCTGACCGACAGCGTGCCCCAGCTTGATGAAGAGCGCCGCGCACGCCAGCAGGCCGTCAACAGCGAATCAGCCAAACGTGCAGAGCTGTCAGCGCGCATGGAAGCCCTCAAGGCACTGCAGGAAAAAGTCAAAACCGACGGCAAACTCAAACCCTGGCTGGCCAAACACGGGCTGGATGGTTTGCAAGGCCTGTGGAGCCGCCTTCACATAGAACAAGGCTGGGAAAACGCGCTGGAAGGCGCACTGCGCGAGCGCCTGGGTGCGCTTGAAGTCAGCCGGCTGGAGCTGGTGCGCGGTTTTGCCGGCAGCGATGGCCGTGGCGCGCCGCCTGCCAAACTGGCTTTTTACTCGCCCCCCACGGGTGCCGCGCCCCTTAAAACCAACCCGGCCATCAATCTGAAGCCATTGGCTGATCTGTTGCGCCTCAACGATGCGGGTCTGGCGGCGCTGCTGGGCGACTGGCTGCATGGTTGTTTCACTGCTGAAAAGCTCGATGACGCCCTGACTGCACGCGACAAATTGCAGCCCGGCGAAGTGATTTATGTCATGAGCGGCCACGCTGTCACGTCTTTCAGCGTCAGTTTTTATGCGCAGGACTCGGAGCAGGCCGGTTTGCTGGCACGCGCGCAGGAAATTGAAAACCTCGACAAACAGCTGCGTGCCCAGGTACTGATCAGTGACGAAGCCCGTAGCGCCCTGGTAAGGGCCGAGGCAGCCTACCAGGACGCAGCCCAGCGGCTGGCCGGTGCCCGCCGTGAAGCTGCCGAAGGCCAGCGCCGCGCCCATGATTTGCAGGTTGAACTGCTGCGCCTGACCCAACTGGCTGAACAGACCCGCGCCAGAGCCGGGCAGATTCAGGCCGACATGGCCGAAATTGATGAGCAGCTCGGTGATCTGGAAGAACGCAAGGCCACGGCTGAGGGCCGTTTTGAGGAGCTGGACATGCAGCTGGCCGACAGCCAGGAGCGCCACGCCCAGCTGGATGACCGCGTGATCAATGCTGAACGCAAGCTCAACGAATCCCGCGAGCAGCAGCGCGCGCTGGAGCGCCAGTCGCAGGAAGCCCAGTTTGCCTTGCGCAGCCTGAGCGCCCGGCGTGAAGAGCTGGCCCGCTCCATCAAGATTGCAGCGCAGCAGGCTGAAACGATTGCCATTGACGAGCAGCGCGCCAGGGACGAGCTCTCACGCCTGACCGATGCGGCAGCACAGGCCGGTTTGCAGTCAGCCCTGAACACCAAACTGGAACGCGAAGCCGAACTGGGTGCCAGACGCAGCCAGTACGACGATTTGACCAACAAGCTGCGCGCCAGTGATGAACGCCGCGTCAAACTGGAGCGTGAACTTGACCCGCTGCGCCAGCGAATCACCGAGTTCCAGCTCAAAGAGCAGGCCGCGCGCCTGGGTTTTGAGCAATACGCACAACTGCTGCTTGATGCCCAGGCTGATTTGCCTGCGGTGGAGCAGTCGATCCAGGCAGGCAATGTGCGCCTGACTGGCATGCAGGGTGATATTGACCGCATCAACCGCGAGATTCAGTCCCTGGGTGCAGTCAATCTGGCCGCGCTTGATGAGCTGAGCACCGCACGTGAACGCAAACAGTTTCTTGATGCCCAGTCAGCCGACCTGAATGAAGCCATGGCCACGCTGGAAGACGCGATCAAAAAAATCGACATGGAAACGCGCGATTTGCTTGGCAGCACCTTTGCCACGGTCAACGCACATTTTGGCAAGATGTTTCCCGAGCTGTTTGGCGGCGGCAACGCGCAGCTCAAGATGACGGGTGAAGAAATCCTGGATGCCGGTGTGCAGGTGATTGCCCAGCCACCCGGCAAAAAGAACCAGACCATCCATCTGCTGTCGGGTGGTGAAAAAGCCCTGACGGCGATTGCCCTGGTGTTTGCGATATTCCAGCTCAACCCGGCACCTTTTTGCCTGCTGGACGAGGTGGACGCGCCACTGGATGACGCCAATACCGAGCGTTATGCCAAACTGGTCAAATCCATGAGCCGTGAAACCCAGTTTTTATTCATCAGCCACAACAAGATTGCCATGGAAATGGCTGAACAATTGATAGGTGTCACGATGCAGGAGCAGGGTGTTTCGCGTATCGTGGCGGTGGACATGGAAGCAGCACTGGGTTTTGCAGAAACCACCTGAGCCGTCAACACAGTCAAATTCAAGGGTTTTAAAAAACACAAATGACTACGTTTAATATCAGTCTGGCAATTATCGGGGGCCTGATTCTTGCGGCCGTGGTGGCATACAACGCCTGGGCCGCCCGAAAAAGCCAGCCAAAAAGGCCCGAACCCGAGCCGCTTCATTCGGCACACCATTCCACGACTTTTGCTGAAAGCGTGGCACCGGCAAGTGTCTCAGGCAAAAGCCGCGGCCTGCCAGCACAGGCGCAAGAACCCGAGCCTGTCCGGCTGGAACCACGCTTCAACATGGTGGCCGAGGGTGACTCAGACATGGCAGCGCTTGTCATGATGACCCCGCCTGAACGAAAACCCGGTCTGGATGCGCTGATTGACGTGATTGCCCTCGTCATGCTTGATGGTGTGGTTTCTGGCGAAACCGCCCTGGCTGCCATGCCCGGCACACGCCGCGCCGGCAGCAAGCCCTTTGCCATCGAGGGCCTGAGCGCCATCACCGGTGACTGGGAGGTGCCAAGCGCGGGTCACCGTTACAGCGCTTTTCAGTGTGGTGTGCAATTGGCCAACCGCATGGGACCGCTGAACCAGATTGAATATTCGGAATTTGTCATCAAGACACAGGCTTTTGCCGATGCCATTGGCGGCGAGCCGGAATTTCCCGAAATGCACGACGAAGTCGCGCGCGCCAGGGAGCTTGATCATTTTGCCGGCGCACATGACGCCCAGCTCAGTTTTACCCTGCGCGCCGCACGCACTGCCTGGAGCCCTGGTTATGTACACCAGAGTGCAGCCCGGCTTGGTTTTGTCAGCGGGGCCATCCCTGGCCGCATGGTGCTGCCAGCCAGCCAACCGGGTGGAGCGCCTATCCTGGGCCTGGCTTTTGACAGCCAGGCCGCCATGGCAGAAGACCCTGAGCAAACCGCGCTGCGTGAAATCACCCTTTCACTTGATGTGCCACAGGTGTCACGCACCGAGCGGCCCTTTGTGCGCATGCGTGAAGCCGCCGTTGTACTGGCCGCAAGCATGGAAGGTGTGATCATTGACGACAATGGCAACATCATCCATGTGGATGCCATGGACCTGATCGGTTATGAGCTTGAGCAGCTCTACGACACGCTTGACCAGCGCGACCTGTCTGCCGGTTCGGTACTGGCACGCCGTCTGTTCAGCTGATTTTTTATTACTGTTTATACTGATTTTTTGAGGTCTGCCATGGCAACGCCTGATCTATTTGCGCTGCCGGAGCCATCCGTTCAGCCCGCGTCCGCTGCAAGCCGTGTGGCTGAACTGCACCGCCAGTTGCATGCGCATGCCCACAGTTATTACGTGCTTGACGAGCCAACGATTCCCGATGCCGAATACGACAGGCTGTTTCAGGAATTACAGGCGCTTGAAGCGGCACATCCTGAACTGCTGACGGCTGATTCACCGACCCAGCGTGTGGGCGGCAAGGCACTTGACCAGTTTGCAAGTGTGCGCCACAAGGTGCCCATGCTGAGCATTCGTACTGAAACCGATACCGAAGCCAGCGGCGCACAAAATTTTGATACACGCGTGCGCAAGGAACTGGGTTTGAGCAGTGAAGCGCCGCCAGTCGAATATGTGGCCGAACTGAAATTTGACGGCCTGGCCATGAGCTTGCGTTATGAAAATGGCTTGCTGGTGCAGGCAGCTACACGCGGAGACGGTGAAACCGGCGAAGACGTGACACAGAACATACGCACCATCAAGCGCATTCCCCTGCGCCTTCCCGCCGGTGTGCCGCCGGTGCTTGAAGTGCGTGGAGAGGTCTACATGCGGCGGCCCGACTTTGAAGCGCTGAATGAAAAACAGCGCGAAAAGATCGCCGCCGGCACCAAGGGTGAACGCACTTTTGTCAACCCGCGCAACGCCGCAGCAGGCGCAGTCAGGCAGCTTGACCCGGCCATGGCAGCACAGCGGCCCTTGAGCTTTTTTGCCTATGGCCTTGGCGAAGTCTCGGCACCCGACCAGGGCGGGCCGGACTTCAAAAACCACTACGACATGCTGCAGACCCTGAAATCATGGGGTTTCCCGGTCGCCGCCCAGGTGCAGCGCGCAAAGGGGGCGGCTGAACTGGTAGCGTATCACCAGCAGATAGGTGCTGCCCGCGACAGCCTGCCGTTTGACATTGATGGTGTGGTTTACAAGGTCAACTCCCTGAATCTGCAAAGGCAGCTCGGTTTTATCAGCCGTGAACCCCGCTGGGCCGTGGCGCACAAATACCCGGCGCAAGAGCAACTGACCACGGTTTTGAGCATTGACATACAGGTCGGCCGCACCGGCAAACTCACACCCGTGGCCAAGCTGGCACCGGTTTTTGTGGGCGGCGTCACCGTCACCAACGCAACCCTGCACAACGAGGACGAAGCCCGTCGCAAGGACGTGCGGGTAGGCGACACCGTCATCGTGCGCCGCGCTGGCGACGTGATTCCCGAAGTGGTCAGTGTGCTGCTGGACAAACGCCAGGGCGAGGCACCAGTCTTCGGCATGCCTGCCACTTGCCCGGTATGTGGCAGCAGCGTAGTGCGTGAAGAGGGCGAGGTCGATTGCCGCTGTACCGGTGGACTTTTTT
>JAZKIK010000475.1:1143-2310 GCA_040384925.1 Pseudomonadota bacterium | reverse complement strand
CCTGGGCCAGTCGCAGGGGCCCTGGCAGGCGATTACTGTGGCGAGGGCGCTTTGAAGATGCTCAAAACCGGACCTTGGGGGCCGGTATCTGGAGGAGCGGCTCACAAACCCTGGTACTGTACGGCGCGCATTGCAGGCTGCAAAACTGCACTGGACAACGGCCGCTCTTAGAACGTGTTCACGGTCTATACGGGGTCGCGTATAGACCGTGAACACGTTCTTACAGCTCCGGTTGCAACCTTGAGATGTCATGTGCAATGTTCAAAAAAATCAAGCTGAATTTGCACTGATTTTTCAAACAAATGTCAATGCGCCATTCAAAGCCGCTCACCCCAGTAGCCTGGCTCACGGCTTTGGTGCGCGATGGCAAATATTTGCGGTCCATGAATGTCATCGGCCTCATACACAACCCGTGTAGGGGAAACGATCAAAGTGATAGACACGCAGTCCATATTCACCTTGCGGGCCGCGTTTCTGGTTTTCGATCAGCAATTCAAGAACACGTTCGTATTCAGCCAAAAAAGCCGCAGCAATCATGCGGCTGGCATGCGTGGCGTAGTACACCGCGGCATCACCAAGCTCAGCCTCCGCATCGGGGTGAATCGAGTAGCTCACGCAATTCTTGCCCTGATACGCGTCAGCGCTTCATCTCCAGACACCATCGTCACAACGCCACTGCGCACCTGCTGTCTGCGGCTTTGCGCCAGATTCAGCCAGGCTTTCTGTGCATTTGACCTGGGCTCAAAACTGGCAATCAGCAGTTCAAGCATGCGGGCACGATCCTCAGCCGGCAGTTCCAGCAGCTCGGCAGCAAGATCATGTACGGGAGTAGACATATTCGCCTCCGTTTTGTTGCACAAGCCCCGAGGATGCCACATCACCACGCATCCTGGCCAGTCTCGTTTTATTGGCCCTCACACAAACCGCCACTCCACCACGAGAGGCCCATCATGTCGACATTGCCAGTCGGGTTTGCAAAGTTAATCCTACCCAACGCCGGCATGTTTTCCAAGCGGGTATTCAAGTCAGTGCAGGTGCTGCTCGCTGGTGCCATCCTCGCTCCCGGCAAACGCACGGTGACCTCCGTGCTGCGCATCATGGGCCTGATGTGAATGGCTGCCAAGAAGCGCACTATTCTGGCTTTTGAGCGCGCTTTGAATCTTTGAG
>JAZKIK010000475.1:0-1133 GCA_040384925.1 Pseudomonadota bacterium | reverse complement strand
CACGGTGACCTCCGTGCTGCGCATCATGGGCCTGGGCCAGGAGCGTCACTTCCAGACCTACCACCGGGTATTGAACCGTGCCCTATGGTCGAGGCTTGCGGCCAGCCTTGCACTTGCTGCTTTTCAGTCAGGTCAGTTGCCAGTACTTCCTCACTCCGCCCCCACCCCAATCGGCGCAGGCGCCCGAGTCACGATACGGGTAAAAAGCCGGTCGTAGCAGGGGTCGTAAGCACCGCCTGCCAGCGGGTCGCGGCTGCGCTGGAAGGCGGTGTCAAGCAAGGCCCAGTCGGCATCGTTCAATACCTTTTGCGCAACGGGCAGCAACTGGGTTTCTTCTATGTGCATGTGTTCAAGGTAAAAACCGACATAAGCTTTTGCAGCATCGGCAAACACCTGGCGGCGTGCGTCGCCCAGCAGTTCCCAGGCCAGCAACTGGTGTTGCAACTCGCGGATGCGGCCTTCACCGTGCATGTGTTCGGCCTCCAGCCGCCTGATGACCGGCATCAGTTCAGGCGCGGCGCGTACCAGGCGCGGAAACAGCAGATCGGACTCCTTGGGGTGGTGCAGGCGTTCGGGGAATTCGTCAATGTAAAACAGCATGGCGCGCATCACGTCAAAAAACCGTTCAGGGCCGTCACCCGGCCCGCGCTCTATCATGAGCAGTATGGATCGCAAGACAGACGCCAGCGCGGCGTGTTCATCGAGGATGATTTTCAGGGTGGCGTGTGGCATGACAAAGCTCCAGTTGCCAGAGCTTGTCTTTTTTGGGGCAGACGCGTTTTGATGCAGATCAAAATACAGTCAGTTCAGACTCATTTCTGCGTCCCTCAGCCCTTGACCGCCTCCGGCTGCCGCACAATCGCTGCCGCAAGCCGCGCGCGGTACTCATCCGGCGCAGCGACTTCCAGCGCCTGCAGCATGCGCATTGCGGCGACATCCTCCGCATGCTGCCTGCACCGGCGGCGGTAGGCCTCGCGCGTCTTGCTGCAGACAAGGGTATGTGGCGAACCCTTGCGATCAGTGACGTGGCTCATGTCCAGCTTGTGGTGCGCGATCTGGTACTGCAGATGCTTACGCCGTTGCTCGTGAGCGCGAAAGCGATGCTCGTGCAACTGCGGGTGCAAGGCAAAGGC
>JAZKIK010000474.1:0-6302 GCA_040384925.1 Pseudomonadota bacterium | reverse complement strand
GCGCCTTGCTGAACCCGCGCCAGTCCACGCCGGTTGAATATGTCGGTTCTGCGCTGAATCTGAAGGCCGATTCAAGCGCTTTGCTGAGGGCCGGCATGCCTGCGCCCGAGGCCAGGCTGCGCGGCCCTGCCGGCAATGTGCACCTGAGTACGTGTTTTGGCCGTGCTTTTGTGCTGCTCTGTTTTTCCGGGTCTGTTTTGCCAGCTGAACTGCTGGAACTGGCAAACGATGCCGGCAACAGCCCCGCCTCGGTTCGGGTCATTCAAATCAGCAGCCAGGGCCAGCCGGGCCGCAACACGCTTGTTGATGAACTGGGTCAGGCCCACAGTCGCTACGGTGCCAACGAAGGCTCAATTTATCTGGTTCGGCCTGATGCTTACCTGATGGGCTGCTGGAAAAACGCTGATGCGGCGACGATTGCCAGCGTCCTGAAACCTTTCCAGCAGCCAACCCTTTTGGCCTGCGCCGCCTGATTGAAGGAGATCAACATGACAACACCCCATCAACTTGACCAGACCTACACCGCCCTGGCTGAAGCCACTGCCCGGGTTGGCGAGGGCAAGGCAGCGCTTTTTCTGGCAACGCTGGCTTTGGCGCTGCTGAGCCGCCAGGCCGATGCTGCAGAGGCACTGGCATTGATCGCGCAGGCTGAACGCCTGTCGGCCACCTGAATTTATTTTTTTACGGAGACAACATGCAAACTTTTCCCACTTTCAGCAGCCGCAGCCTCATGCTTCTGGCCCCGCTTGCCCTGATCGCCAGCGTGGCCACGGCGCAAAACTACCCGAGCAAACCGATTGAATGGGTGGTGCCTTACCCGGCTGGCGGGGGCTCTGACGTGGTGGCGCGCTCGCTGACCGAGCCCATGGGCAAGGCTTTGGGCCAGCCCATGTTCATCAACAACAAACCGGGGGCGGCCACCAATATTGGTGCCGACTACGTGGCCCACGCCAAGGCCGACGGATACACCTTGCTGACTGGCGACACCGCCACCCTGGCTGCCAACCCTGCGCTGTACAGCAAGCTCAACTACAGCGCTGAAAAAGACCTGGTACCTGTCGGTTTGCTGGCGCGCTTTCCGATGATTCTGGTGGTCAACCCGAATATTCCAGTCAAAAATTATGCTGAATTTGTGGCCTGGGCCAAAACGCAAAAATCTGGTGTCAGTTATGCCACGCCGGGCGCGGGCAGCCCACACCATCTGGCCAGTGAGCTGTTTCGCGGCAAGACTGGTTTGAATCTGGTGCACGTGCCTTACCGCGGTGCAGCGCCTGCGGTGCAGGATGTGGCTGGCGGCCAGCTGCCCTTCATGTTTGTGGATACCGCCAGTGGCATGGGTTTTATCAACAGCGGCCGCCTGCGCGCCATTGGTATTGCCAGCCCCAAACGGGTGAAAAACTTTGAAACCATTGCCACGCTGGACGAGCAGGGCCTGAAAGGTTTTGAAGCCTACGCCTGGCAAGGCCTGGTCGCACCCAGCGGCACGCCTGCGGATGTGATCAGCAAACTGAATAAAACTTTGGTTGAAGCGCTGAACTCCACGGCGGTCAAGGCACGTTTTCAGGTGCTGGGGCTGGAGCCAATACCGAGCACGCCAGCAGAGATGGCGGCTTATACCAAGGCCGAGCGCGAGAAGTGGGCGCTGGTGATTCGTGATAGCGGCATCAAACTGGATTAAATTCGGGGTTTCAAGTCTCTACAACTGTTGCCCAGCTACAGCGTGTATGGCTAGCTATTGAATGTGTAGCGTCCAGAGAACTTTCAACCAGGAGCCGTACATGATCAAACTCGACAGAACCCTGACCTACCGCCTGCATCTGCTGCACAAACTGACCGATGCCGTCAGCCAGCGCGCTTATGTGGCGGGCGCTGGTTTGTCCATGAGTGACGGGCGTTGCCTGACGGCGGTGGGTACTTTTGCGCCGCTGTCTGTGGTTGATCTG
This sequence comes from Pseudomonadota bacterium, assembly GCA_040384925.1. GTDB lineage: Bacteria > Pseudomonadota > Gammaproteobacteria > Burkholderiales > Burkholderiaceae_C > Polaromonas. The sequence goes on along the minus strand of JAZKIK010000474.1, from coordinate 4,359 downwards.
GCCAAAAAGGCCAATCTGAACAAGGGCCAGGCCAGCCGCGCCGCGCAGTCGCTGGTTGACCAGGGCCTGGTGCTCAAGGCTGCGAGCCCGACCGACGGGCGCGGTGTGGTGCTGACGCTTACACCTGCAGGCGAGACCGCCTGGCAACGTGCGATGGACGTGGTGGCACAGCGCAACAAGGAGATTTTTGGCGTGTTGAGTGTGGATGAACAAACCCAGCTCAGCAGTTTTTTTGACCAGCTGATTGAACAGGCCCAGGCTGGCGGTGAGCTGGCCGAGGGCAGTGAAGAATGATTTTTTGAAGGGAATACAAGATGACTAGTCCTGAATTGCGTTATTTGTCAGGTTTTGGCAATGAGCTGGCCAGCGAAGCGGTTGCCGGTGCGCTGCCCGCGGGCCGCAACAGCCCGCAGCGTGCGCCGCATGATCTATACACCGAGCTGCTGTCTGGCACCGCCTTTACCGCGCCGCGCGCGGAAAACCGCCGCACCTGGCTGTACCGTCGCCAGCCTTCGGTGATGAGCGGGGCATACCAGCCCTACGCCCAGGATTTGTGGACGACTGGTGCGGCTGGTGGCAAAAAAGTGCCGCCGGACCCGCTGCGCTGGGCCGCGTTCGAGATCCCGACCGAAGCGCTTGATTTTGTTGATGGCATTCGCACCTTGCTAGCCAATGGTGACGCCGACGCCCAGACCGGCATGGGCGCACTGATTTATGTGGCAAACCGTTCGATGGTGCAACGCGCTTTGGTCAATGCCGATGGTGAAATGCTGCTGGTGCCGCAGCAGGGCAGACTTGTGCTGACGACCGAGCTTGGCATTCTGCATGTCAAACCCGGTGAAGTGGCGCTGGTGCCGCGTGGCATGGCTTTCAGTGTGGCGCTGCCCGACGGCGCTTCACGCGGTTATGTGTGTGAAAACTATGGTGCTTTTTTCCGCCTGCCAGAGCTTGGGCCGATTGGCTCCAACGGCCTGGCCAATGCCCGTGACTTTCTGGCACCAGTGGCGGCTTTTGATGAGGGTGCAGCGCCTGAAGGCGGGTTTGAAATCATCAAGAAATATGGCGGCAGCCTGTGGACAGCACGTCAGCCGGGCAGTCCTTTCAACGTGGTGGCCTGGCACGGCAACCTGGTGCCTTACAAATACGACACGGTCAACTTCATGACCATAGGCTCAATCAGCTACGACCACCCGGACCCGTCGATTTTTACCGTGCTGACCTCGCCATCAGACACCGCTGGCACGGCCAACTGCGACTTTGTGATCTTTCCGCCGCGCTGGCTGGTGGCTGAAGACACCTTTCGTCCGCCCTGGTATCACCGCAACCTGATGAGCGAGTTCATGGGGCTGGTGTATGGTCAGTATGACGCCAAACCCGAGGGTTTCAAACCTGGTGGCGCGTCGCTGCATAACTGCATGGTGCCGCACGGGCCTGACGCCGATGCCTTTGAAAAAGCCAGCAGCGTGGAGCTGACGCCGCACAAACTCGACAACACCCTGGCCTTCATGTTTGAAAGCCGCTACCGCTTTGTACCCACGGCCTTTGCCATGGACGGCGGGGCGCTGGATGTGAATTACGCTACATGCTGGAGCGGCTTGAATGATCAGTTCAAGGGATGAGTTTTTCTGATTTGCTCCTTCCCCCGCTGGGGGAAGGCAGGGATGGGGGCTTGTGCCTCCAGTTACCCGCAGCCAGTTGCAAATGCCGCAAGCCCCCATCCCGACCTTCCCCCAAAGGCGGGAAGGAGCAATTCACAGCAGACTTATAGCACCACCTAAACAGACAAAAGGCAACAACCATGACCACCTCAAACACCTACCCCATCAACGCGACCCACAACCCGGCGCTTCGCAGCTGGGTTGAATCGGCCAATGTTGAAGGCTGTGATTTCCCCATCCAGAACCTGCCTTTTGGCAGCTTCCGGCCCGCTGGCAGCCATGAGGCCTTGCGCATTGGTGTGGCCATTGGCGACCAGGTGCTTGACCTGAAGGCCGTCGGTGTAATTTCCACCAGTGACATGAACGAGCTGATGGCTTTGGGCACAGCCGAGCGCCAGGCATTGCGCGCCGTGATTTCTGCGGGTTTGAGTGAAGGCAACAGCCAGCAGGCCGAATGGCAGGGTGCCTTGCTGGCGCAGTCGGCCATTGAAATGGCCGTGCCATGCCGCATCGGTGACTACACCGACTTCTACACCGGCATTCACCATGCCACCAGCGTCGGCAAACTGTTTCGGCCAGACGAGCCGCTGCTGCCCAATTACAAATGGGTGCCGATTGGTTACCACGGCCGGGCTTCGTCGATTGGTGTCAGCGGCCAGACCTTTCGCCGCCCGTTAGGCCAGACCAAAGGGCCGAATGAAACCCAGCCCAGCCTGCGCCCCAGCCACAGGCTGGACTATGAACTGGAGCTTGGCGTTTTTATGGGGGCGGGCAATGAACTGGGCGAATCGGTCAGCCTGGACGATGCCGAATCACACGCGTTTGGACTGGTGCTGCTGAACGACTGGTCTGCGCGTGACGTGCAGGCCTGGGAATATCAGCCACTGGGCCCGTTTCTGTCCAAAAACTTTGCCAGCACCATCTCGCCGTGGATGGTGACCATGGAAGCACTGGCACCGTTTCGCAACACCTTTGAGCGTGCCGAGAGCGACCCCCAGCCTCTGCCTTACCTTGAGTCCCAAAGCAACCGACAGCAAGGGGCGCTGGATGTGGCGCTGGAAGTCTGGCTGCAGACGCAAAAAATGCGTGAGGCGGGTCTTGGCCCCCAGCGCCTGTCGCAGTCCAATTTTTCTGACGCCTACTGGACGCTGGCACAGTTGATTAGTCACCACACGGTCAATGGCTGCAATCTTCAGCCTGGTGATCTGCTCGGTTCGGGCACCTTGTCAGGTGCCGCGCCGGATCAGGCTGGATCGCTGCTGGAACTGAGCGCTGGCGGCAAGAAGACGCTGACGCTTGCCAATGGCGAGACACGTACCTTTCTGGAAGACGGCGATTCAGTGACCTTGCGGGCCCATTGCGTGCGTGAAGGTTTCCGCCGTATCGGTTTTGGCGACTGCCAGGGCCAGGTGCTGCCTGCGCGGGTTTGAGTCAAGGCTGGCTCGGCAGCGTCACGCCAAAGCCGGTGAACGCTGCATGGCCACCCTTGGTCAGCTGCAAGGCGCGAGCATCGAGGTCTTGCTGTACCCAGTTGCGTTGCAGCGCCAGTTTCAGCAGGGCAGCGCCCAGGGCTCCGGCCAGGTGCGGGCGACGCTCGCTCCAGTCCATGCAGGGGCAGGCAAAACGGCGGCGTGTCTGGCGGGCCGCGGCGGTGTCCAGCCCCCAGCGCTGCAAGGACGCTTCGCCTGTGTCTGACAGCGTGTAAGCCTCCGGCGATTTTTGCAGCCATTGCCGGGCCAGCATATGGTCATGCAAGGCCACAGCGAGTTCGCCGGCCATGTGGTCGTAACAGGTTCTGGCAGCACGCAGTCGATCGGGTGTGCTGGGTGCAAAAGTCGCTTGTGGTGTGCCAGCCACTACCAGCAGGGCCTCCAGCGCCCGCGACACATCAGGCCCGGCCAGCTGGAAATAGCGGTGTTTGCCCTGGGCAAAGGCATCCATCAGCCCGAGATTTTTAAGTTTTGCCAGGTGTGTGCTGGCGGTTGAGGCGCTGATGCCGCCCACTGCCGCCAGCTCGGTTGCGGTGCGCGCATGGCCGTCCATCAGGCAGCACAACATGCGCGCCCTGACCGGCTCGCCAATGGCTGCGGCAATATGGGCCATATGGTTGTCGGTTGGAGCGGGATTTTTGTTTTCCATACTTTGATGGTAAACGAAGCATGGAAAATCCGGTGCGACAAAATCAGCTGCATGAAACCCGAACACATCCTTGCCGCACCCAGCCATGCTGATCCTTACGTGTTTTACGTCCAGCTGTTGAATGGCCCGCCGCTGGTTTACGACGCTGCTCACAAGTTCTGGATAGCCAGCAGCGCTGCTGCCGTCAAAATCGTGCTGAGTCATCCTGACTGCCATGTCAGGTCGGCTGCTGAGCTGGTGCCTGCCGCCATCGCTGGAAGTTCTGCAGGTGAGGTATTTGGCTACCTGATGCGTATGAATGAGGGTGAGCGGCATGACAAACCCCGGTTTGTGTTGCAGCGTTTTTTTGCCGGCCTTGACTTGGCCGGTTTGCAGCAGAAAACCCGGTTCATCGCTGCCAGAGCGGCCGCGCAGACCGCATTGAGCAGCGGGGCAGGTGTATATATAGCATGTTGCGACCAGCGTAACACCAGCGATAGCTGGTATGTGGCATACGAGCCGGTGTACAGGCACCTGGCGCAGCTTGCTAATGTCAGCGACGCCATCACCACTGAATTCGAGA
>JAZKIK010000473.1:0-1745 GCA_040384925.1 Pseudomonadota bacterium | reverse complement strand
CAGGCTGCGGTCTATGCGCATCATCGAGTTGAAGATGGGCACGATCATGAACATGGTGTACAGATGCACAAAGGCCAGAGTGACCGAAAAGTCCGAAAACAGCAGCCACTCGACAGGCTTGTCAATCGTGCCCAGACTAACCAGGCTCTGGTTGACAAGGCCATTGCGGCCCAGCAGCGGCACCCATGAAATCATGCGGATCACATTGGATGTCCAGAACGGGATCGTGCACAGCACAAAAAGCAGGGTCTGCATGCCGCTGGAGCGCACATGAAAGGCCAGAAAGTAGGACACGGTAAAACCGATCACCAGCGTCAGCAGCCAGACCAGAAAGCTGAACTTGAAGGTGGACAGATAGGTTCTGAAAGTCGTGCACAGGTCGCCACTGTCAGACAGGCTGCCGCAACCTTCAAACACCGAAATATAGTTTTTGAAGGTAAACGCAGGCAGCAATTCGTATTCATTGAAGTCCCAGAAGCTGACCATCAGGATCAGCGCCAGCGGGACCAGAAAAAACAGCACAAACACCGCCGTCAACGGCAGCGCCTGCCACCAGGCAGCAATGCTGCCGCCTGGAGCTTTGGTGGTGCCTGTATGGGCGGCGATGGCAGGAGCGCTCATAAGATTTTCCAGTTAAATGACCAGGCCAGCAAAACAAGGCCTGTTTCCATCCAGTGACCGCGCGGAACCGGCTTTGCCGGGCCGCAGGGGTCGCCCCCTGCAAGGGGGGAACAGGCTACACGAAGTGAGCCTGGACGGGGGTGTGCCTATGCAGCTACAAATTCATTCCATTTTTGAACCATGTAGTTGTTCTCGTCCATCAGCGCATTCCAGCAGGCAATACCGCCCATGCGAGACTCGTAGCTGCCACCGTCGCGCACCGCGCCGGTTTTGGCCAGCACGTCGCCGGTCGGGCTCTTGATGTCCTGCGTAGCGGGTTTGCCTTCCATCCAGTAGGCCCATTCGTAGGCTTCCATCTTGGACTTGGCGGTTTCCAGCACCGCGCTGTAATAACCCTGGCGGTTCAGGTAGGCACCAGCCCAGCCGTCGAGGAACCAGTTGATGAACTCATACGCACCATCGAGCTTTTTGCCAGACAGCGTGGCGGGCAGGCCAAACCCGGCTGCCCAGGCGCGATAACCCTCCTTGAGCGGCTGGAAGTTGCAGGCAATGCCCTTGGTGCGAACAGCAGTCACGGCGGGGCTCCACATCGACTGGATCACGACTTCACCAGACGCCATCAGATTGACGGACTCGTTGAAGTCTTTCCACAGGGCGCGGAACTGGCCGGCTTTTTTGGCTTCAATCAGGGTCTTGATGGTCAGGTCAATTTCCTTTTTGGTCATGTTGCCCTTGTCAGGGTATTTGTAGATGCCCTTGGCTTCCACCACCATGGCGGCGTCCATGATGCCGATGGATGGAATGTTCAGAATTGCGGCCTTACCCTTGAACTCGGGGTTCAGCAGTTCAGCCCAGGAGTTGATGGGGCGCTTGATCAGGTCAGGGCGAATGCCCAGCGTGTCGGCGTTGTACACGGTGGGGATCAGGCTCATGAACTGGGTCGGGCTTTTGGCAAACACCTTGCTTTTTTCGCCTTCAAGGTAAATCACCTTCTTGGGCGCCGTGCCCTGGTCACCCACGGCCTTGCCGGCAACCATGCCGGTTGTGAACAGGCTGGTGATCTTGTCGGCGTTCTTGATCTTTTTGGTATCAATGCCCTTGAGGTTGCCGGTGGGCACGATCTT
>JAZKIK010000472.1:945-5918 GCA_040384925.1 Pseudomonadota bacterium | reverse complement strand
ACGATTTTTTTGTCGGGAAAAACAATCGCCGCCGCGCCAAATGCGGCCAGGGCGCTTTCGTGGAAGCCGCTCAGTATCAGCTTTTTTTTGCCTGGGTAACTGTTGATGTCGCCGACTGCAAAAATGCCTTCGACGCTGGTGGAAAATTTTTCGGTGTCCACTGCGAGCTGTTTGCGGTCCATGTCCAGGCCCCAGCTGGCGATTGGCCCGAGTCTGGGTGACAGGCCAAAAAACACCAGCAGTGCATCAAGCCGCACGGTATGGGTCTGGTCGTCCACATCGGTGACTTCAATGGCTGTAAGTTGGTCGCTGTGCTGTTCGTTTTTGGCTTCAAAACCGGTGACTTGGCCCACCATCAAACGTATGGCTTTGGCGTCGCGCAGTGCTTTGGTTCGGGCAATCAGGGCTGGGTCGGCCTGAAATACGTCGCGCCTGTGGATCAGCGTCACGCTTTTTGCGCGGTATGGCCCGTCGGCTGCAAAAAAGCAGGCCCAGTTGAGCGCGGTGTCTTCACCACCGACGATGACGATGTTTTTGTCGGCAAAGCTGGCCGGGTCGCTGACATGGTAAAAAAGGCTGCTGCCGTCAAACTTTTCCAGCCCGTCAACGCGTAGCAGTTTGGGTTGGAAGGCACCCACACCGGCCGCCACGATGATGGTCTTGCTGATGAACTTGCTGCCTTTTGAGGTCTCAACAAAAAACCTGCCATCGGCGCGCTTTTCAAGCACATTGACGGTCTGGCCCAGATGGAATGTTGCGCCGAAAGGTTCGGCCTGTTTAAGCAAGCTGGCGGTCAGTTCACGGCCGGTACAGCGTGGTGTACCGGGTATGTCGTAAATCGGTTTGTCGGGGTAGAGCTCAATGCACTGGCCGCCGGGGTAAGGCAAGGCGTCAATGACATGCGCCCTGATGTCAAGCAGGCCCAGTTGGAAAACCTGAAACAGTCCGACCGGACCCGCACCAATGACAAGCGCATCCGTTTCAATCATAACGATGCAGCATGATGAATTCCCAAACAGGAACGCCGCAGAACTGGCTTTGCCAGGCTGCCAGCGTTGTCCCCTTGAGGGGAGGTGGTGCTACACGAAGTGAGCATCCGGCAGGGGTGTTACCGAATCAATTCTGATAGCTTGCCCGTCTTGTCTTTCCACTCTTCAGCATCAGGCAGCGCAGGTTTGCGTTTGGTAATGCTTTTCCAGCCTGCGGCGTTGCTCAGCTCTACATTGAGCTTGATGAAGTGCAACTGGTCGGCTGGCACATCTTCTTCTGCATAGATGGCGTTGACCGGGCATTCGGGGATGCAGACTGCGCAGTCAATGCATTCGTCCGGGTCAATCACCAGCATGTTGGGGCCTTCGCGGAAGCAGTCCACGGGGCAGACGTCCACGCAGTCAGTGTATTTGCAGCGGATGCAGGATTCGGAAACGATGTGGGTCATGTTGTATTCACTAAACGAACGTTGGGATTCCTCAATTTTATGAGGTTTCCCGAGCGGTGGTTAATCAGCAGGGCACGGAAGGCACATTTCAGTCGCAGCAGTTACAGAATCAGGGCCGCACCGGAGGTTTTATGCGAGGCCGTGTCCACCAGCACCAGCGAGCCCAGCACTCGCGACTGTTTGTAGGGCAGGGCGGCTATTGGCTCCAGCAGGGCCAGTTCGACCACACCAATTGCGTTGGCGTCCAACTGGCTGGCGTCGTGGCTTTGGAGTGTGTTGATATTGATGTGGCTGACAATGCGTTTGATTTTGGCCTTGACCCAGCGGTGGCCGTGCAGTGCCCAGTACATACGGCCTGGCACCAGGGGCTCTTCGTCCATCCAGGCGACGGTGGCCTTGATCTCACGTGTGCCAAGTGCGGGCTCAAACCCTTCCCTGGCCAGCAGCCAGTCGCCGCGTGACACGTCAAGCTCGCGGTCCAGAATGACGCCGGCGCTGTGGTTGGCTGCAACGGTTTTTGCCTGGCGCGCATGGCTCAGGACTTGCGCAATGATGGCGGTCTTGCCGCTTGGCATGACGGTGACTTCAACACCGGGCTGGGCGTTTCCGCTGGCGATGCGGCCCCAGAAAATGCGCCTGCCCTGCGATGTGTCGCTGCTGGACGAGAACTTTTCAACCCACTGCACGGGAAAGGCAAAGGGTTGGCTTGTGTCGGCTGGTGTGGCTGACAGCTGCTCCAGAATTTCCAGCAAACCAGGCCCGCTGTAATTGCACCAGCCGGGGTTGTGGTCAACCACGTTGTAACCGATAAGCGCTGAAATCGGCACGATGGCAGTGACCGGAATGTCTGCGTGTTCGGCAAACTGCGTCAATGCGGCGCTGATATTGGCAAAGGCCAGTGCCGGGTCGGCCACGGCGTCAAGTTTGTTGACGGCAAACACAATCGAGGGCACACGCAGCAGATTGACCAGCAGCGAATGGCGGCGGGTTTGTGGCAGCAGCTCGGGTGATGCGGCTTGCCAGTCGAGTTTGGTGGCATCGACCAGCACCACGGCAGCGTCGGCGCTGGAGGCTGCCGTGACCATGTTGCGGGTGTATTGCTCATGGCCGGGTGCATCAGCAATGATGAATTTGCGGGCAGCGGTGTTGAAATAGCGGTAGGCCACATCAATCGTGATGCCCTGTTCGCGCTCGGCCTGCAGGCCATCGGTAAGCAATGCCAGGTCGGTTTGTCCGCCGCGCTGCACACCGGCCAGTTGGTCCTGCAGCACGGTTTTGCTGTCCACCAGCAGGCGGCCAATCAGGGTGCTTTTGCCGTCGTCAACGCTGCCGCAGGTGACAAAACGCAGGGCGGCGCGGGTGTCCTGGCCAGATCCTTCGACAGGCTCAGGACGAACGGATTGAATAGCGGTGCTCATCAGAAATACCCTTCCTTTTTTCTTTTTTCCATCGATGCGTCCGAGGTTTTGTCGTCCATGCGTGTAGCGCCGCGTTCGCTGACGTCGGCGGCCAGGGTTTCCAGTACCACATCGGCGGCATTCATGGCCGGGCTGTCCACCGGGCAGGTGCAGGTGATGTCGCCCACGGTGCGAAAGCGCACGGTTTTTTCAACCGCCACTTCACCCTCTTTCAGCGGTGTGAGTTCTGTGACCGGCACCAAGAGGCCCTTGCGCTCGACCACCTTGCGCTGGTGTGCGTAATACAGGGACGGCAACTCGATGTTTTCGCGTTCGATGTACTGCCAGACGTCGAGTTCGGTCCAGTTGCTGATAGGGAACACGCGGAAATGCTCGCCTGGCTGGATGCGGGTGTTGAACAGTGTCCACAGCTCCGGGCGCTGGGCCTTGGGTTGCCATTGGCCAAATGCGTCGCGGTGCGAAAAGATGCGCTCCTTGGCGCGGGCTTTTTCTTCGTCACGGCGGGCACCGCCAATCAGCGCGTCAAAACGGAACTCGTCAATCGCTTCAAGCAAGGTCACGGACTGATGCACATTGCGTGACTCGCCAGGGTGCGCCAGCCGCACCGTGCCGCGTGCCATCGAATCTTCAACACTGCGCACAATCAGGTTCGCACCCAGCTGTTTGGCACGGTAATCGCGGAAGTCGGTCACTTCATGGAAGTTGTGGCCGGTGTCAATCATCAGCAGGGGGTAGGGGATGCTGCCGCCACGTTCGCTGTCGATAAAGGCCTTTTCGGCGCACTTGAGCAGCACCAGCGAGTCCTTGCCGCCTGAAAACAGCAGGGTCGGGCGTTCAAAGGCGGCAGCGACTTCGCGCAGGATAAAGATGGCTTCTTCTTCAAGCGCATCGAGGTGTGCATTGCTCAGCTTGTGGCTCAGGTGGTCAAGCAGTTGCGGTTCGGTTCTGGCGTTCATGCGGAAACTTTTTGGGTGGGGATGCAGTTGATGTGGTTTGTCAGTGCGTGACATGCAGGCCGCATTCGCGGTTGTCCTCACCTTTGGTGGGATCCACATAGTCAAAGTTGTTGGGCAGGCCGTGGATTTCGCAATACTGGTAGAGCTCTTTTGAAGACCAGTGCAACAGGGGTGCCACCTTGATGAGGCCATCAGGGTTGATGCTCACGGGCTCCATCTGGGCGCGCACGGCGGTGTCACTTGCGCGCAGGGCGGTGAACCAGACCTTGGGTGCGGTCTCGCGCAATGCGCGGGCAAAAGGCTCAAGCTTGACTTCTTCAGTAAAGGCTGCGTGGCGCGGGTCATCCAGCGCCGGAGTGGCACCTTCCACGGCCTCACGGTGGGCACGGGAGCGGCGTGGCAGGTAGATGTGCAGGTCCAGCTTCAGCAGCCGGGTTACCTCGTCGGCGAAGCGGTAGGTAGCTTCGGTGTTGTAACCGTTGTCCATCCAGACCACCGGAACGTGCGGGTTGGCGCGTGTCACCATGTGCAGGATCACGGCCTCGAAAGGGCGAAAGTTGGTGGTGATGATGGCGGACTGGTTCAGGCCGACTGCCCAGTCCACCAGGCCTTGTGCATTGTGGCCCAAGGTCGCGTTGATGTGTGTGAGGTCCATGGTCATGTCAGGCCGTTACGGCAGATTGGGTGAAATGTGGTGCAGGCTGCACGGCATCGCCCTGGTATTTGCCAACGTCATATCCGGGGTAGCTGGCCAGCACACGTTCGGCAATGGCCATGTCCTGGTCGGCGCGCAGCACGGCGCTGGTAAATCCGCTGCGTTCCATTTGCGCCAGCTGGTCAACCAGCACATCACCGGTTGCACGGATCTCACCCTTGAAGCCGAGCCGGCGGCTCAGCAAAAAAGCCTGGCTGAAGGCGCGGCCGTCGGTGAACTTGGGGAAAAACAGGTCAATACGTTCGACACCATCCAATGAAACATCACGTGGATCGGCTGTATTGGCTATTTCAATGCTTTTTACGTCTGTTGCGCCCGTCTGCTGGGCGTTGTTGGCTATCAGTTTCATGGTGATCTGTCTTTCAGGCCGCTTGTTCGTCAAGCACGGGTTTGGCTGCTGCGGCAAAACGTGCGCTGTTGGCTGCTGCCTTGAAGGGCTCGCTGCC
>JAZKIK010000472.1:0-935 GCA_040384925.1 Pseudomonadota bacterium | reverse complement strand
GTGGCAATAAAGGTTTCCTGGCGGTTGTTGTCGCTGATGCGCTGGTCGCGGTAGGTGGCCAGCACGGCTTCAATCACGTCAGGCACTTCAGCGGCCGAAAACGAGGGGCCAACAACCTTGCCTACAACTGGTGCGCCCGATAAAGTCGAGCCGTCAGAGCCGCCCAGGGTGATCTGATACCACTCCTTGCCGTCCTTGTCCACACCCAGAATGCCGATATGGCCGCTGTGGTGGTGGCCGCAGGAGTTGATGCAGCCGCTGATGTGCAAGTCAATCTCGCCCAGGTCGTGCAGCTCGTCCAGGTCTTGATAGCGGCGGGTAATGGCTTCAGCCAGCGGCAATGAACGTGCATTGGCCAGCGAGCAGAAATCGCCGCCGGGGCAGGCAATCATGTCGGTCAGCAGGCGGATGTTGGGGCGTGCAAAACCGGCTTTGCGGGCGGCTTGCCACAAATCGGCCAGGTCGCTTTCCTGTACCCAGGGCAGCACCACGTTCTGGTCATGTGTGACGCGGGCTTCACCGGCGCTGAATTGGTCAGCCAGCCCGGCAGCAATGTCCAACTGGTCAGCCGTGGCATCGCCAGGGGCCTGGCCCAGGCGTTTGAATGAGAGGGTGACGATGCGCAGCTCGGGGTTTTTGTGCGCTGCCACGTTCTGCTGCAACCAGCGTGAAAATTCAACACCGGTGTCAGTCGAGGCCAGCAGCTGGCGTTTGGCTTCAAGCCCGGCTTCGCTGCGTTTGCCGCTGACATCAGGTGCCACAAAGCAGGCTGACACACGGTCCAGCTCGGCTTGCGTGATGGTGTGCGGCGCGCCGTCAATTTCAACAATGTCCTTGTACTCGGCTTCGACCTGGTCAAAAAACTGCTGGCCTTCGGCCTTGACCAGTATCTTGATACGGGCCTTGTACATATTGTCGCGGCGACCAAAACGGTT
>JAZKIK010000471.1:0-1805 GCA_040384925.1 Pseudomonadota bacterium | reverse complement strand
CCAACCGGCTCGGTATCTGGCAGATCAAATGGGAAATGGAAGACCTGGCTTTTCGTTACCTGGAGCCGGACACCTACAAAAAAACTGCCCAGCTGCTTGATGAAAAACGTGTGGAGCGCGAACAATTCATGGAAGGGTTGCGCGCCCAGCTTCAGAAAGAACTGAACAAAAACGGCGTTGCCGCGCTGGTGCAAGGCAGGCCAAAACACATCTACAGCATTGTCAAAAAAATGCGCGGCAAGTCGCTGGACTTTGACCAGGTGTTTGACATCCGTGCCCTGCGTGTGATTGCCGCAGACGTGAACGGCTGTTACGCCGCACTGAGTTTTGTTCATTCACACTTTGCGCCTATTGACGGTGAGTTTGACGACTACATCGCCAAACCCAAGTCCAATGGTTACCAGTCCCTGCATACCGTGGTGCGAGACGAGGCCGGGCGGGCCATAGAAATACAGATTCGCACCCAGGCCATGCACGACCATGCAGAAAACGGCGTGGCCGCGCATTGGGCCTACAAAGAGGCTGGTACCAAAGGTTACGCCGGGGTTTCCGCCAGCAGTGAATACGACGCCAAGATTGCCGTGCTGCGCCAGTTGCTGGCCTGGGAGCGTGACCTGTCGGGTCCAGCCTCACAGCGTGCGCGTGAGGCCAACAAGGGGCTGTTTGAAGACCGCATTTATGTGCTGACACCCGATGCTGCCATCGTCGAGTTGCCGCAGGGTGCAACCACGGTGGACTTTGCCTACAGCGTGCATACCAACCTGGGCCATCGCTGCCGCGGCGCGCGTATCGACGGTGTCATGGTGCAGCTCAATACACCGCTGCAAAACGGCCAGACGGTCGAGGTGATTACCGTCAAGGAAGGTGGCCCTTCGCGTGACTGGCTGAACCCTGAACTGGGCTTTTTGTCCAGTCACCGGGCCAAGTCAAAAGTACGCGCCTGGTTTAACGCCCTGGACATGGCGCAAACCGTGGCAAAAGGCCGTGAAGCGGTTGAAAAACTGCTGCAGCGTGAAGGCAAAACAGCCATGAAGCTGGATGACCTGGCCGGGCAACTGGGATTCAAGTCGGCAGAAGACCTGTTTGAGGTGGTGGGCAAGGACGAACTGTCCTTGCGCACCATTGAAAACATGCTCAGGCCACCAGAGCCCCCGCCTGAACAGGAGGACTTTGTACCGATCAAAAAAGCCCGCTCATCAAGCCGGGGCGCAAGCGGTGGCGGTGTGCTTGTTGTGGGTATGGGTTCATTGCTGACGCAACTGGCCAAATGCTGCAAACCTGCGCCTCCAGATGAAATTCTTGGTTTTGTCACCAAGGGCAAAGGTGTAAGCATTCACCGTGGTGATTGCAGCAACTTTCGCAACATGGCATCGGGCAGTCCTGACCGCGTGATTGAGGTTGAGTGGAGTTCGCCCAAAACATCAGACAACGCCGTGTTCCCGGTGGATGTGTCGATAGAAGCCTCTGACCGGCAGGGTTTGCTGCGGGATATTTCAGAAGTATTTGCCAAGGAAAAAATGAATGTGATCGGCGTGCAGACCCAGTCCGTCAAGGACAACCGTGGCGGTACCGCCTGGATGACCTTTACTGTGGAAGTTGCCCAGTCAGGCCGTTTAAGGCAGGTGCTGGCCATTGTGGGCGAAGTGCCGGGGGTGAGGTCAGCCCGGCGGCGCTGACATTTTGGCGTCTATTTGCAGGTGGGCTTGAAAGTCACGAAGTTTGAATGCTATACTCCATCTCTCGAACAAATACACAGGCGCGTAGCTCAGCTGGTTAGAGCACCACCTTGACATGGTGGGGGTCGT
>JAZKIK010000470.1:0-5827 GCA_040384925.1 Pseudomonadota bacterium | reverse complement strand
ACGGTCAGCGGGGTACGGATTTCATGCGACACATTGGCCACAAAATCACGCCGCATGGCCTCGGCAAGTTCAACTGCCGTGATGTCACGCGACAGCAACAGCTTTCTGTCCTTGCCATAAGAATGCACATGCACCGACAGTTTGACCGGGCGCGCCGGTGTGCTGGCGCTGCCAGGAATCACCACATCCTGTGAAAAATTGCCGCCCGCCATATAGGCCCGAAAAGCCGGCTCGCGCACCAGATTGGCAATATGCTGAAGCACGTCACGCTGGGCATCAAAACCAAAATGCTGAGTTGCCATATGGTTGCACCACTCGATACGGCCCTGCGCGTCCAGCAGCACCACGCCACTGGGTGATGCCTGCATGGCGGCCAGGAACTCATCAAGGCGTGAATGGCTTTCACGCAACTGCTGGTCGCGGTTTTTCAGCAGTCTGCGTGTACGGTCAACCGCCTCACCCCAGACACCGGGCATGCGCGGCACTTCACTTGCCAGAACAGCCGAGGTTTCATTGCCCTGCTCCAGCCTGATCCAGCGCAACAGCCGGCTGACATAAAAACTGTCAAAGGCAAGCCAGATCAACGCACCGACGATCGCACCGCCTGCCAAACCATAACCTGAAGCAAAAACCCAGCCCAAACCACCACCAGCCAACAGGCAGGCAGCAAAAACAATCCAGCGATTGATCATGTGCCTGGATGTGCCGCAGCAACTCCGCCGTTGGGACCCGCCGCGAAGGCTGCAGGCGCAGGCACGGCCACGGCAGTCAGCCGGTAACCTGCGCCCCTGACGGTTTCAACCATCACACCGGCGGCACCAAGCGCTTCACGCAGGCGTTTGACATGAACGTCCACCGTGCGTTCTTCAATAAAAACATGGTCACCCCAGACCTTGTCGAGCAGGGAGCTGCGGCTGTGCACACGCTCGGCATGCTTCATCAGGTAGTGCAGCAGCTTGAACTCGGTAGGCCCCAGTTTGAGGTCCTGCATCTGGTACGAAATACGGTGGGTGGCAGCATCAAGCACCAAGGCACCAACGGTCACGCTGTCGTTGACCGACTCAGGCGCACGCCTGCGCAGCACGGCACGTATGCGGGCCAGCAGTTCCTGGGTTGAAAAAGGCTTGGTGATGTAGTCATCGGCCCCTGCGTCGAGCCCGGCTACCTTGTCCGGCTCATCGCCTCGCGCTGTCAGCATCAGAATGGGAATGCTTTTGGTGCGCGCCTGTTTGCGCCAGTGGCGTGCCAGCGCAATACCGCTTTGCCCCGGCAGCATCCAGTCGAGCAGAATGACATCGGGCAAAACCGCATCCAGCTCACGCTGTGCAGTCACGCTGTCCTGCGCCACAACGGGTTCAAACCCGCCATGCCGCAGGTTGACGGCTATCAGCTCGGCAATCGCCGGTTCGTCTTCAACAATCAATACACGGGGCAGATGTTTCATTACCGCACTGCAGACTCAATTTGGGCCATGGGCGTGTGCCGCACATCAGCGCCTTTGACAACATAGATGATGAATTCGGCAATATTTTTCGCATGGTCACCCACACGTTCAATCGCCTTGGCCACAAACAGCAGGTCCAGGCTGGGGGAAATGGTACGTGGGTCTTCCATCATGTAGGTGATGAGTTTGCGCACAAAACCATCAAACTCCTGATCAATCTGGTCGTCCTCTTTCAAAATCGTGACGGCTACCGCCGTATCAAGCCGGGCAAACGCATCAAGCGCCTTGCGCAGCAGGCCACTGGCCAGTTCGGCCGCCACGCGCAGGTCGGAAGACGGCAGGGAGCGGGCAGAACCACTTTCAATGATGGATTTGACCATACGCGCGATTTTTTCAGCCTCATCACCAGCGCGCTCAAGATTGGCCGTGGTTTTTGAAATCGCTATCAACAGGCGCAAGTCACGCGCCGTCGGCTGGCGACGGGCAATAATGGACGACAACTCGCGGTCAATGTCGATTTCCATCGCATTGACACGGGCTTCAGTCTCGATCACCTGGTTGGCGCTTTCAGTATTGAACTGCGACAGCGCATAAATCGCCAGGCGAATCTGCGACTCAACCAGCCCACCAAGTTCCATTACACGCGACGAGACACCATTGAGTTCGCTGTCGAACTGGGTGGACAAATGTTTATCAGGCATGTTTTTCCCTATTAATCTGTTTGCCGTTACCATTTTTCAGACCAGTAACAGCGCGGAACCGGCTTCGCCGGGCCGCAGGTGTTGCCCCCTTGAGGGGGTTCTGGCTACACGAAGTGAGCCAAGACAGGGGTGAAGCATATTTAGCCGAATCGGCCCGTAATGTAGTCCTCTGTTTCCTTGCGTTTTGGCTTGAAGAACATATCTTCAGTCACACCAAACTCGACCAGATCACCGAGATACATATACGCCGTGTAGTCGCTGCAGCGGGCTGCCTGCTGCATGTTGTGCGTCACGATGACCACGGTGTATTCATTCTTCAGCTCGGCAATCAGCTCTTCAACCTTGGCGGTAGAGATCGGGTCAAGCGCCGAACAAGGCTCGTCCAGCAGCAGAACTTCCGGCTTGATGGCAATACCGCGGGCAATACACAGACGTTGCTGCTGGCCACCCGACAGGCTGGAACCGCTCTGGTTCAGTTTATCCTTGACCTCTGTCCAGAGCGCAGCCTTGCGCAGTGCCCACTCGACACGCTCGTCCATGTCAGAAGAGTTCAGGCTTTCAAACAGCTTGACGCCAAAGGCCACATTGTCGTAAATCGACATGGGGAAAGGTGTCGGTTTTTGAAACACCATGCCGACCTTGGCACGAATCAGGGCAACGTCTTTTTTCGACGTCAGCAGGTTTTCACCGTCAAACATGATCTCGCCTTCGGCGCGCTGCTCGGGGTACAGCTCGTACATGCGGTTGAAAATGCGCAAAAGTGTCGATTTGCCGCAGCCTGAAGGGCCGATAAAGGCCGTGACCTTCTTTTCAGGAATCTCAAGATTGATGTTCTTGAGCGCGTGAAATTTACCGTAATAAAAATCGAGATTCTTGACCGATATTTTTGAGGTTTCAGTCTGTTTGGTACGCGAGGCAGTAGCGGTAGCCATGTTTGTTCCAGTATTTTGTTTGGGTTGATGCCGGCAGATAGCGGGCACTCAGCTTTTGTTGCGCGTCAATATGCGGGCCAGAATATTCAGACCCAGAACTGCCAGAGTGATCAGGAACACACCTGCCCAGGCCAGTTGTTGCCAATTTTCGTAAGGGCTCAAGGCAAACTTGAAGATGGTGACAGGCAGGCTGGCCATGGGCTGACTCAGGTCAGAAGTCCAGAACTGGTTGTTCAGCGCCGTAAACAGCAAGGGTGCGGTTTCGCCAGCAATTCGGGCTACGGCCAGCAAAATGCCGGTAGTCACGCCCGAACGGGCAGCACGCAGTGTGATCTTGGTGATGACTTTCCATTTCGGTGTACCCAGCGCATAAGCCGCTTCGCGCAGGCCTGGTGGCACCAGTTGCAACATGTTTTCGGTGGTTCGTATCACCACCGGAATCACGATCAGCGCCAAAGCCAGAACACCAGCCCAACCCGAGTAAGACTTGAACTGCGACACCACCACGGTGTACACAAACAGGCCAATCACAATCGATGGAGCCGACAGCAGAATGTCGTTGACAAACCGTGTGACTGAAGCCAGCCAGCCTTTGGTGTTGTATTCGGCCAGGTAAATGCCCGCCATGATGCCAACCGGCGTACCCACAAAGGTAGCCAGCAAAACCATCAGGAAGGAGCCGTAAATTGCATTTGCAATACCGCCCACTTCATTCGGTGCCGGCGTCATCTGGGTAAAGGTGGCAACTGACAGCCCGCCCACACCCAGCCGTATGGTTTCCCACAAAATCCATGCCAGCCAGAACAGGCCAAAAACCATGGCCCCCAGTGACAGAATCAGTGCAACCTGGTTGACCAGTTTGCGCCTGGCAAATTTGGCCAGACGGGCGTCTTGCATCACGGCGCTCATGTTTTGGCTCCTTCACTCTTACGCAGTTGTGCCAGCAACAGTTTGGACAGGGACAGAACTACAAAAGTAATAAAAAACAGCACCAGACCCAGATAAATCAGCGCAGCCTGGTGCAGACCTTCACCAGCTTCGGCAAATTCATTGGCAAGTGCCGAGGTGATGCTGTTGGCTGCCTGAAACAGGCTAAGTGAGTCGAGCTGGTTGAAATTACCAATCACAAAAGTCACCGCCATGGTTTCACCGAGTGCACGGCCCAGCCCGAGCATGATGCCGCCAACCACACCTGCCTTGGTATAAGGCAGCACAACCTTGGACACCACTTCCCAGGTTGTTGAACCCAGTCCGTAAGCAGATTCCTTCAGCAGCACGGGGGTGACTTCAAACACGTCCCGCATCACCGAAGCGATAAACGGAATGATCATGATGGCCAGAATAATGCCGGCCGACAAGATGCCGATACCGACCGGTGGGCCGGACACCAGCGCACCCAGAACCGGCACACCTGACAGCAGGCTTTGCAGGGGCTGCTGTACATAGGTAGCCAGGATGGGGCCAAAAACCAGCAGACCCCACATGCCGTAAACGATGGAAGGCACGGCCGCCAGCAACTCGATGGCTGTTCCCAGCGGCCTTTTGAGCCAGGCCGGTGACAGTTCGGTCAAAAACAGGGCAATGCCGAAGCTGACTGGCACGGCAATCAGCAAGGCGATGATGGATGTGGCCAGCGTGCCATAAATCATCACCAGACCGCCGTACTCGTTTTTCACAGGGTCCCAGACGCTGCTGGTCAGAAACCCGAGTCCGTATTTGCTGATGGCGGGCCATGCGCCCACCACAAGCGACAGCAAAATGGCAAACAGCAGACCCAGCGTCAGCAGGGCCGCACCTTGTGCTGCCCAGCCGAAAAGCCGGTCAGCCCAAGGGCTTCTGCGTACATAGCCAGCAGGAGGAGGATTGTTGCTCATGGCGCGTCCGGTCACTTTTGCCGGGTGGTCAAAAGTGGCCCGGCTTGCCGGAAGTGTAGAGGACACGTAAGAAACCCCTGTGGTTCGTTTTGACTTTAAGACCGGCTTTTTTTACTTGTAGGCAACGGCTTTGCCAGAGCTGTCCTTGATGTCAGCCCATGATTTTTCAATAATGGATTTGACGGCTGCAGGCATTGGCACGTAGTCAAGGTCATCAGCCACCTTGTCGCCGTTTTTGTAAGCCCATTCAAAGAACTTGAGCGAAGCCGTTGCCTGGGCTGGTTTGTCCTGGGTTTTCTGCATCAGGATAAAAGTGGCACCAGTCAGTGGCCATGAATCCTTGCCAGGTTGTTCGGTCAGGATCTGGTAAAAACTTTTCGCCCAGTCGGCACCTGCTGCAGCGGCTTTGAAGGCATTGTCTTCTGGCGATACAAAGTTGCCAGCCTGGTTTTTGAGCTGTGCAAAAGTCATCTTGTTCTGTTTGACATAAGCGTACTCAACATAACCGATGGAGTTTGGCAGGCGGCCAACAAAAGCTGCAACACCTTCGTTACCCTTGCCACCAGCGCCCACTGGCCAGTTCACTGCTGTGCCTTCACCAACCTTGGTTTTCCATTCTGCATTCACCTTGCTCAGGTAATTGGTGAAAATAAAGCTGGTACCCGAACCGTCAGCACGGCGAACCGGTGCAATGGCGGCGTCCGGCAAAGCCAGGCCAGGATTCAGTGCCTTGATGGCGGGATCAGTCCAGTTGGTGATCTTGCCCAGATAGATATCACCCAGAACCTGGCCGCTCAACTTGAGCTGGCCTGGGGTGATGCCCTTGATATTGACAACAGGAACCACACCACCGATGACGGTAGGAAACTGAACCAG
>JAZKIK010000469.1:0-1717 GCA_040384925.1 Pseudomonadota bacterium | reverse complement strand
GGGCTGAACTGTATGCCCGACAGCGGCGGGTAGGCCAGCCAGCCGGTCTGGCCGAACTCACCTACAAACAGCGAGATCATCACCAGCACGGCACCGCTGACGGTCATCCAGAAGCTGAAGTTGTTGAGGAAAGGAAAAGCCACATCACGCGCGCCAATCTGCAGCGGCACCACAAAGTTCATCAGGCCGGTGACCAGTGGCATGGCCACAAAAAAGATCATGATCACGCCGTGTACGGTAAACAGTTGGTCATAGTGGTGCGGTGGCAAAAAGCCTTCTGAGCCATTAAAGGCCATGGCCTGCTGCGCACGCATCATGAGCGCGTCGGAAAAACCGCGAACCAGCATCACCAGACCCAGGATGCAATACATGATGCCGATTTTTTTGTGGTCAATGCTGGTAAGCCAGTCGCGCCACAAGGTGCCCCAGACCTTGAAGTAAGTCATGGCACCCACCAAGGCCAGACCGCCCAGGGCAACGGCCGCAAAGGTCGCTATCAGGATGGGCTCATGAAAAGGGATTGCCTGCCAGGTCAGGCGGCCGAAGATGAACTTCGTGAGGTTGAATGTGTCGGTCATGAGAGTCTTGGATGAATTAATTCACGACGGGGTAGTCGGTGGCCAGGTCGCGCACGCTGCAGGTAGCGGCGACATACTTGCGCCCAGGGTCGCTGAGGCTGGCAACAGCTGAGGTGCTGGAGGCCAGGTTGTAGGTGCCGGGTTTGCCCATGCCGCCACGGGCATCAATGGCCATCATCTCGTCCATGCACATCTTGTTGGCCTCGACACAGCGGTTGAGAATGGCCTTGTACAGGCTGGCGTCAACCGAGCCGTAGCGCCGCACCGGTTCACGCTCGCTGGGCTTTTCCAGCAGCAGGTATTCGGCCCGGGTCAGCTGGGCGCTGCGCTTGTTGGTTTCCACCCACTTGTCAAAGTCGGCCGGGGCCAGGCCATGAAATTTGAAACGCATGCCGGAGAAACCGTGGCCGCTGTAATTGGCCGAAAAACCCTCAAACTCGCCCGGTTTGTTGATGACGGCGTGCAATTTGGTCTCCATGCCCGGCATGGCGTAAATCTGCCCGGCCAGCGCGGGAATAAAAAACGAATTCATGATGGACGAGGCCGTGATCTTGAACTGGATGGGGCGGTCCACCGGCGCGGCCAGTTCGTTGACCAGTGCAATGCCTTGCTCGGGGTAGATGAACAGCCATTTCCAGTCCAGCGCCACCACCTCAACCACTAGGGGCTGCACGTCGTCGGGCACATCGCGCTGGGCATCGATGCGGGAGAGTGGGCGATACGGGTCCAGCGTGTGGGTGCTGATCCAGGTGATGGCACCCAGCGCAATGATGATGAGCAGCGGCGCAGCCCAGATCACCAGTTCCAGCTGGGTCGAATGGTCCCAGTCAGGCCGGTAGTCGGCCTTGGTGTTGGCCTTGCGGTAGCGCCAGGCAAACAGCAGGGTCAGCGCAATCACCGGCACGATGATGAGCAGCATCAGCCCGGTGGAGATCAGGATCAGGTCGCGTTGCTGCATGGCCACGTCCCCTGAGGGATTCATGAGCACCCAGTTGCAGCCCGACAGTGTCGCAATGGCCGGAATCAGCAGCAGCTTGAGAAGGTTCTTGATAAGTAACATGCCAGACCGATGAGTGAAAGATTGCCTAGATGGCAGAATCTACGCGGAATGGGCACAGATGCACATTGGACGTTTTGTC
>JAZKIK010000468.1:3833-4402 GCA_040384925.1 Pseudomonadota bacterium | reverse complement strand
ACCAGGACCTGATCAGCGAGCGGCTGGCCACGCTGTGGCGCATCAGCCAGCGCGACAAGGACACGGGCGCAGATGTGGTCATCGTGCCCGCCACCACGGCCCTGTACCGCCTGGCGCCGCCCAGTTTCCTGGCTGGCTACACCTTTGAATTCAAGGTCAAACAAAAGCTCGACGACGCCAAACTCAAGGCACAGCTGACTCTTGCCGGCTACAGCCACGTCACGCAGGTCGTCAGCCCTGGTGAATACGCGGTGCGTGGCGGACTGATTGACCTGTTTCCCATGGGTTCGCTGGTGCCTTACCGGGTAGACCTGTTTGACGATGAAATCGACAGCATCCGCACCTTTGACCCTGACAGCCAGCGCAGTTTGTATCCCGTGCCTGAAGTACGGCTGTTGCCAGGCCGCGAGTTTCCGATGGACGACGACGCACGCGCACGGTTTCGTAGCCGCTGGCGCGAGCTGCTGGATGGTGACCCGACCAAAAGCCGCATCTACAAGGACATGGGCAACGGTGTTGCCACCGCTGGTATCGAGTACTATCTGCCGCTGTTTTTTGAAGAAACAGCC
>JAZKIK010000468.1:2701-3823 GCA_040384925.1 Pseudomonadota bacterium | reverse complement strand
GCCACGGTGTTTGACTACCTGGGCGGCAATGCCACGGTGGTGCTCCATGGTGATCTGGAACCGGCTTTTCAGCGTTTCTGGCAAGACACCAAAGACCGTTATCGCCTGGTCAAGGATGCACCTGACCGCCCGGCGCTGCCACCGGAGTCGCTGTTTTTAAGCAGTGAACAGTTTTACGCCCAGGCCAATTCCTATGCCCAACTGGCCTTGCGCGCATCGGTGCAGGATGTTGAAGACAGTGCACAGTTTCAAAAACTGGGTGAAATGGCCGCTGTGCGTGGTGCTGAAGACCCGCTGGTCAAGCTCAAAAGCCATATCAAAAACACAGCGCATCGCATTTTGATGCTGGCCGAAAGTGATGGCAGGCGTGAAAGCCTGCTGGATTTTTTGCGTGCCAGCGGCGTCAACCCACCGTCATTTGACTCGCTTGAAGACTTCCAGACCAGCAGCGAAAAGCTCGGCATTGCCACTGCCGCACTTGACAAGGGTTTCAGCTGGCTGGAAGGCGACATTGACTTTGTCACCGAAACCGAGCTGTTTGCCCAGGGCACCACAGTGCGCCGCCGCAACAAAAAGCAGGAACAGGTCAGCGATGTCGAAGCGCTGATCAAAGACTTGTCAGAACTCAATGTGGGCGACCCGGTAGTCCACAGTGCGCACGGCATTGGCCGTTACAAGGGCCTGATCAATATGGACCTGGGCCAGGGGCCAAGCGAATTTTTGCATCTGCAATACGCCGACGACGCCACCTTGTACGTGCCGGTCAGCCAGTTGCACCACATCAGCCGTTACACCGGCGTCAGCGCTGACGAGGCGCCGCTGCACCGCCTGGGCAGCGGCCAGTGGGAAAAAGCCAAACGCAAGGCCGCCGAGCAGGTACGCGACTCTGCTGCTGAACTGCTCAACATCTACGCCAGACGCGCGGCACGTGAGGGCCATGCCTTCCGTTATTCACCGAATGACTACGAAACCTTTGCAAATGACTTTGGTTTTGACGAAACCGCCGACCAGAGCGCAGCGATTCACGCGGTGATTCAGGACATGATCAGCCCGCGCCCCATGGACAGGCTGGTTTGCGGCGACGTGGGTTTTGGCAAAACAGAGGTGGCCTTGCGCGCCGCC
>JAZKIK010000468.1:0-2691 GCA_040384925.1 Pseudomonadota bacterium | reverse complement strand
TGCTGGCCGAGCAGCACTACCAGACACTGGTGGACAGGTTTGCCAAATGGCCCGTCAAAGTGGCTGAAATGAGCCGCTTCCGCTCAGGCAAAGAGATAACAGCTGCCATCAAGGGGCTGGCTGACGGCACCGTGGATATCGTGGTTGGCACCCACAAGCTGCTGAGCCAGGACGTGAAGTTTGAACGCCTGGGCCTGCTCATCATCGACGAAGAACACCGTTTTGGTGTGCGCCACAAGGAGGCCATGAAAGCCATGCGCGCCGAAGTCGACGTGCTGACCCTGACCGCCACGCCGATTCCGCGCACCCTGGGCATGGCGCTTGAGGGTTTGCGGGACTTGAGCGTGATTGCGACTGCCCCACAACGCCGGCTTGCCATCAAAACCTTTGTTCGCAGTGAAAACAATGGCGTGATTCGGGAAGCAGTTTTGCGGGAATTGAAGCGAGGCGGCCAGGTTTATTTTCTGCACAACGAAGTCGAAACGATTCAGAACCGGCGCGAAAAGCTCGAAGAAATCCTGCCCGAAGCCCGCATCGCCGTAGCCCACGGCCAGATGCCCGAACGCGAGCTGGAAAGGGTGATGAAAGACTTCATCGCCCAGCGCTACAACCTGCTGCTCTGCTCAACCATCATTGAAACCGGCATTGACGTACCCACAGCCAACACCATCGTCATGAGCCGCGCCGACAAGTTTGGTCTGGCGCAGTTGCACCAGTTGCGCGGCCGGGTTGGGCGCAGCCACCACCAGGCCTATGCCTACCTGATGGTGCCCGACATCGAGGGCCTGACCAAACAGGCCAGCCAGAGGCTTGAGGCGATTCAGCAGATGGAAGAGCTCGGCTCAGGTTTTTACCTGGCCATGCATGACCTGGAGATTCGCGGCACCGGTGAAGTTCTGGGTGAAAACCAGTCCGGCAACATGATGGAAATCGGCTTTCAGCTTTACAACGAAATGCTCAGCGAGGCCGTGGCCTCGCTGAAAGCCGGGCGCGAGCCCGATTTGCTGAGCCCATTGAACGTCACGACCGAAATCAATCTGCACGCCCCCGCCCTGCTGCCCAACGACTATTGCGGCGACGTGCATCTGCGCCTGAGTTTTTACAAAAAACTGGCCACCGCAAAAACCACCAGCCAGATTGACCTGCTGCTTGAAGAAATCGTGGACCGTTTCGGCAAATTGCCGGCTCAGGCCCAGACCCTGATTGATGTCCACCGCCTGCGTGTGATTGCCCGCCCTTACGGTGTTGTCAAGGTCGACGCCGCCCCCGGCGTAATCAACATCACCTTCAAAAAAGACCCACCCATAGATTCCATGGCCATCATGCACCTGATACAGAAAAACCGGCACATCAAGCTGGCTGGCAATGACAAGCTGCGGATTGAAAAAAACCTGCCTGAGCCGAAGGAGCGGGCGCAGATGGTGCGGGATGTTTTGAAGAGTTTGGGGCAGCCCAAAGCCCTTGAGGTTTCAGCTTGAAGTTGGCATATGGCAAAGCATATGCCAAAATGAGCCATGTGTTGCCAACAGGAGAAAAGTCATGAACCATGTTTCTGAAAAAACACCTGAACACCTGCTTGAATCGCCTGCCCGCCACGTCAGCCTGTTTCGCAACGGCGCCAATCAGGCGGTGCGTATTCCCAAAGAGTTTGAGTTGCCGGGTAAAGAGGCGCTGATGCGGCGTGAGGGTAACCGGCTGATTATTGAAGTGCTGGAGTCCAAACCACTCCGGGGAAGCCCAGCCGCCCTGCTGGCTGCTTTGCAGGAACTGGCCAAACTCGGGCCGATTGACGAAGAGTTTCCGGACGTCGATGCAGGCCTTTTGCCACTCGATGACATTGATCTGGGTGAAGGTTGATGGCGGCCCTCCAAGAAACATATCTGCTCGACACCAATATCCTGTCCGACATGATGCGGAACCCGGAGGGGCTCGCCGCACAGCATTTTAGTGAAGCCCTCAAAAACAAACCAAGTGCCAGGCTGTGTACCAGCGTGGTGGTGCAGTGTGAATTGCTGTTTGGCATACGCCGCCGCACCCATCCACGCTGGGTGACCCACTATGAGCGCGTGCTGGAGTCAGTCGATGTCTTGCCGCTGGAGCCGGATATGTGCGTCCACTATGCAGCATTGCGTAGCGTGCTTGAATCCGCAGGAACTCCGATTGGCGGCAACGATGCGCTGATAGCTGCACACGCTTTGGCCATCAATGCCACTTTGGTCAGCGCAGATAACGAGTTTTTGCGGGTTCCGGGTTTGCAGGTAGAAAACTGGTTGGCAGACAAGACAATACCGGGAGCAGAAAAAAGTGGCTGAGAAACTCAAAAAACTCGGCATTTACATGCACCCCGAGCTCAAGGCAGCCGCCCGCAACGCGGCTAAAGCCGAAGGCCTTTCACTCAGCGCCTGGTTTCGCAAGCAGTTGCGCCAGGACATGGAGCATGGGGCTTTAGCAGCAGCTACAAATCCGCAAAACCGGCCAAAACAGCCGTCAAACTGAAAAATATCAATCAAATTCGCCTCTTGCGCCCCCCATGGGCACAAGACGCTATCGAACCAATAGCAAAACTCAATACCCAATGACCCCAACAGAAACCTCCCCCGGCCTCGTCATCAACGTCGCCACACCCCATCTCAAACTCACAGACTTCAAACTGATTGCCTTTGACATGGACTCCACACTGATCAACATCGA
>JAZKIK010000467.1:4215-6682 GCA_040384925.1 Pseudomonadota bacterium | reverse complement strand
AGGATGTCTGTCTGGGCCCTTGGGCTAAACCATCACACTGCACCGCTCGATTTGCGTGGCCGATTTGCCTTTTCAATGGAGCAGATCGCGCCCACCCTGAAGGGTTTGCGCGAATCCCTGGCCCGCCAGCCCGAGGCGACCATTCTGTCAACCTGCAACCGCACCGAGATCTACTGCGCGGGCGAGCGGCCGGATCTGGATCACACACTTGACTGGCTGGCGCACAGCGGCGGTGTGTCGCCGGCCCTGCTTCGCTCCCATGCCTACACACTTGAAGGTGACCGCGCAGCGCGCCATGCTTTCCGGGTTGCCAGCGGGCTGGACTCCATGGTGCTTGGTGAACCGCAAATTCTGGGCCAGATGAAGGATGCCGTGCGTGCGGCTGAAGACGCAGGTGCCATGGGCTCCACCCTGCACCAGTTGTTCCAGCGCTCGTTTGCTGTCGCCAAAGAGGTGCGTACCAGCACTGAAATTGGTGCGCACAGCATCAGCATGGCTGCCGCAGCGGTGCGACTGGCCGGGCAGCTGTTTGAAGACCTGCATGACATCAGGCTGCTGTTTGTCGGTGCGGGTGAAATGATTGAGCTGGCCGCCACCCACTTTGCGGCCAAAAACCCGAAATCCATGGTGATTGCCAACCGTACCCTGGAGCGCGGTGAAAAACTCGCCAGCCGTTTTGGCGCACAGGTGATGCGCCTGGCTGACCTGCCCAGCCGCCTGCATGAGTTCGACGCTGTCATCAGCTGCACCGCCAGCACGCTGCCGATCATTGGTCTGGGCGCGGTTGAACGTGCCGTCAAACTGCGCAAGCACCGGCCCATGTTCATGGTTGACCTGGCTGTGCCGCGCGACATCGAACCCGAAGTCAAGGCACTGCCCGATATTTACCTGTACACCGTTGACGACCTGGCCCAGGTAGTGCAAACCTGCAAGGACAGCCGCCAGGCTGCAGTGGCCGAAGCTGAGGTCATCATTGACGCAGGTGTGCAGAACTTCATGCACTGGCTGAGCCAGCGCGGCACGGTGCCGCTGATCCAGCAGCTCAATGCCCAGGCCGACGAATGGCGTGCGCTTGAAATTGGCCGCGCCAAAAAACTGCTGGCCAAGGGTGAATCGATTGACACGGTACTGGAAGCCCTGAGCCGTGGCCTGACGCAAAAAATGCTGCATGGCACCCTGGCCGAGCTGCATGCGGGCGATGCCAGCAGCCGTGAAATGACAGCGCAGACAGTTTCAAAGCTGTTTTTGCGTGGCCAGTTGCCCAAAACGCGCGCGCAGGACAAAGAGCGTTAGCTGCGCGCAGCCGCCGGTTTTTTCGGCCATACCAGCAGGCAAGCCTCTTGCGCTTGTGCAGAGCCACAGGAAGCTCTTGTTTTTATGGTGGATTGACATCTTGTTTTTGTCTTTTCGCCTCCATCGCACCCCAATTTGCATCCGGCACCGGACGTACCCAGCCCATGAAACCCTTCCTCAGACATACCCTGGATCGCCAGCTTTTAAGACTGCATGAGCTTGATGCCCTGCTGTCAGCTACCGATGTGGTCAGCGACCTGGGCCGCTTTCGCAGCCTGACACGCGAGCATGCCGAAGTCAGTGTGGTGGCCGAGCAATACCGCAAGCTGACCAGCCGCGAGGCCGATTTGCTGGGCGCTGAAGAGATGCTGAAAGACAGCAAGGGTGATGCCGAGATGACGGCCATGGCTGAAGAAGAAATCACCGCCGCCAAAGCCGACATCACACAGATCGATGAAGCCCTGCAGCTGATGCTGATTCCCAAAGACCCGGACGACGTGCGGCCAGCGTTTATTGAAATCCGGGCGGGCACGGGCGGCGACGAATCAGCACTGTTTGCTGGCGACCTGTTTCGCCTTTACACCCGTTATGCAGAACGCAACCGCTGGCAGACCGAAATCATCAGCGAATCACCAAGCGAGCTCGGTGGCTACAAGGAGGTGGTTTTGCGTGTGGATGGCCCGGCCGACAGCCTGGGTGTGGGGGTTTACGGCAAGCTGCGTTTCGAGTCGGGCGGCCACCGTGTGCAGCGTGTTCCGGCGACTGAAACCCAGGGCCGCATCCACACCAGCGCATGTACGGTAGCGGTGCTGCCCGAGCCAGACGAGCAGGAAGCCATCAAGATCAACCCGGCTGATTTGCGTATTGACACCTACCGCGCCAGTGGAGCCGGTGGCCAGCACATCAACAAAACCGATTCGGCGGTGCGCATCACCCACATTCCCACAGGCATCGTCGCCGAATGCCAGGATGGCCGCAGCCAGCATGGCAACAAGGCCCAGGCGCTGAAAGTGCTGACAGCGCGCATCCATGAAAAAGACCGCTCCGAACGTGCTGCCAAGGACGCTGCCATGCGCAAAGGCCTGGTTGGCACGGGTGACCGCAGCGACAGAATCCGCACCTACAACTTTCCGCAAGGCCGCCTGACCGACCACCGCATCAACCTGACCCTGTA
>JAZKIK010000467.1:2718-4205 GCA_040384925.1 Pseudomonadota bacterium | reverse complement strand
CCATCATGGAAGGTGATCTGGAGGACGTGATCACCGCACTGCAAGTGGCACGCGGTGCCGAGCAATTGGCAGAACTCGAAAACGCGTCGCAGGGCTGAAGATGAAAAATTTATGTAGCAAATATGCCGCTTGCGTAATTACTGCAGACATGAATAGCTGTTTATGCAATAGCAAATCCGGGATTTTCAGCTGATGCAGAGCACGATTGAGCAAGCGCTGAAGGCTGTACAAACAGCCGCATCAGGCCAGCCGATTGACAGGCTTGACGCCCAGTTGCTGCTGCTGCACACCCTGGGCAAAAACCAGACCGACCGTGCGTGGCTGCTGGCGCACGATGATGATGTGTTGTCGCCGGCTAGTTTGGCAAGGTTTCAGCAACTGAGCCAGCGCCGGGCAAGGGGCGAACCACTGGCCTATATCGTCGGTTACA
Organism: Pseudomonadota bacterium; assembly: GCA_040384925.1. Lineage (GTDB taxonomy): Bacteria > Pseudomonadota > Gammaproteobacteria > Burkholderiales > Burkholderiaceae_C > Polaromonas. Next base: position 3,775 of record JAZKIK010000467.1, on the reverse strand, counting down.
AAGAGTTTTTTGGCCTGAACCTGATGGTGGACGCGCGGGTTCTGGTGCCTCGCCCAGATACCGAAACGCTGGTGCAATGGTCGCTCGATGTGCTTGACCAGCTGTATCAGGGCGCTGCGCCCGCCTTCAAACCACAGATTCTTGACCTCGGAACCGGCAGCGGTGCCGTTGCCATCGCGCTGGCGCACAAGCTCAAGATGGCCGGCCGTATGGCCACAGTGTCGGCGCTTGATGCGAGTGTGGATGCGCTTGCTGTCGCCGCTGAGAATGCACAGCTTTTGCAGCTTGACATCGGTTTTGCAAAAAGCCACTGGTTTGAACAGGTCAGCAGCCAGCATCATGTGATTGTCAGCAATCCGCCTTACATCGCCAATGCCGACCCGCATCTGCTCGCACTGGTGCATGAGCCTCTGGCGGCGCTGACCGCTGGTGATGACGGGCTGGACGATATCCGGCAAATCATCAATGACGCCCCCCGGCATCTGCACCAGGGCGGCTGGCTGCTGCTGGAGCACGGCCACGACCAGGCAGACCGGGTTTGCGCGCTGCTCAAACAAGGCGGTTTTGAACAGGTCCAACACCGGCTCGACCTGGCGGGCATCAGGCGCTGCTCGGGCGGGCGATGGCCGAATTGAAATGACGGGATAATAGGGGCACAGTCAGGCCATTGAATTTTGAATACCTGACGGCACTTATGGGCGCAAGGCCACCAACACAAGGAATTTCCATGAGCGACACACAAGACACCCAGCAACGCATTGACGAAATCGTCAAATCCAGCGACGTTGTACTGTTTATGAAGGGCACAGCCCAGTTTCCACAGTGCGGTTTTTCAGGCCGCGCAATTCAGGTCCTCAAAGCCTGCGGCATCAACAAACCAGCTACCGTGAATGTGCTGGAAGACGCCGAAATTCGCCACGGCATCAAGGAATACAGCAACTGGCCAACCATTCCCCAGCTCTACATCAAGGGCGAATTCATTGGCGGCTCGGACATCATGATGGAGATGTACCAGAACGGCGAGTTGCAGCAGGTTCTGGCTGGCTCGGCTGCCTGA